>NZ_JBHVTN010000004.1:216044-334046 GCF_042884655.1 Pseudarthrobacter sp. NPDC058119
CCTCCGTTGTCGGTGCCGCCGCCGGTGTTGGAGCCTCCGTTGTCGGTGCCGCCGCCGGTGTTGGAGCCTCCGTTGTCGGTGCCGCCGCCGGTGTTGGTTCCTCCGCCGTTGTCGGTGCCGCCGCCGGTGTTGGTTCCTCCGCCGTTGTCGGTGCCGCCGCCGGTGTTGGTTCCTCCGCCGTTGTCGGTGCCGCCGCCGTTGTTGGTTCCTCCGCCGTTGTCGGTGCCGCCGCCGTTGTTGGTTCCTCCGCCGTTGTTGGTTCCTCCGCCGTTGCCGTTGCCGCCGCCGTTGTTGGAGCCTCCGCCGTTGCCGTTGCCGTTGCCGTTGCCGCCGCCGTTGTTGGAGCCTCCGCCGCCGTTGTTGGTTCCGCCGCCGTTGCCGTTGCCGCCGCCGTTGCCGTTGCCGCCGCCGTTGTTGGTTCCGCCGCCGTTGCCGTTGCCGCCGCCAGTATTGTTGGCGCCGCCGTTGTTGGTTCCGCCGTTGCCGTTCCCGCCAGTATTATTGCCGCCGCCGTTGTTGGTTCCGCCGTTGCCGTTGCCGCCCGTGCCGCTGACATTGACCAGCGGTATCAGCGCGCTTCCGCTGGAGTGGGCGATGACCACTGGATCGGAAGCTGCGATGGCAGGTGCTGTGAGGCTCATGAGGCCAAGCCCCACCGCCCCAAATGTGGCTAAGGTGCGTTTCATGTCTTCTCCCCATGTCTGTTCGTGAAACGGACCATGGCGGGGACGGCCAGAGGTGGCGCCGTATTCCCCAGCAACACGGTCAGCTTGCTTTGAGATTTCAGGCTAGGGGCGCCGCCAGGGGCAGTCGCCAGTAGGGGGTACTCGTCTTTCCTGGGGGCTGGCGGCCCAGGTTACCTGCCAGTACCCTAAAGCCGGTCCGCGCCACCTGCTTCAGCGGCGGGACCTTGTCCGCCGCTCGGGCCGCGCCTACCGTTTTAACTGAAGCAGGGAGGGGGAATCGTGGAAATCTACATGTGGTGGTTGGACCTGGACCTGGCCAGCAAAGAGTGGCTGCGGCAGAACCTCCGCGCTCCGGAGTTGCCGCTTCCGGTACTCCAGGGGATCGCGGAAGCCGGCGGCCCGCATCCAGGCAATCCCGCCGCCGTTCTCACCGCTGCCGACTGGGACTTCATCGAAACGCAGTCTGAATTCGTGGACTGACCCCTGTCCGCCCGCGGTCCCTCCGGTGACGGGCTGATAACCGTTGCGCGTTCCCCCGGACGGTGGTTGCATGGTCCGCATGGCAACGGCGGCAGAATCCTTCATCCTGGCAATCGGCACCAAGAAAGGGCTGTGGCTTGCCACCAGCCGGGACCGGCGGGAATGGTCCTTCACCGGCCCCCATTTCCTCATGGCCGAAATCCCCAGCATCGGTATCGATACCCGGGACGGCCGCACCAGGATCCTGGTGGGAGTCAGCAGCCCGCACTGGGGACCCACCGTTGCACACTCCGATGACCTCGGCGCCACCTGGTCCGAGCCCGAGCACGGCGCCATCACCTTTCCAGGCGACACCGGTGCCGCACTGGAGCGCGTATGGCAGATCTACCCGGACGCCGAGTCCCGGCCCGGGGTGGTGTGGGCGGGGGCTGAGCCTATCTCCGTCTGGAAATCGACGGACGGCGGCGAGCACTTCGAGTTGAACCGGGGCCTGTGGGACCACCCGCACCGCAGTGAGTGGGGAGCGGGATATGGAGGCGCGGCGGCACATTCGATCGTGGTGGATCCGGCGGGAGAAACCGTGCACGTCGCCATGAGTACCGGCGGTGTGTACCGCTCGCTGGACGGCGGGTCGTCCTGGGAGGCGCGCAACAAGGGCATCTCGGCCTACTTCATGCCCGACCCCAACCCGGAGTTCGGCCAGTGCGTGCACAAGATCGCCGCAGACGCCGTCGTCGAAGGACGCCTCTACGCACAGAACCACCACGGGGTCTACCGGACCGATGACAACGCTGACAGCTGGAACTCCATCGCCGAGGGCCTGCCGGCCGACTTCGGCTTCGTGATGCTGACACACCCGCGCCGGGATGGCACCGCCTGGGTGGTACCGCTGAAGGCCGACGGCGAACGCATCCCTCCGGACGGAAAGCTCGCCGTCCACCGCACGGACGACGCCGGGAACACCTGGACACGGCTCAGCGCCGGACTCCCCGAGCAGGAATACAACAGCGTGCTCCGGGACGCCGCATCGGTGGACACGGCGGAACCCGCCGGGGTCTACTTCGGCACGCGGGGCGGGACTGTCTACACGAGCGCTGACGAGGGGGAGACCTTCATGGAGGTAGCGTCCCACCTGCCGGACGTGCTCTGCGTCCGGGCGGCAGTGGTAGCCGGTGGCTGAGATTTCGCTGCTGTTGCCCAGTGTCCTGCAGCCCCTGGCCGGTGGGCAGTCCGTGCTGTCCACTCCCGCCGACGGGCCGGTAACAGTAGGGCGCCTGCTCGATGCCGTCGCCGCCGACTATGCCGTGCTGGGCCGCCGGCTCAGGGACGAGACCGGGGCGCTGCGCAGATTCGTCAACGTCTATGTCGACGGCGACGAGGTGCGTCGGCTGCAGGGCCTGGAAACCGAGGTGGCGCCCGGCCAGGAAGTACTGGTCATCCAGTCTGTTGCGGGCGGCTGAGCGTCAACTGGAGTCCTGGCGCAAACCGAGTGCAAAATCGTTGACAATTTCGTCCGCGATCCGTACCGTCGGTTTCGTGCAGTGGTGATCAACTGCATCCATTCCTAGCGATGATGCGACAGGAAGGTACAGGGTGGCCGCGAGCCTGAGCCTCAAGGACGTTAGCCTGCACTTCGGCGGGGTCAAGGTGCTGCAGGACGTAAGTTTCGACGTCGAGCCCGGCGTCATCTTCGGACTGGTGGGCCCGAACGGTGCCGGGAAGACGTCCCTGTTCAACTGCATCAGCGGCCACTACAAGCCAAGCTCCGGCTCGATTTCTATCGACGGGACCGAGGTGTCCGGCAGTGCCCCGTCCCGGATGGCACGCCTTGGACTCGCACGCACCTTCCAGCATCCGGCGCTCCAGCTGAACGCCACAGTCCTGCAGAACGTGCTCCTCGGCGGCCACACGCGGCTGCCCGGCGGCCCGGTCTCGTGGGCCCTCCGCATGCCGTACACCGTCCGTGCCGAGCGCGCCGTCCGCACCGAGGCGCTCGACCTCCTTGCCAACGCCGGGCTGGGCTGGGCGGCGGACGTGCCCGCCGACGAACTGTCCCACGGGCTCCATAAGGGCATCGAGTTGTGGCGGGCGCTGCTTTGCAGGCCCGCGTTGCTCCTTCTCGACGAACCGGCAGCCGGCCTGTCGCACGCGGAGGTTGAACAACTCATCGCCACCGTGAAGCGCCTGCGCGCCGAGCAGGACCTCACCATCATCATCGTGGAGCACCACATGGGACTCATTTCTGCGCTGACGGACCAGGTGGTGGTCCTGGACCACGGGCGGAAGCTGATGTCGGGAACCGCGGCGGAAGCCCAATCCGATCCCCGCGTCATTGAGGCCTACATCGGAAAGGACGCCGCGGATGACGCTGCTTGAACTTACTGGCGTCACAGCGTACTACGGCCCCGTGCAGGTCCTGGACGGGGTTTCCCTCAGCGTCCCGGAGGGCGGATCCGTGGGCATCCTGGGCGCGAACGGGGCAGGCAAAACCACCACGCTCCGCGCCATCAGCGGCAGCGTCCGGACCGGCGGCAGCATCAGGTTCGACGGCCGGGACATCACGGGCCTCCGGCCGGACCAGGTGGCAGCACTGGGCATAGCGCACGTCCCGGAGGGCCGGGGCACCCTGGGCCAGCTGAGCGTGCGCGAGAACCTGATGGTGGGCTCCTACCTGCGCAAGGACCGGAAGGCCATCGCCGGCGACATCGACTACTGCCTGGACCTCTTTCCGCAACTGCAGGACAGGGTTGGCTCGCGCGCAGCAGCACTCTCGGGCGGCGAACAACAAATGCTCGCCGTTGGCCGCGCCTTCATGGCCAAACCCAAACTCTTGCTCCTGGACGAAGCCTCGCTGGGGCTGGCTCCGAGCACCGCCAAAACGGTCTACCAGGCCATCCGGCGGCTGCGGCTCGAATCCGGCATCGCCATGCTGGTGGTGGAACAGAACGCAAACCTCGCCTTCTCCCTGGTGGACACCGCTACCGTCCTGGAAACGGGCCGGAACGTCCTCACCGGAACCTCCGCCGAACTCAAGGGCATGGACGAAATCCGCCGCGCCTACCTGGGGGGCTGACGGTATGGGAACCTTCATCCAACTCGTCGTCGACGGCCTGGCCACCGGCTCCATCTACGCGGCCCTGGCCCTGGCAATCGTGCTGGTGAACCAGGCCACCGGCCTGATCAACTTCGCACAGGGAGGCATGGCTGTGCTGTCCGCCTACATCGCCTACGCGTTCGTGCAGCTCGGCCTGCCACTCATCCTGGCCATCATCATCGCCATTGTCCTGTCCTTCCTCTTCGGCGCACTGGTGGAACGCTTCCTGATCCGGCGGTTCGAACGGGGAGATCCGGACACCGCAGTGGTGGTGACCATCGGCCTGCTCACCCTGGTCACCGGCATCTGCGCGGTCCTTTGGGGCTACAACAACCTGGGGTTCCCGTCGCTCTTCCCGCTGACCAGCGTTGAAATCCTCGGGGCAGTGGTCAGCGTCAGGTCCCTTGCCACCGCCGTGACCATCGTTGTGATCATGGTGGTCCTGCAGCTGCTCTTCCTGCGCACCAAGCTGGGACTGGCCCTTCGCGCCGTTGCCGACAACCCGGCGTCGGCCGCTTTTTCCGGCCTGCCGGTGGGCCGCCTGCTCATGGTGGGCTGGGGACTTGCCGCCACCCTGGGGGCGATTGCCGGTGTCCTGGTGGCTCCTCAGCTGACCCTGACGCCCGGCATGCTGGACACCGCCCTGGTCTACGCGCTCGCCGCCGTGATCCTCGGCGGCCTGACCAGCCCTATTGGCTGCGTGGTGGCGGCATCCGCGATCGGTGTCCTGGAAAACCTGGTGGCCGTCTACGTTCCGCTCATCGGCCACGACCTCAAAATCGCCGTGCCTTTCGCTTTGATCTTCGTCATCCTCATCGTCCGCCCCCAAGGCCTGTTCGGCAGGAAGGTCGTGGTGAGGGTCTGATGAATGCCGCCGCCACTGCACGCAGGCCTTGGGTCCGCATACCCCTCGCCGCCGTCGTGGCCATCGTGCTGATCGTGGCGCCGCTGGCCCTGCCGGCCTTTGCGAACCAAACGCTGGTCCGCATCGGTGTCTATGCCGTGGCCGTGCTCGGGCTGAACATCGTCATGGGCTATACCGGCCAGGTCAACCTCGGTCAGATCTTCTTCGTGGGGCTCGGCGCCTATGTCACCGCCTACGGCGTCAACCACGGCTGGAACATCCTGCTGGTGTTCGTCGCGGCATGCGCCGTGGCCGGGGTAGTGGGGCTGCTGGTGGCCCTCGCGGCCGCGCGCCTGGGCGGCCTGGCCATCGCCATGGTCACCATCGCCCTGCCCATCGTCGGGGTACCCCTGGCCAAGCGACTCTCCGAATTCACCGGCGGTTCGCAGGGGATCTCCGCACGGTTCACGGATGCCCCGGACTGGTCGGGGCTGGACAACGACCAATGGCAGTTCTACATCGTCCTGGTGGTGGCGGCCGCGGCCTTCCTCCTCGCGCGGAGCCTGGTCCGGGGCAAGTACGGGCGGGCATTCGCGGCCGTCCGGGAGAACGAGGCCGTTGCGGCCTCCATGGGCATTTCCCCCTACCGGACCAAGGTCCTTGCGTTCACGATCGCCTCCATCTTCGGGGGCGCCAGCGGTTTCCTGTACCTCGCTGCCGTACAGTACACCTCACCGGAAACCCTCAGCTTCGGCCACTCCATCAGCCTCCTGGCCGCCATGGTGATCGGCGGCGCGGGAAGCATCGCCGGGTCCCTCCTTGGCGGTGCCTACTACGTCTTCGTTCCGCAGTTGACCAACGCCATCGATCCCAACCTCACTACCGTCAGCCAGGGCGCCATCCTCCTCGCGGTGCTGTTCCTGCTGCCCGGCGGCCTGGTGAGCGTACCCCGGGTGGTGCGCCGGCTGGCCCGCCGGACCGGTGCCGGCCCTTCGCCGGGCCGCGGGTCCTCCACCGGTGCAGCCCGGGAAACTTCCCAGCAGACAGCTCCAACCCACCGTCCGGTACCGGACGATGCGCCGGAGGGACATGAACAAACAGAGAGGCAAGATGGACCATGAACATGAGAAAGAAGCCCGGCGGGGTACTTGGCATCGTTGCCGTGACGGCCGCCCTCGCGCTCTCCCTGTCCGGCTGCAGGGGCGATAGCGGCGGCCAGGGCGGCGGCGGTTCCGCGTCCTCTCCCGGGATCACGGACTCGGCCATCACCCTTGGCATTACCACCCCCCTCAGCGGCGCCACCGCCGGCCCGGGCAAATGCACCGTGGCCGGTGTCTCGGCCTACTTCGGTGCCGCGAACGCCGCCGGCGGCGTGAAGTTCGGCGACGGCAAGACGCGCACCGTGAACATCAAGTCCTACGACGACGCCTACGATCCGCAAAAGTCGCTGGCCAACTTCCAGCAGATGGTGTCGGATAACGTCTTTGCCGCCACGGCCGGCCTGGGCACGCCCACCAACCGTGCCTTCCGCGACGCCGCGATCAGCCAGAAGGTCCCGCAGGTGCTGGTGATGACCGGCGACCCGCTCTTCAGTGACCGGAAGCAAAGCCCGTGGCAGCTGGGCTTCGTGCCCATCTACCAGAATGAGGGGGGCGCCTTCGGCAAGCTCCTGGCGAAGTCGGGCGCTCAGCACAAGGTGGCCATCCTGTCGCAGAATGATGACTACGGCAAGGGCTACGTGGCCGGCTTCAAGGAAGCGATCCAGGGAGCATCCAACATTTCGGTGGTGGGGGAGCAGACCTACGAGGCCACCGACACGTCCGTTGATGCCCAGCTCACCCAGCTCGCCGCCTCCGGGGCGGACGTCTTCTTCAACGCCATGTCCATCACGCCGCTGACCATCGCCGCGTTGCAGAAGGCGCAGCAGATCGGCTGGAAGCCCAGCTGGTTCCTGCCCTCCAACACGTCCAGCCCCACTGCGATCCTTGAGCCCGGCGGAGCCGCCGCCTACCCCGGCATCTATTCGGTGTCCTTCGCCAAGGCGCCGCAGAGCCCGGCATTCGCCCAGGACCCCGACGTCGTGAAGTTCCTTGACGAACTCAAGAAGTACGGGAACTACCCGGATATGCCGGCCTTCCCGCACTGCATGTGGAGCTACATGGTGGGCGCCACCCTTGAAAAGGCGTTCCAGAACATGAAGGAACCCACCCGGGACAGCTTCATGACGGCTCTGCGGGACATCAAGGACCTGAAGGCGCCACTGATGCTCGAAGGTACGTCGGTCAACACCACCGTGGACGGCCAGCCGGCAGTGTCCTCGGTGGTTGTGCAGAAGTACAACGGCAAGGGTTATGCCACGGCCGAGAACTTTGGCTGACCAGGGCGGTTTCCGCTAGGCGCGGGCGGCGCTCGGCTCCGGCCGGGCGCCGCCTTCCAGTGTGTCCACCAGTTCCAGCCCGCGCCGGGCCCACTCGATCTCCACCCGGGCCCGGTCCACCAGGCCCTCGTAGGTGAACCGCTTGAAAGCGATGGTCCGTTCACGGTCGGCCGGGTCCGTCACGGCCAGCCGGCGCACCAGCATGGGGTTGTCCACCTGGTCGATGCGCTGGAGTTCACCTTCCCACTGGGCGAGTTCGGACTCCCACTGCTCCTGGTGCCGGCGGAAGAACGCCCGGGCGGCCTCCGGCGAAGCCGCTTCAAGGTAGGCGGCCCGCAGGTGGGCGGGGTCGCGGACCCGGGCGTACTCCAGGGGCGTCTGCATCCAGTTGAGGAAGGCCTTGTTTCCGGTATCCGTCACGTGGTATAGCCGCCGTGTGGCGCGCTGGCCCCTGGGCTGCTCCTCACCCTCGATGAGGTTCTCCGCTTCCATCTTGCGCAGCTCGGGGTAGATCTGGGAGTCGGGGGCATGCCACACATGCCCCACCGACATGGAGAACTGCTTCTGCAGTTCGTAGCCTGACAGCGGGCCCACGCGCAGCAGCGCAAGCAGCGCGTACCGAAGGCTCATGCGGTACTCCTCCAAGGGCTCAAGGAAGGTGCGGGGGCGCCTGCGCCCCCGCACTCCGGGGTCCCCAGCCTAGGCCGACTGGTAGTTCGTCCGCCACCCGCCGTGGTACGTGGCGCGCGCCACGGTGGAGTAGGGCACGGGGCTGACCACGGCCCGCACCTCGGTCTGCACATGGGGTTCGACGGCGGCCTTGGCGGTTCCGCCGTTGGGCTCACCCCATACAACTTTCAGTTCCGTGCCTTCGGGAACGTTGGGATCAATCGTGGCCAGCGAGAGGGCGCGGCGTTCATTGGCGCTGTAGCCGGTGAACATCGAATAGCCCACCACGGTCCCGTCGGCGTCCACCACCGAGTCATAGTTGGCCGAGCCGTAGTTCGCCAGGGGCAGGTCGAAGAACTTGTAGCTGGGTCCGTCCACGTTGAACAGCGACGCGAAGATGGAGGTGACATCTTCGGCGTCCCAGGCCAGGGTAACCTTCTTGCGCTGGGCGGCCGGGTCGATCTTCTGGAGCGCGTCCCGGCCGATGAAGTCGTGGTCGAACTTCACGAACGAGCCATAGCCCAGCTCCCACGGGGTCAGGTAGTAGTCCTCGATGTTCCCGGACACGAACGAGCCCGCCAGGGTTCCGGTGGCTTCGTAGCCGTCGGCCGGCAGCCATTCACGGTAGCCCCGCTCCGCTTCGCCGGTGTAGATGGCCGGAAGGGGAGACGGGATCCAGCCGGATTCGAGGGTATTGGACGGGTATGCCCGGGAGCCGACGGGAACCAGCCCGAACTCGGCTCCGGCCTCAACGATCGCGTCGCGGATGCGGTCGTGGTCCGCGTACGGTCCCCACACCTCCAGTCCCGGTGCGCCGGCCATCCCGTGCCGCAGGGTGCGGACGGTGGTGCCGGCAATGGCCATGGTGGACATGTTGAAGAACTTGAGCTGCTCCAGGGCTCCGCCGTTGAGCTTTTCGATCACCTGCCAGGCGTTGGGCCCCTGGATCTGGAAGCGGTAGTACTGGCGGCTCACGGGGTGGCCGTACGGCCGCGACGGTGAGCGCCGGTCCACGGTGATCTCCAGGTCCCGGTAACCGCCCGTTTCGCCGTGGTAGAGCAGCCAGTTGGCGGCCGGCGACCGGCCGACGTACACGTATTCGTCCTCCGCCTCGTGGAAGAGGATGCCGTCGCCGATCACGTGCCCGGACTCGGTGGTGGGCACGTACTGCTTGGCCTTGTCCACCGGGAACACGGCGGTGGAGTTGATGGCGGTGGCGGTGATCAGCTTGATGGCGTCCGGGCCCTTCAGGAACAGGTTGTCCATGTGGTGGGACTGGTCGTACAGCACGGCCGTCTGCCGCCACGCGGTCTGCTCCTTGATCCAGTTCTGGAAGTCGGCCGGGACCACCGGGTAGATGTAGGAGCCGATCTGGGAGTTGCGGAGGAGGTCCACGGCCCCTTTCGACGCGTCGAGGACTTCCTGCAGGTTTTTCGGTGCCACGTTGAACCTCTTGTTCTGTATCGGATTGGTGGTGGGTCTTTAGAAGACGATGGTCTGGTTGCCGTGCCGGATGACCCGGTCTTCGGCATGCCACTGGACGGCGCGTGACAGTACCGCGCGTTCCACGTAGGCGCCCCGCGCCTGCAGGTCCAGCGCTGAATGGGCGTGCGTCACGCGTGCCACGTCCTGTTCGATGATCGGCCCCTCGTCCAGGTCCTTGGTCACGTAGTGCGAGGTGGCGCCGATCAGCTTGACTCCGCGGTCCTTCGCCTTGCGGTACGGCGCGGCGCCCACAAACGCAGGCAGGAAGGAATGGTGGATGTTGATCAACGGCACGGAAACCGCGTCCAGGAACCCGGGGGACAGGATCTGCATGTACCGGGCCAGTACCACGAAGTCCACGTTCCCTTCCAGCAGCTTCAGGATTTGGGACTCGGCCGCGGCCTTGTCCGCCCCGGCGGACGGGACGTGGAAGAACGGGACGCCAAAGGACCGCACGTCCTCCGCGGTGTTGGTGTGGTTGGAGATCACCATGGGGATGGTCACCGGCAGTTCACCCCGCCGGTGCCGCCACAGGAGTTCGAGCAGGCAGTGGTCGGAGGTGGATACCAGGATGGCCATACGCTTGGGGATGGAGCGGTCGGTCAACGTCCAGGACAGCCCCAGTGGTGTCAGCGTCCCGGCGAGGTCGGCCTCGATCCCGGGTATCGCCGCGGACAGGTCGGGCCGGTTGAAGACCACCCGCTGGAAGAAATCACCCGAAGAAGGATCGCTGGAGTATTGGTCCAGGGACACGATGTTTCCCCTGTTGCGGGTCACGAGGGCGGCCACCGCGGCCACGATGCCGGGCTGGTCCGGCCCGTGGACGATCAGGCAGGACTGGTCCTTGCGGGATTCGGTGTGCAGGACCATGGCGTGCCGCCTAGCCCTCTGCGGTGAAGTGCCGGACCCAGTTGGCCGTGGCCAGCAGGCCGCCAAAGGTGTAGAAGTGAAGCCCCACCTGCGCCGGCAGGTGCTGGTCCTGCCGGGGTGCCCGGTCGGCCAGCACGGCGGCCAGGTCGTTGACGAACCGGTCCGGGCCGGCGTCGCCCATCAGGTTGGTCAGCGAGAAACCGTATTTCTTCACGATCATGGCGTTGGCGCCCACCCCGAAGCGCCGCGCGAAGCCAAGCAGCCGCTTGACGCCGGCCGGGCCTGGCGTGCCCACGCGGATGGGAGCCTGGATGCCCCTGGCCCGGACCTCATCGATCCACGCGGAAACGGGCGCGGTGTCGAAGGCGAACTGCGTGATGATGGAGGCTTCCAGCCCCTGCGCGGCGAGGGCTGCGGCCTTGTCCTCCAGGGCCCGCCAGAGGTCTTCCCGGCGGATGTCCGGATGGCCTTCCGGGTATCCGCCTATTCCCACCTCGCGCACCCCGTACTGTTGCAGGAGGCCGGTGTTGACCAGTGCCAGGGAGTCTTCGTAGGGGCCCTCCGGTTCTGCGGGGTCGCCACCCACCACGAAAAGATGCTCGGCGGCGCCCACCTCCTGGAGCCGCCCGAGGAACTCCTCAAGGTCCCCCTTCGAGGCCAGCCGGCGCGCCGATACGTGCGGCACCGGGATGAAGCCCAGGTCCCGGGCAGCCTTGGCCGCGGCCACCCGCATCTCAAGGTCCTCATTGCCGAGGAAGGTGACGTTGATGCGGGTGCCTTGCGGAATGCTGTCCTTTGCCTCGATGAGGGCAGGAATGTCCTTGCCGGTCATCTCCAGCGAGAAATTCTTGATGAGTTCCAGGGAGGCTGCCCGGTTGGGGGCGGGCATGGTTCGAGTCGCCATCAGGTCATCCTTTCGGCGGGTGCAGCGGTGCACCCGCCTCCAAGATTACCTATGTGCATAGGTAATGTCGATAGCTATTTGGTAATTCCTGGACCCTTCATGACTGCCGGCCGCCCGCAGGCCCTACCCTTCGGCCGCGGCCGGTTCGAGATGGGCGATGGCGCGGGTGTCCTGGAAGGCCCGGACCCCTTCGATGCCCTGTTCCCGGCCCATGCCGGACTGCTTCATGCCGCCGAAAGGCGCCCGCAGGTCCAGCCGGGTTGCGCCGTGGTCATTGACCCAGACGTAGCCACAGACCAGGCGTCCGCCCACGCGGTCGGCCGCTGCCGGATCGGCGGTCCACACCGAGCCGCACAGGCCCGCCCAGGTCGCGTTCGCCGCCTCCACCGCCTCGTCCTCCGTGTCGAACGGGATCAGGGGGATGACGGGCCCGAACTGTTCCTGGGTGACAACCCGCAGTGCGGGATCCGGATCGATGACCAGTGCCGGGCGCAGGAAGTTCCCGCCGCGCAGTTCAGGGTCCGAGGGAAGGGTGCCGAACTCCCTGACATCCGCGCCCGCTTCCCTGGCCTCCTCGATGAGCTCGGCCACGAAGGCCTTCTGTACGGGGGAGTGCAGCGGACCCATGGTGGTCCCGTCGTCGAGCCCGTAGCCGATGACCGCCTTTTCGAGCCGCTGCGAGAGCCCGGCCACCACCTCGTCCAGGCGCGAACGGTGCACGTAGACCCGCTTTGCGTTCATGCAGATCTGGCCTGTGGTGTCGAAGATGGCGGCATGGAGCCGGTCCAGGTGGGTTTCATCGAGGACCGCGTCTTCCAGGATGACGGCAGCGTCGTTCCCGCCGAGTTCGAGGGTCACCCGGGTGAGGGACTTCGCGGCCATTTCCATGATGCGCTTGCCGCCGCCCACGCTTCCCGTGAAGCAGACCTTGGCGATGTCCGGGCTGGTGATGAGTTCGGCCATGTCCGCGTCCTTGCCGGTCACCACGTTCAGCACCCCAGGGGGCAGCTTTTCGGCGATCCGCTGGACCACGCGGGTCGTTGCGAGCGGCGCGGTGGGCGGCGGCTTAACAATCGCCGTGTTCCCTGCCAGCAGTGCGTGCGGCAGGGAGGCTGCAAGGATGGCGATGGGCCAGTTGAACGGCACGATGACCGTCACGACTCCCAGCGGCTGGAAGGTGACTGAGGTGGAGACCGGCATGCCGGGCGCGGGCGGCAGCACCTTGGCGGTGTCGACGTCGGGAGCCAGTTCCAGCGCGAGGTTCCACCTGATCTCGAACACCAGGGAGTCGACCCAGGCTTCCATGCGGATCTTGCCGTTCTCCTGCGAGAGGATGGCGGCATCCTCGTCGCGGAAGTCCGCGATGCCTTCCAGGGCCTGCCGCATCCGGTCCGCGCGTTCCTGCGCACCCAGTGCTGCCCATCCGGGGTAGGCCGCCTTTGCTGCGGCGATGGCATCCTGGACGTCGGACGGGCCGGCTGCCGCGGCGTGGCCCACCACTGTGCCGGGCTTGCCCGGATCGGCAATGTCCATCGTGGCGGCGGCCTGGCGTTCGGTGCCTCCTATGTAGAGGCCGGTGGTCACCGGGGCGGACGTGTCCACTGTGTTGGTCATGATGATGCACCTCTCTGTGCGGTACTGCCGGGATCCCTTAATTTTCTCACTGGCGGATGTTTGGTGTTCCGTGCGTATGGAACGTCTCGATGGTCTTCATGCCCCAGGCCTGGCCCTTTTTGCGCTCCTCCTGGCTCCACTCCACCACTGGCGAGTCAGGGTCCAGCAGGAGGCGGGCGCCGGCGTTGGCCAGCTCGATCCGGTTGCCGCCGGGCTCCCAGACGTACAGGAAGAACGTCTGGTTGATGGCGTGCTTGTGCGGCCCGGACTCGATGTGGATGCCGTTTTCAAGGAAGATGTCGGCGGCCTTCAGGATGTCCTCGCGGGTATCGGGGGCGAATGCCACGTGGTGGAGCCGGTTGCCGTGCTTGAGCCAGTCGTCGGAGTACACGACGTCGTAGGACTTGTTGTTGAAGTGGAACCACCATGCGGCGTATCCGCCGTCGTCGAGCCGGATGCGCTCGCTCTCCCGCCCGCACAGCGCGTGGGCCACGAATTCGCCGTTGGCCACCACGTCCTTGGCCAGGTAATTGATGTGGTCCAGCCGCCGGGCGTTGACGCCCCGGCCGGGGAAGGCCGAGGCCTGGTTCTTCAGGGCGGGTTTGTCGTCCGTGGCCACGTACCGTTCGGTTTCGTAGTAGATGCCCATGAGGTGCCCGTCGGGGTCCCGGAAGGAGTACGTGGGCCCGGTGCCCACTTCGCCGTCTTCCCAGCCGATGCCCAGGCCGGTGGCTTCGATGGCGGCGACCCGGCGCTCCAGCGCCTCCTGGCTGGTGGTCCGGAAGGTGGTGCGTCCGACGCCGGCGTCGGCTGAGGCGGTGAGTTTGAGGGTGTAGAGCTGGTATTCGTCCCAAGTGCGAAGGTAGGCGGACCTCGTGCCGCCACTGCCGGTCTCCGCCACGACGCGCATGGCGAGCAGGTCGCGGAAGAACCACAGGCTTTCCTCGAAGACGGGGGTCAGCAGTTCCACGTTTCCAAGGTGGGCGACGTCGAACGAGGTATACCCGGTCATGAAGCTGTCCTCTCTAAAAGGGGTCGTTGTGCAGGCGTCAGGGGCGCGGGCGCGGGAAGGCGCGTCCGTCGAAAATCTTCCGTGCCGTCCTCAGGGCGGTTGAACGGGTCACGGTGTAGCCGTCAGGGGTGGAATCGATGGCTACCTCGACGTCGAAGTGCCCGGTGGGGTGTTCCACCCTGAAGGGTTCGCCCGGTGAAGGAAGCGCGGCCAGGTCATGGCCCACGGATCCTTCGGCCAGGACCCCGGCCGCCACGGTGAGTGCTCCAAGCACTCCGATGGAGGTGTGGACCCGGACGGGAAGGAAGCTGCGGGTGCCAATGGCGCCCCCTTCCCGCGGCGGCGCCAGCAGCACCAGCTTGGGCACGGTCGCCCTACTGACGTCGCCCATGCCCATCAGGTCCGCCGCGGCGAGGCGGAGCCCGGCCAGCCGGTATGCCAGGCCTTCATTCGCCTCGAGGTCTGCAGGGGATTCGTCCCCGGTGATGCCCAGGTCGGCGGCACGCATCAGGACGGTGGGCATTCCGTTATCCACGCAGGTGAGGTCCATCCCGTCGGCGTGGTCCATGACGTTGCCCGTGGGGAACAGGGCCCCGGTCGAAGAACCGGCGGTGCCTTCGAAGTTGAGCCGGATGGCTGCCGCCGTGCCCGGAACGCCGTCGATCGCCACCGCGCCCCCTGCCGCCGGGCCGCCGTCGTAATCCACCACGCCGCCGGGGGTGGCAAACCGTGCCGTGGCCATGCTGCCGGTGTTCAGCATCCGGATGCGCACTTCGGTGTGGCCGTCGGACGGCTGCACCAGGCCACGCTCCACGGCGAAGGGCCCGACGGCGGCAAGGATGTTGCCGCAGTTTTGCCGGCTGCTGACGAGTGCGGTGTCCACGGCGACCTGGAGGAACAGGTAGTCCACGTCCGCCCCGGCGTCGGGAGACGGCGCGATGACGGCAACCTTGCTGGTCAAGGGGTGCGCTCCGCCCAGTCCGTCCACCTGGCGCGGATCAGGCGAGCCCATGATCCGTAACAGCAGGTCGTCGCGTTCAGCGGGGTCGGCAGGCAGGTCCGAGGCCAGGAACAGCGCACCCTTGGAGGTCCCGCCCCGCATCAGGAGGCAGGGGATTCCCTCTGTATCGGGCATGTGCACCCTCGCGTTCCACGGCGGGCATGGTGCCTGGGCGGCCCATGGTCAGTCCTTTCCGGCGGACAGTGCCAGAAAACCACGCTCTGGAACTTTGGTCAAGACATCCGATACAATTTTGTTAGCAATCGTGTTGGTACTGGACGTCCGGGGCTGCCTACCGCCGCCGTGGACCGAACGATGGAGTTCGCAGTGACAGGCATTTCGCAGTGACAGGATCTTTGCAGGAAGCGCTGGACCGGGCGGCTTCACCCGTCCAGCTTTTACGCGATTCCCCGGCCAGCCCCCATGTTTTTCCCGTGCGGGCCGAGTTCAGCAACTGGCGTTCCGAGCAGAATTCCTGGCGCACAGCCTGTGCCCTCCTGGACCAGTCGCACCACATGACCGATCTCTTCCTCTCCGGGCCGGGCGCGGAAAGCCTGCTGCGCGGGCTCGCGGTGAACTCTTTCGCGAACTTTCCGGTGGACCGTGCCAAGCAGTTCATCGCGGTGAACCATTCAGGGCAGCTCATCGGCGACGCCATTTTGGCGCACCTCGATGAACAGTCCTTCAACCTGGTGGGCCACCCGATGGCCATCGACTGGGTTCAGTACCACGCCGAAACCGGAGGCCGCGATGTTGAAGTTTCCCGCGACGGAAACTCGATCGTCCGCGCCGGGGACCCCCGCCTCTTCCGCTACGAGCTCCAAGGGCCCACCGCCCTGGCCCTCGTCGAAAAGCTCACCGGCGCCCCGGTGCCGCAACTCGGCTTTTTCCATATGGGGCGCCTCCCCATCGCCGGACTGCAGGTCCGGGCCATCCGGCACGGCATGGCAGGGCAGCCCGGTTACGAGCTCTTCGGCCCTTGGGCGGAGGGCGAACGCGTCCGGGATGCGCTCTTGCAGGCCGGTGGGGAATTTGGGCTGACCCAGGTGGGGGCGAAGGGCTACTCGACGGCGAACCTTGAGTCCGGGTGGGTGCCCTCGCCCGTGCCGGCGGTCTTTACGGACGAACGGCTGCGCGGCTACCGCGAATGGCTCCCGGCGTCAGCGGCCGGTTCACTCGGCGGGAGTTTCGATTCAGCGGACATCGAGGACTACTTCCTGACCCCCTACGAGCTCGGGTACGCCCGCTCCATCGCCTTCGACCACGACTTCGTGGGCCGTGAGGCGCTGGAAGGGCTCTCCCGCACCTCCTCCCGCCGCAAGGTGACACTCGTCTGGAACCCTGACGACGTCCAGGACGCGATGGGTTCCCTCCTGCGGCCCGGGCTTCCCGCCAAGTACATCGACATGCCCAAGGCCCGCTACGCCCTGTTCCAGGTGGACCGGGTGCTCCGGGACGGCAAAACGGTGGGCCAGTCCTTTGACTGCGGCTACATCGCCAACGAACACTCCTTTGTCTCCCTGGCGGCGGTTGACGGACTGGAGGACGGCGACGAGGTCACCGTGCTCTGGGGCGAAGAACCCAACTCCGCCAAACTGCAGGTGGAACCCCACCGGCAGTTCCCCATCCGGGCCACCGTCGCCCCCGCCCCCTACGTGCAATTCGCACGCGAGAGCTACCGCGCCACCCGCTGAACCGCCTACCGCTGAACTGCGCCACCCCTGAACCGAAGGAGAACAGCCCATGGCCCCGAAATCCCTGCAGGACGTGCTCGATGCGGCCGGCAACACCGTCGAACTTCTGCGTAACTCCCAACTTGGCACCTACATTTACCCGGTTGTCCCGGCCGAATTCACCAACTGGCGGCGCGAGCAGCGGGCATGGCGTGAAACGGCGGTGCTCTACGACCAGTCCCACCACATGGTCAACTTCTTCGTGAAGGGCCCCGATGCCTTGAAGCTCTTCTCGGACACCGGCATCAACAGCTTCGCCAGCTTCCCGGTCAACACCGCAAAACAGTTCGTCCCCACGGCCTCCAACGGCGGGGTGATCGGCGACGGCATCCTGTTCCACCTGGAAGAGCAGGAATTCGTCTACGTGGGCCGTGCGCCGGCTGCGAACTGGCTCCAGTTCCATGCCGAAACCGGCGGGTACGACGTCGAATGCACCTACGACGACAGGTCGCCGTCGCGCCCGTACGGTCAGCCGGTCAGCCGGAAGTACTACCGCTTCCAGATCCAGGGCCCCTGCGCCTGGCAGATCATCGAGAAGCTCAACGGCGGAACCCTGGAGCAGGTGAAGTTCTTCCACATGGGCCACCTGGGCATCGCCGGGGAACAGGTCCGCACGCTCCGCCACGGGATGGCGGGCGCGCCGGGGCTGGAAATCTGGGGACCCTACGACCAGCACGGGAAGATCCGGGATGCCGTGCTCGAAGCCGGGGCCGAGTTCGGTCTTGAACCGTGCGGGTCGCGGGCCTACTCCTCAAACACGCTGGAATCGGGCTGGATCCCCTCGCCCCTGCCGGCCATCTACAGCAGCGATGCCGAGCGCGCCTACCGTGAATGGCTGCCCGCAACCAGCTACGAGGCGGTCAACGCGCTCGCCGGCTCGTTCGTCTCCGGCAACATCGAGGACTACTACCTGACTCCGTGGGAGCTGGGCTATGGCTCCTTCGTGAAATTCGACCACGACTTCATTGGCCGCGACGCCCTCCAGCAGGTCGATCCTGCCGCCCAGCGGAAAAAGGTCACCCTCGCCTGGAACGACGAGGACCTGGCCGCCATCTGGGCGTCGTTCCTGGACCGCGACAAGCCCGGCTACCAGTTTTTCGACGTCCCCAACGCCAACTACGGATCGTCGAACTACGACTCTGTCATCGACGCCGACGGGACGGGGGTGGGCCTGTCGCTCTTCACTGGGGTGACGGCCAACGAACGCCGCGGCCTCTCGCTGGCCACGGTAGACCCCAACGTTGGGATCGGCACCGAAGTGCGGGTTGTCTGGGGCGAGCCCGACGGCGGATCACGGAAGACGACCGTGGAACGGCACGAACAAATCAGTGTCCGCGCCGTCGTCAGCCCGGCCCCATACGCGGTGACGGCCCGCACCGAGTACCACGGCGGCTGGCGGACCGCTGCCGCCGGTGCCAGATAGGCAGGCGAAAACGGCCGCCCCCGCTGTTGCCGTCCTGGGCCTGGGGGAAGCCGGGAGCATCTACGCCCACGACCTGGCCGGCCGTGGATTGCGGGTGACGGGAACGGATCCGGTGGTCCAGGCAGTCCCGCCAGGGGTGCGGCGGGCCCCCGGGGTCAGCGAAGCGGTGGCCGGCGCCGGCCTGGTGATCAGCCTGGTGGGTGCCCGCGCGGCGGAAACCGTCCTTGCGGAGGCGCTGGCCGCAATGGAGCCGGAAGCCATCTTCGCGGACCTGAACACCGCGGCGCCGGGCCAAAAGCGGCAGCTCGCGGAACGGGCGGCCAGGAGCGGAGTCCGTTTCGCCGACGTCGCCATCCTGGCGCCCGTTCCCCGCGGGCGGATCAATTCGCCCCTGCTGATTAGCGGCACGGGGGCTGATGCTCTGCTGTCACTCTGCGCCGGCTGGGGTATCCCGGCGGCCGGCGCAGGCGGCGAAGCCGGTGCTGCGGCAGGCCGGAAACTGCTCCGCAGCGTGTTCATGAAGGGGCTGGCCGCGGCTGTCCTGGAGGCGGTCACGGCTGCCGAGGCGGCAGGGGCAAGAGACTGGATCGTCAGCCAGATCGCAGCGGAACTTGGCCCGTCAGGCGATGCGCTGGTGGCGCGGATGCTTGAGGGGACTAGGCTGCATGCCGTCCGGAGGGGAGCGGAAATGGTGGAGGTGAGGGAGTTCCTCGAGTCGCTGGGGGCAGCCCATCCAGTCACTGACGCCACCATTGAGTGGCTGCAGTCGCTGGCGCAGGACCGGGAGGGGGGACGGGTTGCGGACAGTCCTTCCTGACTACGCCCGCAGCCGTCTTCCCGGACCGGCTATGCCACCCGCCAGACGCTGCACTCGTCCGTATTGATTGCTTTGCGCACCCCGCTGATGCGGTCCAGGATCCAGACCACGCCGATGCCCGGAGCTGTCTCCTGCACGCTGCCGCGGCGGATTACCACGTCGTCGTAGGAAGGCCCCACTGACAGGCGGGCTTCGATTTCGTCGCCGCGGTGGAGCTGGTCCAGGGCACGGACTCGTGTTACATGCGTGGTCGCTTTCTTCAACATCGCGGGGCCTCCTGGCTGGAGCTGGTGCCGGCTCTTGCCTGCACTGTCCAGTGTGGGCCTGGAATGTTGCGTGCCGGTTTCCCCGCGGTTAGGGTCCGGTTAGTTCTTCGCGCCCGCCCGGTTTCAGGCAGCTGCCCCGCGGTAGGCGGCCAGGAACGTGGAAATCCGCCGGACCGCTTCCTCGATGTCCAGCACCGACGGGAGGATGACGAAACGGAAGTGGTCCGGCGCGGGCCAGTTGAACGCCGAACCGTGGGAGACCAGGATCTTTTGGTTCCGCAGCAGGTCCAGGACGAACTTCTCGTCGCTTTCGATCGGGTACAGGTCCGGGTCCAGGCGCGGGAACAGGTACATGGCCCCCGACGCCGGGACGCACGTGACGCCGGGAATGGCCGTCAGGAGCTTGTGGGCCAGGTCCCGCTGTTCGCGCAGCCGGCCGCCCGGCTTCACCAACGCGTCGATGCTCTGGTACCCGCCAAGGCAGGTCTGGATGGCGTGCTGGGCGGGAACGTTGGCGCACAGGCGCAGCGACGCCAGCAGTTCCAGGGCTTCACGGTAGGCGGCGGTAGCGGCCAGCGGGCCGGTGATGGCCACCCAGCCGGCACGGTAGCCGGGCATCCGGTAGGCCTTGGAGAGGCCGCTGAAGGTCAGGCAGCAGACGTCCTCGGCCACGGCCGCGGTATGGATGTGCGTGGCCTCGCCGTAGAGCACTTTCTCGTAGATCTCGTCGGAGAACAGGACCAGGTTGTGCTTGCGGGCCAGGCCGGCGAATTGTTCCAGGATGTGGCGGGGGTAGACGGCACCGGTGGGGTTGTTCGGATTGATGATCACGATCCCCTTGGTGCGGTTGGTGATCTTCGCTTCCACATCGGCCATGTCCGGCCACCAGTTCTCCGCCTCATCGCAGATGTAGTGCACTGGCTTGCCGCCGGTGAGGGTCACGGCGGCGGTCCACAGGGGGTAGTCCGGGGCGGGGACCAGGATTTCGTCGCCGTTCTCCATGAACGCCTGCAGGGACATGGAGATCAATTCGCTGACGCCGTTGCCGACCACGATGTCCTCGACCCCGATGTTCATCAGGCCACGGGTCTGGTAGTACTGCGAGATGGCAGTCCGGGCCGTGAAGATGCCCTTGGAATCGCTGTAGCCCTGGGCGCCGCGAAGGTGGTGGATCATGTCCACCACCACGGACTCGGGCGCTTCCAGCCCAAAAGGTGCGGTGTCCCCGAGGTTCATCTTGAGGATCCGGTGCCCTTCGGCCTCCATGTTCTTGGCGGCCTCAAGGATGGGGCCGCGGAGTTCATAGCGGACATTGCGGAGTTTGCTGGAGTGTTGCATGGCGCGCATGGTTGATCTTTTCACAAAGCACGACGGCGGGCGGCGGCCAGTCCGTGGACGCCTGCTGGCACGGCGCTCCTTATTCGATAAGTTGTGAACTTGTAGTACTGCCTTCCGTGTGGTGGTGCACGGGAACGGGAAGGAAGTACCCCACGTGGGCGGTGTGCTGATCGGACTGGCGGTGATCGGCGTCGTCATTGCCGTCGGATATCTTGCTGCCCGCTGCGGCCTGGGCGATGAGCCCACCATCAACGCATTGACCCGCACCGCCTTCTTCATCACCAACCCGGTCCTGCTGTTCACGGTGGTCCTGAAATCGGACCTGTCCGTGGTTTTTTCGGCCTATGTTCCGCTGGCCATGATCACGGCGGCGGCCACCGCGCTGTTATACGTGGCTGCCAGCCGGATCTGGTTCCGGCGCCCCCTGGCCGAGACTGCGGTGGGCGCCATGGCCGGCTCCTACGTCAACGCCAACAACATCGGCATCCCCATCACGCTCTACGCCCTGGGGGATGCCACCCCGGTGGCCCCGGTCCTGCTGGTCCAGCTCCTCCTGTTCGCCCCGCTGGTCCTGACCCTGCTGGACCTGGACCAAGCCGGCCGCTTCTCGCCCCGGCTGCTGCTCACGCAGCCCTTCCGCAACCCCATGATCATCGCCTCGCTCCTCGGCGTGGTCCTGGCGGCGTTCCACGTCCAACTGCCCGCCCCGGTGATGGCGCCGCTCACCCTGCTGGGCGGCGCGGCTGTCCCGGTGGTGCTGCTGGCCTTCGGCATGTCGCTGCGCGGCACCAGGATGCTCCGAAGCGGCGGGCACACGGCCGAAATCCTCACTGCCACGGCGCTGAAGTCCGCTGTGATGCCTGCCGTGGCATACGTCGTCGGGCGCTTCCTGTTCAACCTGGACCACCACATGCTCCTGGGCGTGGTGCTCATGGCGGCGCTGCCCTCGGCCCAGAACGTGTTCCTGTTCGCCAGCAAGTACGGGCGCGGGGTGGCCGTGGCGCGGGAAACCATCCTGCTCTCCACGGCCGCCGCCGCGCCGGTGCTGGTACTGGTCGTCTGGCTGCTGGCGGCCTGAAGCGGGCGCGCCGCCCTACCGCCCGGGCGGCCGGCCGGGCAAGAATGGGCACATGGAACTTCCCGTGATGCCGCCCGTCCCGCCCATGCTCGCCAAGGCCGTCAGCGGCATCGACGGCATCCCCGGCAGCGGAGGCCTCAGCTACGAACCCAAGTGGGACGGCTTCCGCTCCATCATTTTCCGTGACGGCGATGACCTGGAGATCGGCAGCCGCAACGAAAAACCCATGACCCGCTACTTCCCGGAACTGGTAGCCGCGCTCAAGGAAAACCTGCCCCCGCGCTGCGTGGTGGACGGCGAGATCATCCTGGTGGGGACATCCGGGGACCGGCTGGACTTCGACACGCTGCAGCAACGCATCCACCCTGCCGCCAGCCGGGTAAAGATGCTGTCGGAACAGACTCCCGCAAGCTTCGTGGCCTTCGACCTCCTGGCCCTGGGTGACGACGACTACACCGGACGGCCCTTTTCGGAGCGCCGGGCCGCGCTGGAGAAGGCGCTCGCCGGCAGCAACGCACCGGTCCACCTCACCGCCGCCACCACGGATAAGGACACCGCCGCGCAGTGGTTCGAGCAGTTCGAGGGGGCCGGCCTGGACGGCATCGTGGCCAAGCGGCTGGACGGCCGGTACGAGCCGGACAAGCGGGTGATGTTCAAGGTCAAGCACGAGCGGACCGCGGACTGCGTGGTGGCCGGCTACCGCCTGCACAAGAGCGGGCCGGACGCTATCGGCTCGCTGCTGCTGGGGCTCTACAAGGACGACGGCGGCCTGGCCAGCGTGGGCGTGATCGGCGCCTTCCCGATGAAGCGCCGGCAGGAGCTGTTCCAGGAACTGCAGCCGCTGGTGACGGACTTCGACAACCACCCCTGGGCGTGGGCAAAGCAGGAGGAAGGCGAACGGACGCCGCGCAACGCCGAGGGCAGCCGCTGGAGCGCCGGGAAGGACCTGTCCTTCGTGCCCCTGCGGCCCGAACTGGTGGTGGAGGTCCGCTACGACCATATGGAGGGCGACCGGTTCCGCCACACCGCCCAGTTCAACCGCTGGCGGCCGGACCGGGACCCGGAAACCTGCACGTACGCACAGCTGGAGGAGCCGGTGAACTTCGACCTCGCCTCGGTACTGGAGACCGGCCGGAGCTAAGGGCGCCGTGCATTCCTGCCCAGTTACTCCCGCTTCCCCCCGGCGCCACCGCACGGAAAGCCCGCCGCCCCTGGTTTTCGAGGAGGCGGCGGGCTTTTGTGGCTATGTAACTGGGCGGGAGTGAACGCTCCTACTTCAGGCCGAGCAGCTTGGTGGGCGTCCGGAAGGACTCCCGGGCCGTCAGGGCGGACACGGCTGCAACGGCGCAGATGATGGCGGTGAAGATGCTGATCTGGACCCAGCCGCCGGGCTTGATGCCGCCCATGGCAGCAACGATTGCCGGGGCGAACCCTGCCATCAGGAAGCCCAACTGGGTGCCGATGGCCAGGCCGGAGAAGCGGACCTTGGTGCTGAACATCTCGGCGTAGAAGGACGGCCAGACGGCGTTGGCTGCTGCGTAGCCGCCGGAGAAGTAGCCGATGGCGGCAAGGAACATCAGCGGGACGCTGCCGGATTCCAGGCTGAGCAGGAACACGGGGGTCAGGATGGCGCTGGCCAGGGCACCGTAGATGAAGACGGGCTTGCGGCCGATCCTGTCCGCCAGCATTCCGAAGAGCGGCTGCGTGCCCAGGGCCACGATATTGGCGGCCACGACCAGCCAGAGGGTGGTGGTGCCGTCCACGCCGGCCACGGTCTTGGCGTAGCTGATGGCCAGGGTGCCGAACACGGTGGAGACGGCGGCGATGAAGGCGCAGCAGATGACGCGGAGGACGTCGCGCCAGTGGCCCTTGAGCAGGTCCGCGACGGGAAGCTTGGCGATCTCGGCGTTCTTCCGGGCTTCCTCGAACGCGGGAGGTTCGTGCAGGGTGCGGCGGATGAGGAACGCCACCACGACCACGACGGCGCTGAGCCAGAAGGGGATGCGCCAGCCGATGCCGAACTTGATCTCATCCGGCAGTGCCAGGACGGGGATGAACACCAGGGCGGCGAGGATCTGGCCGCCCTGGGTGCCGGTGAGGGTCCAGGAAGTGAAGAAGGAGCGGCGGTTGTCCGGGGCGTGCTCCAGGGTCATGGAGGAGGCGCCTGCCTGCTCGCCTGCCGCGGAGAGGCCCTGGCAGAGACGGGCCAGCACCAGCAGCGCCGGAGCCCACCAGCCGACGGTGTGGAAGTCGGGCAGGCAGCCGATGACGAAGGTGGAGGCACCCATGAGCAGCAGGGTGAACATCAGGACCTTCCGGCGTCCCACGCGGTCGCCGAAGTGGCCCAGGATGATGGCGCCGATGGGCCGTGCCACGTAGGCGAACCCGAAGGTCGCGAAAGACATTATGGCGGCGTTCGCATCGGCATTGGGGAAGAAGACCGTGGGGAAGATCAGTGCTGCGGCGGAGCCGAAGATGAAGAAGTCGTAGTATTCGACGGCGCTGCCCAGGAAGCTGGCGACGGCGGCCCTCTTGGGCGTCCCGGCGTTGGTGAGGGCGCCCTCCCCGGCGGACGGAAGTGTCTGGCTCATGGTGTTCCTTTGGTGTGACGACATTGTCGCGGATGGATCTGGGGGTCGCAGCCGCCGTTGCCTTGGTGCGGGCGGGGGTGCGGCTGGAGTCCGGTGGAAAGACCCGGCAGGGGTAGCCACATGGTGGGAGCTACTTGTGCGATACAGAAACTATGACTGTGAGGACAGTCACCTGTCAAGGAAATAATCACCATCTAGAAATAGCTCTCACATTGTGGCAATATCAAGACATGAGTGTGAACCAAGCCACAATCAACGACGACGTTCAGCCGGACCCTGCCGCGCTGGCCGGGGAGCCCGATGGCGGAGCCGGCGCGGGGGCGAAAAAGGCGGACCGGACCGACATGGTGGGCAAAGCCCTGGGCCTGCTGGTACTGCTGGGAGAGGAGCCGCGCGGTGCCAGTGCCGCCGAGATATCCCGCCGGGCCGAACTGCCGTTCAGCACTACCTACCGCCTGCTCGGATCGCTGGCACGCGACGGATTCGTGGACTATGAGCCGGATGGCCGCCGGTACCACCTTGGCCTCCGGATCTTCCAGCTGGGCCAGCGCGTTTCCAACCACCACGGTTTCGCCGGCACGGCCATGCCGGTGTTGCGCAGGGTGACCGCCGAAACCGGCGAGGCTACCATCCTCAGCGTCCGCGACGGCCTCCACCATCTCACCGTCAGCAAGGTGGACGGCCCGCAGATCTTCCGCGTGACCAGCGATCCCGGCCACCTGGGCTCCCTGTCCACCACCGCAGTCGGCAAGGCCCTGGTGGCATTTGCTGAGGACGCGGAGCGCGAAAAGCTCCTGGCGGAGTTGCCGCTCGAGCCGCTGACCGGGAAGTCCATCACGGACCGGGAGGCGTTCAGGGCCGAGATTGCCCAGGTCCGCCGGCAGGGCTACGCCGTGATGGACGAAGAGAATGAGGCCGGCATGCGGGCGGTGGCGGTGCCGCTGCTCAACAGCCAGGGCCATGCCTTCGCCTCACTGGCGACGGCGGTTCCCGTCTTCCGGCTGGACCTGGAGGACTTGATTGCCCATGTTCCGCTGCTGCAGGAGGCCGCCGCCGAGCTGGCGGCCAGGCTGCCGCAACGCTAGCGGACCTGGAGTCGAAGCAACTTTACGCCCTAATTTGTTCGTATAAAGAACATTAGTGCGATAAGTGAACATCTGTTGTACTGTAATCCCTATCACCCCGCAGCGCGGCCAGAGTTCCGCGCCTGCCCGGTGCCGTACCAAAGGAGCTGCACGCATGAGCATTCGAACTGAGTCCTACCTGGTGGGACTGGTCGGTGACGGCGTCACGCCATCGCTCACGCCGCCCATGCACGAACGGGAAGGTGACGTGCAGGGCCTGCGCTACCTGTACCGGCCCATCGACCTGCTCGAGCTGGGATTGACCGGAGAGGCGGTGGGCGACATCCTGCGGAGCGCCCGCACCCTGGGATTCAACGGGTTGAACATCACCCACCCGTGCAAGCAACTGGTCCTGCAGCACCTTGACGAGGTCAGCCCGGACGCGCGCCGGCTCGGTGCAGTGAACACCGTGGTCATCCGGGACGGCCGCTTCATCGGCCACAACACGGACTTCTCCGGCTTCGCCTCCGCCCTGGCATCGGGCCTGCCCGGCGCCCGGCTGGACCGCGTGGTGCAGCTCGGCGCAGGAGGTGCCGGCTCCGCGGTCGCCTACGCCCTGCTCAGCGCCGGCGTGCAATCCCTGGACCTGGTGGACATGGATCCCCAGCGCGCCGCAGAGCGCGCCGCCGAACTGGCAGGGTTCTTCCCGGGCCGCACCGTCACGGCACGCACGACGACGGAGCTGCCGCAGCTGATGCACGCGGCCGACGGCCTGGTGCACTGCACGCCGGTGGGCATGGCAGCCCACCCGGGAGTTCCGCTGGATATGGACTTGCTGGAGCGCCGGCATTGGGTGGCGGACATCGTCTACCGCCCCATCGACACCGAACTGGTCCGCGGCGCCCGCGCCAAGGGCTGCGAGGTCCTGGACGGCGGCCGGATGGCGGTAGGCCAGGCAGCCGACGCCTTCCGGATCTTCACCGGGCTGGACGCCGACCCGGACCGGATGCGCTCACACTTCCTGGAACTCGTGGCCGCCGAGGAGGTGGCCGCCTGATGCGCACCGGAATCGCCACCGTCTGCCTCTCCGGCACCCTCAAGGAAAAGATGCAGGCCTGCGCCATCGCCGGCTTCGACGGGATCGAGATCTTTGAACAGGACCTGGTCACGTCCCCGCTCAGCCCCGAGGACGTGCGGAAGATGGCCGCGGACCTGGGCCTTGGCCTGGACCTGTACCAGCCGTTCAGGGACTTCGACGGCGTCACGCCGGACCTGCTCAAGGCCAACCTCCGCCGCGCGGAGGCCAAGTTCAAGCTCATGGAACGCCTGGGCATGGACACCATCCTGGTCTGCTCCAACGTAGCTACCGCAACCATCGACGACGACGGCGTCCGCGCCGAACAGCTGGCGCAGCTGGCAAACCTGGCCGGGGACCACGGCGTCAAGGTGGCCTACGAGGCCCTGGCGTGGGGCAAGTACGTCAACGACTACGAGCACGCCCACCGCTTGGTGGAGATGGTGGACCACCCCAACCTGGGCACCTGCCTGGACTCCTTCCACATCCTCTCCCGCGACTGGGAAACATCCCACATCGAGGCGTTCAACCCGGAGAAGATCTTCTTCGTCCAGGTGGCGGACGCCCCCAAGCTCTCCATGGACGTGCTGTCCTGGAGCCGCCACTACCGGGTCTTCCCGGGCGAGGGGCAGTTCGAACTTGCCAGGTTCATGGGGCACGTGGTCCGCGCCGGCTACACGGGGCCGGTTTCGCTCGAGGTCTTCAACGACGTCTTCCGCCAGTCCGACGTGGAACGCACCGCCGTGGATGCGATGCGCTCCCTGATCTGGCTGGAGGAGCAAAGCGCCAAATGGCTCGCCGGCACCGAAGCCGCGCCCGGCAACGCAGCAGCGCTCCGCCGTCGTTATCCCATGGAACTGGCCACCCTGCCCAAAGTGAACGAGCCCGCCGGGTTCAACTTCGCCGAGGTCAAGGCCGACGACACCGTCCAGTTGGAGAAGCTCCTGGGCCAGCTCGGTTTCCAGTTCGAAGGCCGTCACCGGACCAAGGACGTCCAGCTCTGGACCATGGGCCAGGCCCGGGTGATCATCAACGAACAGGCGGCGCAGCACGCGGAACCGGCCATCGCCGCGCTGGGGTTCGACGTCGATTCCCCCGTCATTGCCTCAGCGCGCGCCCAGCAGCTCAAGGCCCCCGTGGTGGCCCGGAAGGTCCAGGCGGACGAGGAAGTGTTCCAGGGCATCGCCGCACCTGACTCCACTGAAATCTTCCTCTGCCAGGGCAGCCCGGACGGCACGGCGGCGTGGACGCACGAATTCGGCGAAGGGCTGGAACACCCGTCCGCCGGAACCACGGCGGTCATTGACCACGTCAACCTGGCCCAGCCGTGGCAGCACTTCGATGAAGCTGTCCTCTTCTACACCAGCGCCCTGGCCCTGGAGCCGCAGCCCTTCGCCGAGGTTCCCAGCCCCAGCGGCCTGGTGCGCTCGCAGGTCATGCAGACCTCTGACGGCGCGGTGCGGCTGGTCCTGAACCTCGCCCCCATCCAGCAGGCCCGGAACGAGGCCCGCAAGACCTACCAGGAACACATTGCCTTCGCCGTGGAGGACCTGGTGGCCACCGCCCGTGCCGCCCGGGAGCGCGGCCTGGAATTCCTCCAGATCCCTGCCAACTATTACGAGGACCTGGACGCCCGGTTCGATCTGGAACCCGGATTCCTGGCCACGCTTCAGGAGCTCAACCTGCTCTTCGACCGGGATGCCGACGGCGAGTTCCTGCACTTCTACACCGCGACCGTGGGCAGCGTGTTCTTCGAAATGGTGGAACGCCGCGGCGGCTACGACGGCTACGGCGCACCCAACGCCCCGGTGCGGCACGCGGTCCAGTACGACTCGCTGCACCGCACCACTTAAACCCGCACCACCCAGACGCAACACACCCAACAGATCAGAAAGGAGCCAGCCGTGAAGGACGACATCAACGCCGAGCTGGAGTCGGAGGAGCTCGTGCCCCCGGCCGAACCGAAGGCTGCCCACCAGCCCCTGGACCAGGCCAGCGAGTCGCAGGCGGACCTCAGCGCAGAGATCAACGCCATCGGCGAGGCCTACCGGCGCGCGCTCAAGGACGGCGGCCAGCCGGAGATCCAGCCCCGGCTGGACTACCCGCCGTACCGCAGCAGCATCCTGCGCCACCCCACCAAAAGCCTGCAGCACGCCGACCCGGAAACCATCGAGCTCTACTCGCCGGCCTTTGGGCACCAGGACGTGCACGCCCTGGAATCGGACCTGACCATCCAGCACAACGGCGAGCCCCTCGGTGAGCGGATCATCGTCACCGGCAAGGTCCTGGACGGCGACGGCCGGCCGGTGGCGGGCCAGCTCGTGGAGATCTGGCAGGCCAACTCCTCCGGCCGCTACATCCACAAGCGCGACCAGCACCCCGCGCCCATCGACCCCAACTTCACGGGAATCGGCCGCTGCATCACGGGCCCGGACGGCTCCTACCGGTTCATCACCATCAAGCCCGGCGCGTACCCGTGGAAGAACCACCTGAACGCCTGGCGGCCGGCACACATCCACTTCTCGCTGTTCGGCACCGAGTTCACCCAGCGCATCATCACCCAGATGTACTTCCCCGGTGACCAGCTGTTCCCGCTGGACCCGATCTACCAGACCATCGTGGACCAGGATGCCCGCGACCGGCTGGTGGCCACCTATGACCACAGCATCACCGAGCCCGAATGGGCGCTGGGCTACAACTGGGACATCGTCCTGACCGGCCCGAAGCGGACCTGGACCGAAAACGAGGCGCTCGGCGCCGCAGGCGACGAGGAGTAGGAAAGATGACCAAACTGGTACCCACCCCCGGCCAGACCGTGGGCCCGTTCTACGGCTACGCGCTCCCGTTCGAGAAGGACAACGAACTCCTGCCCCCCGGCTTCCCGGGCTCCATCCGCCTGCAGGGCACCGTGTACGACGGCGCCGGCCACACCATCCCGGACGCCATCCTGGAAATCTGGCAGCCGGACGGCGAGGGCAAGGTTGTCCAGCGCACCGGTTCCCTGGTCCGCGACGGCTACACCTTCACCGGCTGGGGCCGCGGCGCCGTCGGCAACACGGGCGTCTTCACCTTCACCACCGTCAACCCCGGCCCCACCAAGCCCGGCGCGGCGCCGTTCATTTCGGTGGCGCTCTTCGCCCGCGGCCTGACCAACCGGCTGTTCACCCGCATCTACCTGCCGGAGGACACCGAGGCACTGGCCAACGACCCCCTGCTCAGCTCACTGGACCCGGAGCGCCGCCAGACGCTCATCGCGCGCCGCGACGCTGACGGCGGCCTCACCTGGGACATCCGCCTCCAGGGTGAGGGCGAGACGGTCTTCCTGGACTTCCAGTGACGCACGCCGCCGCCCTGGGAGACCTGCGCGCCTTCGCGGAAGAGGCCGACGCCGGCCTGCTCACCCCCGTCTCAGCGTCGCCGTTGGTGGCGGCGCTGACGGGGGACCGGGCAGTGCTGGCGGCCATCCTCGCCGTCGAAGCCGGCTGGGCAGCCGTGCTGCAACGGGCCGGGCTGGCCCCTGCAGGTTCGGCCGCCGTCGTCGCCTCCGCTGCCGAGGCCGGCCGCTACGACCTGGCCGGTATCGCGCTGCGCACCCAGGGCGGCGGCAACCCGGTGATCCCGCTGCTGGCGGACCTCCGGAAGAACGTGGCGGCGCTCGATGCCGCCGGCGTGGGGGCCGCGAAGGCCGTGCACACCTCGCTGACCAGCCAGGACGTGCTGGACACCGCCCTGATGCTGCTGGCCCGCAACACCGTCCACGCGGTGCTGGCGGACCTGAAAGCCACCACGACGGCGCTCGCGCACCTTGCCGGACAGCATGCGGACACGCTGTGCGTGGGCAGGAGCCTGACGCAGCATTCGCTTCCGTATACGTTCGGGCTGCGGGCCGCACAGTGGTTCCAGGGCCTGGCCGCCGCGGGGCGGCAACTGGAAAGCCTCGGATTCCCGGTCCAGTTCGGCGGCGCGGCGGGAACCCTCGCTGCCGGAACCGTGCTGACGGATGGCTCCGACGCCACACCGTTCACCCTGGCCGACGCCCTGGCGTCCCAGCTGGGTCTGGCCCCGGCCGCTGCCCCCTGGCACATCAACCGCCTGGCCATCACCTCCCTGGGCCATGCCCTGGCATCCGTGCTGGACGCCTGCGGCAAGATCGCCGCGGACGTCCTGTTCCTGAGCCGGCCCGAGGTGGCTGAGGTCGCCGAGCCGCGGGCCGCCGGGCGGGGTGTCTCCTCGGCCATGCCGCAGAAGCAGAACCCCGTGCTGTCCGTCCTGGTCCGGAGCGCCGCTCTCCAGGCGCCGCAGCTGGCCGCCCAGCTGCATGCGGCCGCCGCCAACTTCAACGACGAACGCCCGGACGGCGCCTGGCACACCGAATGGCCGGCCCTCCGCCAGCTGCTGGCACTGGCCCTCGGCGCTGCCGGGCATCTCCGGGAACTCGCCGAAGGGCTCCGGGTGTTCCCGGACGGCATGCGCCGCAACCTCGACCTGTCCGGCCCGCTGCTGCTGGCCGAAGGCGTCACCGCCGCCGTGGCTCCGCTGCTTTCGGAGCAGGACGGCCGCACCGGCAAGCAGCAGCTGCAGCAGGTGGTGGACCGGACCCTCGACGCAACCCCTTCGGAGCAGGCCGCGACCTACCGGAAGTTGTTCCGCGAGGCCGTCCCCGCCGCCGTCGTCCCGGACGCCCGGCTGGAGGAACTCCTGGACCCCGCCAGCTACCTGGGCCAATCGGTGGAGATCAGCCGCCGAATCCTTGCCGCCTACCCCGAATTTGATTCCACCCCCACCGACGCGAATGGAGCTTCCCGTGGCTAAGCCGGCCTTGAAGGCAGCGCTGCTGTCCCCGCAACGACCCCTGGGCGACCACCCCCTGATCGTGGCAGGTCCCTCCCTGGGCACCTCCACGATCCTGTGGAACAAGGTGGCATCCCTGCTCGGCAACGATTACGACGTGGTGGCCTGGGACCTTCCCGGCCACGGGGTTTCGCCCGCCGCCGGCGAAGGGTTCGACGTCGCCGCGCTTGCCGACGCCGTCGTGGACCTGGTGGACTCCATCGCCCCCGGCGAAAACTTCCACTACGCCGGGGTTTCCCTGGGCGGCGCGGTGGGCCTGCAGCTTGGCATCAAGCACGGTGAACGGCTCAAGAGCCTCTCCGTGCAGAACAGCGGCGCCAAGATCGGCACCCCCGAAGGCTGGCTGGAGCGCGCCGAAACCGTCCGCACCCAGGGCACGCCCGTGATGATCCAGGGGTCCGCCGAGCGCTGGTTCGCGCCCGGCTTCATGGACCGGGAACCCAATTTCAGCAGCAGGCTCCTGCACGCCCTGCGCGACGCCGACCGCTTCAGCTACGCCTTCTGCTGCGAAGCGCTGGCCGCCTTCGATGTCCGGGAAGAGCTGGGCAGCATCACCGTCCCCACCCAGGTGATCGCCGGCGCACTGGACGGCGTAGCGCCGCCCGCCATGGCCGAGGAAGTGGCAGCGGGTATCACCGCAGGTGGCGGCACCGCGACGGCGGTGACCGTGGAGGGCATCTCGCACCTGGCACCCGCCGAGGCACCGGCCCACGTCGCGGACCTGATGCGCAGCCTGGCCTCCTGGGCCGAATCACGGCAGGCAGCCAAGTGAGCGGCGCTGAACACGACGGGGCTGAGCGCCACGGTGTGGTCCAGCCCGGCGCCACCAGCCAGGAAATCTACGACGGCGGCATGGCCGTCCGGCGCCAGGTCCTGGGCGACGCGCACGTGGACCGGGCCAACGCCAACAAGGACGAATTCACCGACGACTTCCAGGACATGATCACCCGCATCGCCTGGGGCGGAATCTGGACCCGGCCCGGCCTGACCCGCCAGATGCGCTCCGCGGTCACCATCACCGCCATGGTGGCGCACGGCCACTGGGAGGAGCTGGCCATGCACATCCGCGCCGCCCTCCGGAACGGCCTCAGCAGGGACGACATCAAGGAAATCCTGCTGCAGACCGCCATCTACTGCGGAGTCCCCTCCGCCAACACCGCCTTCAAGACCGCCCAGCAGGTCTTTCGAGAAATGGACACCACCCCATGAACCAGGCTTTTGTGTACGACGCCGTGCGCACCCCGTTCGGCAAGTTCGGCTCCGGCCTTGCCGCCGTCCGTCCGGACGACCTCGCAGCGCACGTGATCAAGGAGTCCGTAAAGCGCGCACCGTCCCTCGACGTCGAGCGGATTGATGAGGTGGTGTTCGGCAACGCCAACGGTGCCGGTGAGGAGAATCGCAACATCGCCCGGATGGGCACCCTGCTCGCGGGCCTGCCGGTGTCCATCCCCGGCACCACGGTGAACCGGCTCTGCGGCTCCTCCCTGGACGCGGCGATCATTGCGTCCCGCCAGATCAACGCCGGCGATGCCGACCTGATGCTCGTCGGTGGCGCGGAGTCGATGTCCCGTGCGCCGTGGGTGCTGCCCAAGACGGAGAAGCCGTACCCGGCCGGGGACATGACCTTGGCGTCCACGACGCTGGGCTGGCGCCTGGTGAACAAGGCGATGCCCAAGGAATGGACCATCTCCCTGGGCGAGGCCACCGAGCGGCTCCGCGAAAAGTATGGCGTGACCCGGGAGGCGCAGGACGAGTTCGCAGCCAACTCCCACAACCTGTCCGCCGCCGCCTGGGACGAGGGCTTCTACGACAACCTGGTCACCCCGGTCCCGGGCAGCGACCTGGTCCGCGACGAAGGCATCCGCGCCGGGTCTTCGGCTGAGAAGCTCGCCGGTCTCAAGACCGTGTTCCGGGCAGAGAACGGCACGGTCACCGCGGGCAACGCGTCCCCGCTGTCCGACGGCGCCTCCGCGGCCTGGATCGGATCCGAGGCCGCCGCCGGGCTGCTCGGGCTGGACCCGCTGGCGCGCATCGCCGGGCGCGGCGCACACGCCAACGATCCGCAGTACTTCGGCTACGCCCCGGTCGAGGCGGCGAACAAGGCCCTCGAAAAGGCGGGCATCGGCTGGGAGCAGGTGGGCGCCGTCGAACTTAACGAAGCGTTCGCCGCGCAGTCCCTTGCCTGCATCAACGCCTGGGGCGTCGACCACTCGATCGTGAACCGGCACGGCGGGGCCATCGCCATGGGACACCCGCTGGGCGCGTCCGGGACCCGGATCCTGGGCACCCTGGCCCGGTCCCTGCAGGCCTCCGGCGAACGTTGGGGCGTGGCCGCGATCTGCATCGGCGTCGGCCAGGGCCTGGCCGTCGTCCTCGAAAACGTCACCGCTGGAAAGGACCAGTAATGCTGAACTTCGTAGATTCGGTCCAGGACGCCGTCGCCGGCATCAAGGACGGCTCCACCGTGATGATCGGCGGGTTCGGCAACGCCGGCCAGCCGTTCGAACTGATCGACGCGCTGCTGGACTGCGGCGCCAAGGACCTGACCGTGGTGAACAACAACGCCGGCCAGGGCGACCAGGGCCTGGCACTGCTGATCAAGGAGGGCCGGGTGAAGAAGATGATCTGCTCCTTCCCGCGGCAGTCCGATTCCTGGCACTTCGACGCCAAGTACAAGGCCGGCGAGATCGAACTCGAACTGGTGCCGCAGGGCAACCTGGCAGAACGGATCCGCGCCGCGGGAGCTGGGATTGGCGGGTTCTTCACACCCACCGGCTACGGCACCATGTTGGCCGAGGGCAAGGAAACCCGGTTCCTGGACGGCAAGTGGCAGGTTTTCGAAACCCCCATCCACGCCGACGTCGCCCTGATCAAGGCCCTAAAGGCGGACGGGAAGGGCAACCTGGTGTACCGCAAGACGGCACGGAACTTCGGTCCGATCATGGCCGCGGCCGCGAAGCACACCATCGCCCAGGTCTCCGAGATCGTCCCCACCGGCGGGCTGGACCCGGAGAATGTCGTGACCCCCGGGATCTACGTCAACAGCATCGTCAAAGTTGCCGGCAGCGGCAGCACGGCAGGAAAGGCGGCCTGAGATGAGCCTCACCGAAACCAGCATCAAGACCTCCGAAACCCCGCTGGGCCGGGACGACCTGGCCAAGCTGGTGGCCAGGGACATCGCCCCCGGGTCCTTCGTGAACCTGGGCATCGGCCAGCCCACCCTGGTGTCCAACTACCTCACCGAGGAACAGAACATCACCCTCCACACGGAGAACGGGATGCTCGGCATGGGCCCGGAAGCCAAGGGCGAGGAGATCGACGGCGACCTCATCAACGCCGGCAAGATCCCCGTCACCGAACTCCCGGGCGCGTCCTACTTCCACCACGCTGACTCGTTCGCGATCATGCGCGGCGGCCACCTGGACATCTGCGTCCTGGGCGCCTTCCAGGTCTCCGCCACCGGGGACTTGGCGAACTGGCACACCGGCGCACCCGGGGCGATTCCCGCCGTCGGCGGTGCCATGGACCTGGCTACCGGCGCCAAGGACGTCTTCGTCATGATGACCCTCCTCACCCGGGAAGGGGCCTCCAAGATCGTGGACGCGTGCACCTACCCGGTCACCGGCGTCGGCTGCGTCACCCGTGTCTACACGGACAAGGGCGTTTTCCTCACCGGCCCGGACGGCGTCTCCGTCCGCGAAACCTTCGGCTGCACCCTCGAAGAACTCCAGGAACTGGTGCCGGTCCCGCTCACGGCCGCACCCGCCGACGGACGCCAGGGCCCGGGCGCATCCTAGGATTGGTAACCATGACCGACGCCGCAGGTACCGACACCAGGCCCGCCCCGCAGGCCGGCGACCAGTATGTCCAGTCGCTGGCCCGGGGGCTGGCGGTAATCCGTGCCTTCGACGCCGACCGCCCCGTCATGACGCTCACCGAGGTCGCCTCCCGCACCGGCCTGACCCGGGCCACGGCGCGGCGCTTCCTGCACACGCTGGTGGAGCTCGGCTACGTGCGGACCGACGGGAAGACCTTTGCACTCACGGCCAAGGTCCTTCAGCTGGGGTACGCGTACCTTTCCGGGCTGTCACTGCCGCAGCTGGCCCAGCCGCACCTGGAGGAGTTGTCCCTCAAGCTGGGCGAATCCACTTCCGCAGCGGTGCTGGACGGAACGGACATCGCCTACATCGCGCGGGTGACCAGCCGCCGGATCATGACCGTGGGCATCACCGTGGGTACCCGGTTCCCGGCCTATGCCACCTCGATGGGGCGGGTGCTGCTGGCCTACCTCCCGCCGGCGGACCTGAAGGCCTACCTGGCGTCCGCCGAGGTCAGGCCGCTCACTCCGCGTGCCCTGGGCTCCGTGGACCAGCTGGTGGGGGTGCTGGAAACCGTACGGGCGCAGGGCTGGTGCCTGCTGGACCAGGAGCTGGAGCTGGGCCTCATGTCCGTGGCAGCCCCGGTCTATGACGGGGCCAAGGTGGTGGCGGCGGTGAACGTGTCGCTGCAGGCCCAGTCCGTGGAGGCCAAGCCGGACCCGCAGGCGTACCTGGCATCGGTGGCGCAGGAGATTGTTGCCACTGCCAGGCTGATTTCGGCCGACCTTACCGCCCGGGGATAGCAGGGGCCCGGGCTTCAGTCCACGTACCGCAGTCCGGCTTCCTCCAGCGGTCCGCGCATGTTGTAGATGTCCAGGCCCAGCTCTCCCGCGGCGAACCGCCCGCGCTTGGTTTCTTCGTTGTCTTCGCGTTTCCTGGCGGCTGCCGCTACCTCCGCGGCGCGGGCGGCGGGCACCAACACCACGCCGTCGACGTCGGCAATGACCACGTCCCCGGGGTTCACCAGCGCGTTGGCGCAGACCACCGGGATGTTCACCGAGCCCAGGGTGGCCTTGACGGTGCCCTTGGAGTTAATGGCCCGGCTGAACACGGGAAAGTCCATGGCCTGGAGCGCGGCGACATCGCGGCAGCCGCCGTCGATGACCAGGCCGGCTGCGCCTTGTGCCCGGAGCGATGTTGCCAGCAGTTCGCCAAAGAAGCCGTCCTCGCATTCGGTGGTGCAGCCAGCCACCACCACGTCTCCGGGGCGGACCTGTTCGGCTGCAACATGCAGCATCCAGTTGTCGCCGGGCTGGAGCAGGACGGTGACAGCGGTGCCGCACAGGGCGGCGCCGGGGTAGGCGGGGCGGATGTAGGGGCGCATGAGTCCCAGCCTGCCCATCGCCTCATGGACCGTGCTGACGCCAAAGGCGGAGAGGGCCTTAACGGCGTCCTCCGGTGCGCGGGTGATGTTGGTGTGGACCACCCCTAGTTCCTGCATCCTGGTTCCCTTCGAAGGCATCTCACCTGCCCTGCCGCTTGAGCAGGGCATCGAGGCGCGGATAGACGGTACGGGCGTTGTGCTCGTGGACGGCACCGAGTTCTGCCTCGTCCAGGCCGGCGTCGTCGATGTAGCGTGCCGTGTCGTCGAAGTGGTGCCCGGTCCACGGGTCGATGTCCCGGACGGCGCCTATCATTTCGGAGGCGAAGAGGATGTTCTGCGTGGGGATGACTTCCAGCAGCAGGTCGATTCCGGGCTGGTGGTACACGCAGGTGTCGAAGAAGACATTTCCCAGCAGGTGCTCTTCCAGCGCGGGCTTCCCCATGGCCATGGCAAGCCCGCGGAATCTTCCCCAGTGGTAGGGAACTGCACCGCCGCCGTGGGGAATGACGAGCTTCAGGGTGGGGAAGTCCCTGAACAGGTCCCCCTGGATGAGCTGCATGAACGCGGTGGTGTCCGCGTTGAGGTAGTGCGCGCCGGTGGTGTGGAACGCGGGGTTGACGCTGGTGCTGACGTGGACCATGGCCGGGATGCCGTACTCCACCATCTTCTCGTAGACGGGGTACCAGGACCGGTCGGTCAGGGGCGGGGCAGTCCAGTGGCCGCCGGACGGGTCGGGGTTCAGGTTCAAGGCTACGGCGCCGTATTCCTCCACGCAGCGCGTAAGTTCGGGGAGGCAGGTGGCGGGGTCCACGCCGGGAGACTGGGGGAGCATCGCCGCGGGGACGAAACGTTCCGGGTAGAGCCGGCTGACCCGGTGGCAGAGTTCGTTGCAGATGGCGGCCCACTCCGCCGAGGTTTCGAAGGAGCCTACGTGGTGGGCCATGAAGGACGCGCGCGGCGAGAAGACGGTGAGGTCGATGCCGCGTTCGTCCATGAGCCGCAGCTGGTTCGCCTCGATGCTTTCGCGCAGGTCGTCGTCGGAAATTGACAGGTCGGTTCGGGAAGGTGCCAGTGAAGGATCCTGCAGGGCCGCCACCTGCCGGTCACGCCACAGCCCAAGGGCGGCCGGCGCCGTGGTGTAGTGGCCGTGGATGTCAATAATCATCGCGCATGCTCCTGGCAGGGGCGCCTGCCAGGAGCATGCGCCGTTCTAACTCGATAACCGCACAAGCAAATGTTGTCAGCAATATAGCTAACAATCAATGCTTTGGGGGGCCAGCGCAAACAGGTCTGGAGTACGCTGAATCCGGAAATTGTCAGCGAAATTGGCAACCGGCCGGACAGGGAGATGGTGGGCAGTGGAAACCGTGGATGGAACGGGCCGGGCCCTCACGGCTGCCGAGCTCGCGGAGCTGCTGCGCACCGCCATCGTCAGCGGGGAGCTGGTTCCCAACCAGCGGCTCGTGGAAGGCGACCTCGCTGCCGAGTATGGGGCGAGCCGCGGAAACATCAGGGTGGCCCTCTCGGAGTTGAGCGTGGAAGGCCTGGTGGAACGCGTCCAGAACCGCGGGGCCAGGGTCCGGGCCGTCTCCGTGGAGGAGGCCGTTGAAATCACCGAGGTGCGGGCTGCGCTGGAGGCGCTGTGTGCCCGCAAGGCCGCGGAACGGGCCACGGACAGTGACATCGCGGAGCTGCAGGAGCTGGCGGCCCGGATGAAGGGCGCCGTGGACCGGGGAGACCGCGAGTCCTACTCGGAAGGCAACCAGGCGATGCACGAAAAAATCATTGCCATGAGCGCGCAGAAGACCGCCGCGGCAACCATCCAGCGGCTCCGCGGACAGGCCGTCCGTTTCCAGTTCCGGCTGGCACGCCAGCCGGGACGTCCGGCTGTCTCGCTCCCGCAGCACCTTGCCGTCATTGAAGCCGTCTGCGCGCACGATGCCGACGCCGCCGCGGAGGCCATGCGCGTCCATCTGGAAAGCGTGGCGGACGCCATCCGCGCCAGCAACAAGTAATCCCCGCCGTTCAGGCCGGTCGCGCCGCCGCCCGGCAAGAGGCGGCTGACAGGCGAATCGTTACCCACAACCTCCCTGCCGGCTACTCCCGCCGCGGGCCGTCGCGCTTTAGACTCAAGCCAACTGCGTGCAGCAGAGCCGCTGCACTGCTCGTCAGGAAGAGGAGTCGGCGGGTGAAACTGGGGATTCCGCGGGAACGCCGGGAGGGCGAGCGGCGTGTGGCCGCCACCCCGGATACGGTCAGGCAGCTGGCGGCGATGGGACTGGACGTCCTGGTCGAAGCCGGGGCGGGGGACGGCGCCGGGCATGCCGATCCCGCCTACCAGCAGGCCGGTGCCACCATCGTCCCCGTACTGGACACCACGGCCCTGGATGTCCTGGCCCACGTCAGGCCCCTTGACCCGCACTTTGCCGCGTCCCTGCCAAGGGGAGCCGTAACGGTGGGCCTCGCGTCGCCGTCGTCCGAACTGCCCGCGGTGCAGGCGCTCGCTGACAATGGAATCACCTCCTTCGCCCTGGAACTGGTGCCCCGCATTTCCCGCGCCCAGTCCATGGATGCCCTGACTTCCCAGGCCCTGGTGGCCGGGTACCGCTGCGTCCTGGAGGCCGCCATCAGGCTGCCCCGGTTCTTCCCGCTGTACATGACCGCGGCAGGGACCATTCCGCCGGCGAGGGTCCTGGTGCTCGGCGCCGGCGTGGCAGGCCTGCAGGCGATCGGCACCGCCAAGCGGCTGGGTGCCCGGGTCTTCGCGAACGACATCCGTCCCGCCTCCGCCGACGAGGTCGCGTCGATGGGCGGCACCTTCATCCGGCTGGACCTGGAAACCGCTGAAGCGGCCGGCGGCTACGCGCGGCAGCTCAGTTCCGACGCCGGCACCCGGCAGCGGCAGCTGCTGGCACCCCACGTGGCGCAGTCGGACGTCCTGATCACGACGGCGGCCGTCCCCGGACGCCCCGCCCCGCTCTTGGTGACACGCGGGATGGTCCAGGGCATGCGCCCCGGTTCGGTGGTGGTGGACCTTGCCGCGGAATCCGGCGGCAACGTCGAAGGCTCGGTGGCAGGCGAGGACATTTCCATCCCCACAGCCGATGGAACCGGACACATCACCCTGGTGGGCTTGAAGGATCCGGCGTCCGCGATGGCGTCGGACGCCTCCCGGCTGTACGCCAAGAACGTAGCCAACCTGCTGGCCCTGTTGGTCCATGACGGAAGCCTCACGCTGGATTTCGACGACGAAGTGGTGGCCGGCGCCTGCCTCACCCACGCCGGGGAGGTGCGGCACCGGCCCACCGCGGACCTGCTCGCGGCACGGACGGCCAAGGCTGCGGCCGGGCAGGAAGGTACACGCTGATGGATGGAATCGCCCTGCTCACCATCACCGTGCTGGCGGTGTTCGTCGGCTTCGAGGTGGTCTCGAAGGTCTCCAGCACCCTGCACACGCCGCTGATGTCCGGTGCCAACGCCATCCACGGGATCATCCTGGTGGGCGCCATCATCGTCGCCGGCCAGGCAGCCGATCCGTGGGTGCTCGCGGTGGCGCTGCTCGCCGTCGTCCTCGCCACGGCCAACCTGGTGGGCGGGTTCGTGGTGACGGACCGGATGCTTCACATGTTCCACGGCAAAAAGGACGTCGTGAAGGCAGGCGCCCAGCCCAAGGCAGGCAGCAAATGAGCCTCCTTGACCCCATCTGGACCTCCCTGCTCTACCTCGCCGCTGCGGTCTGTTTCATCCTGGCCCTCCGCGGCCTCAGTTCACCCCGGACGGCACGCCGCGGAAACCTGGTGGGGGCACTCGGGGCGCTGATCGCCGTCGTCACCGTCTTCCTGTCCGCCCGGCTGGAGAACATCCCCTGGATCCTGGCCGCCATCGCCGTGGGTTCCGCGGTGGCGGCGCCCGTGGCGAGGCGGGTGAAGATGACGCAGATGCCGCAGCTCGTGGCCCTGTTCAACGGGGTGGGCGGCGGCGCAGCGGCCCTGGTGGCGCTCCTGGAGCTGGGCCATGCGGAGGACCCCTGGGTCCGGGTGGCGATTGTGTTCACGCTCCTGGTGGGTGCGGTGTCCTTCGCCGGTTCCGGGATCACGTTCGCCAAGCTGCAGGAACTCATGACAACCCGGCCGGTGGTGTTTCCCGGACTCCCGGTGGTGATGGCCCTGGTCCTGCTGGCGGCGGTGGCGGCGGCGGTGGCCGTGGTCCTCACCGGATCAGTCCCGCTTGCGGTCCTGCTGCTGGTCCTGGGCCTGGCCGCCGGTGTCCTGCTGGTGCTGCCCGTGGGCGGCGCCGACGTTCCCATCGTCATTTCACTCCTGAACGCCTTCACCGGCCTGGCCGTCGCGGCATCCGGCCTCGTGCTGGGCAACGTCCTGCTGGTGGTGGCCGGGACCCTGGTGGGAGCCTCCGGCACCATCCTCACCCGGGCCATGGCGGCGGCCATGGGCAGGAGCGTGGCGGGCATCCTGTTCGGCGCTTTCCGGGGAGGTTCGACGGCGGGGTCCACGGCCGTGAGCGAACGTCCAGTCCGGTCGTCCTCGGCAGAGGACGTGGCGGTGCTGCTGGGGTATGCCCAGCGCGTGATCATCGTCCCTGGTTACGGGCTGGCGGTGGCGCAGGGCCAGCACACGGCTGCCGAGCTGGCCCAGGCCCTGGAAGCCCGGGGCATCGAAGTGGACTTTGCCATCCATCCCGTGGCCGGGCGCATGCCGGGCCATATGAACGTCCTGCTGGCTGAAGCCAACGTGCCCTATGAATCGCTCAAGGAAATGGGCGAGATCAACCCCGAGTTTAAGACCACCGATGTGGCCTTGGTGGTGGGCGCCAATGACGTGGTGAACCCTGCCGCCAAGACGTCCTCCGGATCCCCGATCTACGGGATGCCCATCCTGGAGGTGGCGGAGGCCCGGCAGGTGGTGTTCCTGAAGCGCTCCATGCGCCCGGGCTTCGCTGGAATCGAGAACGACCTGCTGTACGAGCCCCAGACATCCCTGTTGTTTGGTGACGCCAAGGACTCCCTGGCCCAGGTGCTGGGCGCCGTCAAGGCGCTGTAGCAGGGGAACAGCCCACGCCGGGTTACCCTTCTCTCAGAAGCTTGCTTTACATCCGCCATCAGAGGACGCCATGACTGAGACCAGCTCCACTTCGCCCAAACGTGCCGCCATCATCGTCAATCCCGCCAAGCCGGTGGACATCGACGTGCGCGGTCTGGTGGCCAGGCACTGCGTGGAAAACGGCTGGGGCGAACCCATTTGGCTGGAGACCACCAAGGAGGACCCCGGCGTGGGCCAGGCCAAGGAAGCGCTGGCCCAGGGCGCGGACATCGTCATCGCGGCCGGCGGCGACGGTACCGTCCGCTGCGTCGCCGAGGTCCTGGCCGGCGGGGACACCCCCATGGGCCTGCTGCCCCTGGGGACCGGCAACCTGCTGGCCCGCAACCTGGGCCTGGACGTGACCGATTACGACGCCGCCATGGCCGGGGCCCTGATCGGTACCGAACGGAAGATTGACGTGGTCCGCGCGCGGCGCAACGACCCGGACAAGGAACAGGTGTTCCTGGTCATGGCCGGCGTCGGATATGACGCCACCATCATGGCGGACACCAATGAGGACCTGAAGGACAAGGTGGGCTGGCTGGCCTACGTGGACGCCGGGATCCGCAACCTGCCCGGCAAGCCGGTCAAGGCCACCGTGGTGATCGACGGCAAGGACGTGGTGCACCGCGGTGTCCGCAGCGTGATGGTGGGCAACTGCGGCAAGGTCCAGGGCGGCCTGGAAATCTTCCCCGACGCCAAAGTGGACGATGGCCTCCTGGACATTGCCGTGCTGGCACCCCACCACGGCAAGCTGGGCTGGCTGTCCGTGCTGGCCGGCATCATCGGCCGGGGCAGGAATAAGGACACCGCGGTGGAGTACTTCCAGGGCAAGACCGTGGAGATCACCCTTGAGCACAATGACGACTACCAGCTGGACGGCGACCACGAAGGCGAGGGCAAGCACGTCCTGATGACCATGGAGCCCGGAGCCCTGACCCTGCGGATGTAGGGACCACGGACGGCGGGGGCGGTTACGCCAGCAGCCTGCCCCAGCGCGGATCCAGCAGTGGTGCGCCTGCCAGCTTCAGGGCCTGCCACAGCGTCACCGCCACGGAATCCAGCACCGCTACACCGGTGGCGTGCTCGATCTCTGCCGTGATGTTGGCCCCGTACAGGTTGGTGCACAGGTACACCAGCGCGTCGGGAGCCGCGGCGGCGAGTTCCAGGGAGCCGGGACGCATCTCGTCGTCGGTGACCCGGGCAAAGGACTCGTTGTCGCTCAGGCCCAACGCCCGGTGGTCCACCGTCTTGATGCCCTCGCGCTCATAGGAGGCGATGACCTGGTGGTTCACGTCCTCCGTGTAGGGCGTGAAGAGGCCGATCCGTTCGGTGCCGAAAGCCCGGAAGGCCTCAAGGTAGGCGAGCGTGGAGGTGGTGGCAGGGATGCCTGTGGCGGCCGTGATCCCAGCGGCCAGTTCCTGGTCGTGCGCCGAACCCAGCCATGAACCCGAGGTGCCGTTCCACGCAATCACGTCCACGTCCGCCGTCGCCAGCAGCTTTGCTGCCTCCTGCATGACGGCCGGGTCGAACTGGCGGTCGGACGAGTCGTCCAGGGCGATGCGGGTGACCGGGATCCGGGTGAAGTGCACGGTGACATCCGTGCGGCTGCCCAGGATGCGGTAGGTCTGGGGTTCCAGGCAGGTGTTGGAGGACGGCACGATCATGCCGATCCTGCGGGGGCGGGTGCTTGCAGTCATTCGTGGGCTCCTAGAGGGCGGCGGGGAGGAGGGTGGCCTCGTGGGCGGACTGGTGCTCCCGGAAGCCGTTGCGGTTGATGAAGCGGCCGGCGGCGCCCGGATCGTGGAAGCCGTCCGCGTCCAGGACCACGCGCCCGTTGGAAATCACGACGGCGGGCCAGCCCGTGAGTGCCTTCCCGTCGAAGGGCGAGAAGTCGGTCCCCATGTGCAGGCCAGCGCCGTTGACCGTGCGTTCCTCGGCGGGATCGAAGATGACCAGGTCGGCGTCGAAGCCCTCGGCGATGCGGCCCTTGCCGGGGACGGCGTTGATCCGCGCGGGCTCGGACGCGAATGCGCTGACGAACTGCTCAACGGTGGCGCCGGCGGAGGTCATCGTGGTGAACGTGACGGGCATCCGCGTTTCCACGCCGGGCAAACCATGGGGCATGGCGCGCACGTCATCGGTGCGCTCGCGCTTCTGGGACAGGTCATAGCAGGAGTGGTCCGAGGACATGGTGTGGATGGCCCCGGACACCAGGCGCTCCTTGAGGGCGGCCACGGTTTCCGGGCTGCGCATGGGCGGGCAGCAGGCGAACCACTCGGGGAAGGTGGAGGCATAGACGGTGTCGTCCAGTGTGACGTAGTGCGGGCAGGTTTCGGAGTACGCCTCAAACCCGCGTTCCCGTGCCTGGGAGACCAGGTCCACCGCTCCGGGCGTGGACTGGTGCACGAAGTAGACCGGTGCCCCCGTGTATTCGGCCATGGTCAGTGTCTCCTTCACCGAGATCTCCTCGGCCAGTTCGGGCCGGGTCCGGTGCAGGTGTTCGATCCCGATCAGGCCGTCCTGGGCGTGCTGTTCGGTGCAGTCGGCAATGATGGGATCGTGCTCGGCGTGGATGTAGGCGAGCCCGTCCAGCCGCACCATCTCGCGCATCACTTTCAGGATGGTTCCGCCCTCGGCCATGGTGGTGCCGCGGTTGGTGGTGTACATCTTCACCGAGCGGACACCCTCCGCAGCCAGCTGCTCCAGCTGCCATGGCACGGTCTCGTCCCAGCTGATGACGGCGCCGTGCAGGGCCACGTCGCAGCGTGACTGGGTGGCGAGTTCCTTCTTGTGCAGGACGGCGGCCAGCGGGGTTTCCTGGGCATCACGGGGGATGCCGAAGTCGATGATGGTGGTGGTGCCGCCCCACAGTGCTGCCGTGGAGGTGGTCCGGTAGTCGTCGAGGGTGCGGAACCGCCCGGTCACCTGGGCAACATGGCAGTGGCCGTCCACGCCGCCGGGGATCACGAGCTTGCCCGTGGCGTCGATGGTGCGGTCCGCCGCGGGTACGGGCCCGGCGGCGTCCGCGAGGGCTGCGATCTGCCCGTTGGTGACCACGATGTGGGCTTTCCGACGGCCGGTGCTGTTGACGACGGTGGCGTTGGAAATGACGAGGTCTCGCTGGTGGGACATCGGTGTCCTCCTGGGGTTTGGGTCGTGTGGTTCAGGCCGTGGGCTGGGGTGTGCCGGCGCGTTCCTGGCGGGCGGCGAGGGCCGCGTCCAGGTTGCCGGACAGTCCCTTGCGGTCCTTGGCCGGGGGCGGCGCGAAAGCGCCGGAGCGGTGGGTGCCTGACTGCAGGGCGGCCACCGCCTCGGCCATCCGGATGCCGGCCGAAATGCCGTCGACCACGGGCACGGGGATCTGTCCGCGGAGCTCCCGGGCAAGTCCGGCCAGCGGTGCACCGGCCAGGATGACGACGTCGGCGCCGTCCTCTGCCACGGCCTGCCGGCTCAGTGCCAGCAGGGTTTCCCGGAAGTCCTCCTGGACGGAGGCGATGCTGGGAAGGGAGTCGTTGATGGAGCGGATGGAGGCCAGCCGGCCGGACAGGCCGAACCGCTCCACGCACTCGCGGTACCAGGGTTTGATCCGGTCCGAAATGGCAATGATGGAGAAGCGGTGGCCCTGCAGGGCCGCGCCGCACAGCGCGGCCTCGGTGATGCCGATGACGGGAACGTCCGCCAGTTCTTTCAGGGCAGGCATGCCTGGATCGCCGAAGGCGGCGACCACCACGGCATCCACGGGGTCTGCTCCGGGGCGGGTGTGTTCGGCGATGATTTCGGCCACCGCGCCGGCGGCGATGAGGGATTCGAAACGGGTCTCGATGTATTCGACGCCGTGGGCGGCGGTACGGACCAGCAGTTCAGTGCCGGGTGAGGCGGAGCGGAGCGCCTCGGATTCGATCAGCGCGGTGACATCGGCGCTGATGTTGGGGTTGATGACCAGGAGTTTCATTTTCTCTTCCGGTGGAATTCTGGTTCGGTTTTTTGGAAGTCCTCGGGGAACTGGTCCCGGTACTTTCCAATGTGGGAGGCGGACTGGGCGGCTGCCTTGTCCGGGTCCCCGCTGGCAATGGCGGCGTAGAGCTCGCGGTGTTCTCGGATGAGTTCGGGCAGGTCGCTGACGTGCCGGAACAGCCAGTGCATCCGTCCCTGGAGGGGTTCCAGGGCGGACTTGAGGAAGTTGTTGTCCGCGATGCCGGTGATGGCGTCGTGGAACTCGCTGTTTGAGCGGTGGGCCTCCATGACCGAACCCTTGGCCAGGAACGCCTCCGCGTTGTCCAGCAGCCGCTTGAGGTAGGCAAGGTCGTCCTTGGTGGCCCGCTTGGCTGCAAGCCGGCAAGCCAGGACCTCCAGGGACTGGCGGACGTCGAAAAGGTCCTCCACGTCCTTCGGGCTAAGGCTGCTGACTTCGGCGCCGCGGGCACCGCGGTCGCTGATCAGGCCTTCCTGTCGCAGCATGCGAAGGGCTTCGCGGACCGGCAGCCGTGATACGGAGAATTCGGCTGCCAGGTCCCGCTCCACCAACCGCGTGCCGGGAGCGTAGTGTCCTTCGAAAATCCGGGTGCGGAGGGTGTCCCGGACAGTCTCGCGGAGGGGGCGGTCCTTGTCCTGGGTCTCTTCTGCGGTCAGCATGATGCTCCATTCGGATTCTTGTTCGGCACTGCTCCCGGCTGCGGGGGCGTTGTTTGCAGGTTTCCCTGCGAGGGTCAGCTTAGACAGGAAGCCGCTTGTTGTAGTTCAGGGTAAGGACTGATGCGCCCATGATCACCGCGGAACCCACGAAGTACAGCAGCGCCCAGGTGTAGGAGCCGGTGGCTCCGACGATGAGGCCGACGACGATGGGGGTGACGAAGCCGGAGATGTTGCCGCTGAGGTTCATGGCACCGCCCAGGACGCCTGCGTTGGTGCGGCCGCCCAGGATGGCGGGGATGCTCCAGAACAGGCCCACCCAGCGCAGGAAGAACAGGACCACGGAGAGCAGGACCACGGCGGTGGTGGCGTCGGGGACCACGGTGACGCCCACCAGGCCGGCAACGACAATGGCGCTGGAGATGCCGAGCAGGGTCCGCATGACCAGGTTGGCGGAGGCGCCGGAGGCGCGCCACTTGTCGGCGATGGTGCCGCCGATAATTTCGCCGACGAACCCTGCGCCGAAGATCACCAGCGTGGACCAGCCGATGGTCTTCAGGTCGAAGCCCTTGGCCTGGGCCAGGTACAGGGGACCCCACGTCAGCAGGCCGTAAAAGACACCGTTGAAGCCCAGCCAGCCCAGGCACATGGCCCAGAAGGAACGGAACTTCAGGTAGGGGAGCAGGCCGCGCTTGCCCTTGCTGCCGTCCACGGCTGCTTCGGCGTCCTCGGCCTGGTGCGAGGCTTCGATGTAGGAGGCTTCGGCGTCGTTGACACCCCGGTGCTGGCGGGGGTTATCCCGGACATACCACCAAACCGCAAGGCCCATGAGTACGGTGGCAGCGCCTGCAATGACGAAGGCCCAGCGCCAACTGCCGGTGGAGGCGATGAGTCCGGCGATGATGATGCCGCCCAGGCCTGCGCCCAGGGGCGCGCCTGCGTCGAGGATGGTTGCGCCGCGGCCGCGTTCGGACTTGTGCATCCAGATGGCATTGAGCTTGCCGCCGGCAGGCATCACGCCGGCCTCGGTCACGCCAATTCCCAGGCGGGCGATGAACATGCTCAGGAAGCCGCCGGCCATGCCGGAAGCCGCCGTCGCCGCGCCCCAGCCGAGGCAGGAGGCGGTCATGACCTTGCGGGGACCGAACTTGTCGATCAGCCAGCCGACGGGAACCTGCATCAGGGCGTAGGTCCAGAAGAAGGCGGACAGCAGCAGGCCCACCAGTTCGGGCGCCAGGTTGAATTCCTTTTGGATGATGGGCAGCGCCACGGAGATGGATCCGCGGTCGATGTAGTTGACGGACACGAGCACCAGGAGCAGCAGGAAGAGTTTCCAGCGGACGGCAGTGCGCCGTTGCGTGCCGCCCTTTCCGGATTGTTCACGGGTCAGTGGCGTGGCCTCGTCTGACGTGGCCGCTGTTTCAGTGTTTGGGATGGACACAGCTTCTCCTTCACGGGGAAGTTTACGGATGGGGAGGGTTTTGCGGTGCGTGATAGGCGTCGGCAGGGTTGGACCTGCTGGCCGGAAAAGTGGCCGCCGGACGATCCGGAGCGTCGAGCGGTGCCCTTTTTTGGGATCCCAATTTGGGATCCCAAAATCAAAGGTAGAAGTGACTCCCGCCACTGTCAAGGGTTTTGTCCGTCCTGATGCGCCGGCTGGCCTGCCAACGGATTGTGACTGGACGTGGGTCTATGCCGGGGAATCCGTCCGGCGGTGCGAGAGGATCTCGGCAAGCTCCGCAAGGCGGTGCGCACGGGCCGATTCGGCCGGGGTGAACGGCTCGCCGGGCCGGGAGAAGGTGACGGGGCCGTGCCATGCCGTGGGGATCTTAAGCCGGGTCCCGTCGTCGGACCCTTTGGTGCCGGCGTCCGACGGCGGAACGATGCCCGCATGCAGCAGCTCGGCCACCGCCAGGGGTAGTTCGTCCGGGGCGGCCGCGATCCTCGACGCCAGGCTCAGCGCCCTGGTCTGTCCGTCAGCCATGGCCAGTGCGGTGGTGGGCCACACGTGCGGCTGGCTCCCGCCGCCGTCGGACAGCGCCGCCAGCAATTCACGCTCACTCACGGTGCCCGGGGCGGAGAGCACGAACTCGTCCAGGACTCCGCCCGGTGCCGGGTGGACGTGGATGCCAAGGATGTTCGCATCCAGCCTGGCCAAAGCCCGCGTGATCCGCTGCAGCGACCCGGGCTCGTCCCGGAGCAGTGTCCGCGCCCGCCACAGCGACGGTGCCGCTGCCAGCCTCCGGCGGTGACGCAGTGCCGGCGCGTGCAGCCAGCTGCGAAGGACCCGGGCGGCGGACGGCTCGGCCACCCAGATCACCAGGACCGTGGCGGTGAGCGTCAGCACCAGCACCTTGGCCACGTAAGGGAGGTGGGCCTCCACCACAAGGGCGTGCACCAGAAGCTCGATGGGCAGCATCGCAGCGACGTTGGCCAAGGTCAGCCGGGCCTTGGGCGGCTCCGGCATCCGGCCGCAGACTTCGCAGCTCAGTTCGGCGGCAGGCGTGTTGCGCGGAGTGCGGGTCATGACTCAAGCATCAGCCTGCGCTGTTTCCGCCGCATTGCCTCCTGATTCCATTCATGGGAACGTGTTGGCCGGTTTCGGAGGCCTCCGGCGTAGGATTTACCAGGAACGTCAGCGCGGCCGCCACCCCGGAATCCACCCCCAAGGAAGGCGCTGCCCCCGTGAAGATGCTTGCTGAGATGTTCAGCATCGCCCCCGGCAACAAAGACCACCACCCGGCAATAAGGTGCGCCGTCGGCGTCTTCGTCCCCCTGATTACACTGGTGCTGCTGGGCAGGCTGGACCTTGCGATCTTCGCGTCGTTCGGAGCCTTCACTGGAATCTATGGCCGCGGCGAGCCGCACGCCGTGCGCTTTGTGCTGCAGCTGCGGGCCGGGCTGCTGATGCTGCTGGTCATCTTCCTGGCCGCCCTCGCGGCCCGCATGGGTCCTGCCTGGGGCCTGGATGCCGCCGCCCACACGTGGCTGCTGGTCCTGGCCACCACGCTGGTGGCGGGCGCCTGCTCGGTGGCGATTTCCTGGCTGCGGCTGCGCCCGGCCGGCTCCCTGTTCCACATTTTTGCGTTCGCCGCCATCGCCTCCATCCCCAACCAGCCGCCGCTGTGGGAAGGCATGCTGGTTGCGGTCCTGACCACCATGTTCGCGCTGCTCGTCGGCTTCTCGTCAAGGATCCTTCCCAGCCACCGCACCCCCTGGACCAGGCCTCCCCGCATCCGGCGCACCCCCGCTGAGAAGCGGACGGCGTGGCTCGAGGGCTTCGGCTACCTGGTGGCGGCGGGCCTGGCCGGGTCGCTGGCCACCTGGGCAGGAAGCCGGCTCGGCTTTGGCCACAACTACTGGGCGATGGTGGCCGCCGTGGTTCCCCTCGTGGGCCACAGCACCAGGCACCGGGTGCGCCGCGGCATCCAAAGAATCATCGGGACCGTGCTCGGCCTGCTGGTCCTGGCTGCCGTCCTGCTCGTGGGGCTGCAGCCCTGGCAGACCGTGCTGGTCATGGCGCTCTGCCAGTTCGGCGCCGAGCTGTTCATCATCCGCCAGTACCTTCTCGCGCAGGTGTTCGTCACGCCGCTGGCGCTGGTGTCCACGCTCCTGGTGGTCCCCGCCTCGGCGTCCATCCTGTTGCGGGACCGCATCGTCGAGACCGTCATCGGCGCCGCCGTCGGCATCGTGGTTGTACTGGCTCCTGGTGCGTGGCGCCGGCTGCGCCCCGGCGGGACCGGCATCTCTGCTGCGGCCTGACCGCCACCCGGCCGTCGGCCTCCGTCCGCCCGGCCGCGGTACGCTGGACTTCCCGTTCAACGGAAGGCGGCGGCAGTGGCAAACTCAAACTCGGGCGATTCGGTGGTGGACCGGATTGTGCGGCTGATCTCTGCCTTCCCGCAGGACGTTGCCGATCTCCGGTTGTCGGAGCTTGCCGAGCGTGCAGGCCTCCCACTGACCACTGCACACCGGCTGGTGGGCCAGCTGGCCGGCCACGGGCTCCTGGAAACCGCCCCCGGCGGCATCGTCCGCCCGGGCCTCCGGCTGTGGGAGCTGGTGAACCGTACCTCGCCCGCCCTGGCGCTGCGGCAGGCGGCCATGCCCTTCATGGAGGACATCCAACAGGTCCTGAACCAGAACGTGAACCTGGCAGTACTGGACGGCTGGGAGGCGTTGTTCGTCGAACGCCTCTCCCGGCGCGGGTCGGTCGCCAACCGGGCCCAGGTGGCCGGCAGGATGCCCATCCACATTTCGTCCGCCGGGCTGGCGCTCATGGCCCACCAGGACAGGGCCCTGCAGGGTGAGTATCTCGCCCAGTTCCACGATCCGTACGGCAAGCTGGTTGCCGACGACGTCCGTACCCTGCTCGCCGATACCTCGCGGCAGGGCTTCGCGCAGCTGAAGGGCGTGGTCGATCCGGACACGTGGGGCATCGCCGTGCCCGTCCTGAACCGCCGCCAGCGCGCGGTGGCATCCCTCGGCGTCGTGGTTCCGCTGCGGGAAATGCGGCTGCGGGCGCTGGTTCCTGCCCTGCAAACGGCGGCCCGCGGCATTGCGAGGGGCCTGGCTGACGCCTGACCACCCGCCCGGACTGGATGCCGCAATCCGTTGAATGGAATACCTGTAACGCTGGTCACCCGCCCTGCCGCACACTGAAAGCCAGGCATCCATTCGGCCCCTTCCCGGGCCCGCAACGAAGCGAGAAGCAGCCATGGCACGAAAGATCATCACCACCCAGGTAGCCATCATGGGAGGCGGTCCGGCGGGGCTGATGCTCTCCCACCTGCTGGCAAAGGCCGGCATCGAGTCCACGGTGATCGAGATCCGCAGCCACGAGGAGATCTCCCACACGGTCCGTGCCGGCATCCTGGAGCATGGGACCGTCAACCTGCTGGTGGACAGCGGGGTCTCCGACCGGGTGCTGCGCGACGGCGACCGGCACGACGGCATCGAGCTGCGCTTCAACAACGAGAGCCACCGCATCGACTTCAAGGACCTCGTAGGCGAGTCCGTATGGCTGTACCCGCAGACGGACGTCTTCCTGGACCTCGCCGCACGCCGGAAGGACGACGGCGGCGACGTCCGCTACAGCGTCACCGACACCACCGTCCATGACCTGGAAGGCAAGCCGAAAGTCTGGTTCACCGACCCCGACGGCGTTGAATACGAGATCCAGGCAGACTTCCTGGTGGGCGCGGACGGCTCGCGCAGCCACTGCCGGTTCCAGATTCCGGAGGCCCACCGCAAGTGGTACTTCCACGAATACCCCTTCGCCTGGTTCGGCATCCTGGCCGAGGCGCCGCGCAGCTCCGACGAACTGATCTACGCCAACTCGGCCAACGGCTTCGCCCTGATCAGCCAGCGCACGGAGACGGTCCAGCGGATGTACTTCCAGTGCGATCCCAAGGAGAACGTGGCGGAATGGGATGACGACCGGATCTGGGCGGAATTCCGCAGCCGCGTCAACGGCAACGGCTTCGAACTCAAGGAAGGCCCGGTCCTGGAAAAGATGGTGCTGCCGTTCCGCAGCTTCGTCCACACTCCCATGCGCCACGGCAACCTGTTCCTGGCCGGCGATGCTGCGCACACCGTGCCGCCCACCGGCGCCAAGGGCCTGAACCTGGCCATCAACGACGTCAAGTTCCTTTTTGAAGGGCTGGACAGCCACTACAACTCCGGCTCGGACCGGCTCCTGGACACCTACAGCGACCGCGCCCTGGACCGGGTGTGGAAGGCCCAGCAGTTCTCCTACTGGATGACCACCATGCTGCACACCCCGGCCGACGCGGACGACTTCTCCCGCGCCCGCCAGCTCGGCGAACTGAACTCCGTGGTCTCCTCCCGCCACGGCAAGGCCTACCTGGCCGAGGCATACACGGGCTGGCCCGCTTCGGCCTAAAGGGGCGGGGGAAGTACGACGGCGGCCGGCTGGGCGGGGCTCAATTGCCCACCAGCCGCCGGACGGCCGCCGCGATGGCGGCAGGGTCGGGCTGTTCGTCACGCCTGACGGTGAGCAGGTGCAGCAGCACCCCGTCGCCGTAGTCGGCCACGTCCCGGGCCCGGGCCTTCGCATCCTGGACACCCAGCGCGGCAAGGGCGTGTTCCAGGCCGCCCACCAGCTGGAAGTGGCCGGCCGTCACGGAATCGGGCTTGTCCAGGGAAAGCGCCAGCCGGGCCCGGGTCAGGCCTCCGTGCCTGCCGGCAAGCATCACCACCATGGAGGCGAGCTGGTTTGCCAGTTCAGTGGCATCCTTTGGCGGACCGGCAGGTCCCTGCTCGCGGAGGAGCGCGGCGTCCAGCTCGAGCAGCCGGTCCAGGACGGCGTCAACCAGAGCGGCGCGGTTGCGGTAGTAGTTGGACGTAGTGCCTTCCGACAGGCCGGCGGCGGTATCCACGGCCCGGTGGGTGAGGCCCTTCATGCCCTTCTCCGCCACCACGGCCAGGGCAGCGTCAAGCAACAGGGTGCGTCGGTCCGGCATGGAATCAGTGTAATGGGACCCCTTTCAGTTTACTACAAAAGTAGTAAAATGGCGTGCATGGAAACGATCACGATCGTTGGCGGCGGCATCGCCGGCCTGGCCCTAGCGGCAGCCCTGGACCCCAGCCGCTTCCACGTGACGGTCTACGAGAAACGGCCGGAGCTGCCCTCGGTCGGCACGGTGTTGGCCATGTGGCCCAACGCCCAGCGGGCGCTGGCGCGGGTGGGAATCCTCGCGCAGGCGCGGGAGGTGAGCCCCGTCCTTGGCAGTGGTTCTATCCGCAACGCGGCAGGCGAACCGTGGATGACAGTCAACGGCGGTGAGCTGTTCGGGATATCCAGGGTGGACCTGCTGCGGCTCCTCGAGTCAGCCGTTCCTCGTAGCGTTTCCAGGGTCACAAGGCACCTGCGGGAGCTACCCGCCGAGGCAGGGCTGGTAGTAGGTGCAGACGGTGTCCACAGCGCAGTCCGCCGCCAGGTTTGGGGCGCCGCTGTAGATGCCAGGGTGACATCCTGCCTCGCGCTGCGGGGCACCATTCCGGCGCCCGTGGATCCCGATGCAGTAGGGGAGTATTGGGGGAAAGGTGACCTTTTCGGGATCGCAGCCTCCCCTGGGGGAACCAACTGGTACGCCAGCTGGCGTTCCGACCTGGGCCCCTCCGGCATCGATGTTGAACTGGCCCTGGAGCAAGCGCGGCAGCGTTTCGCAGGCCACGCTCCGGCTATCCGGCAGGTGCTCGTCGCCACAGTTCCGGAGCTCTCACTCGCGCAGCGGATCTGGACCACGCCGCCTCTGCGGTCCTACGTCAGAGGCGCCGCCGTGCTGGTGGGCGATGCAGCACACGCCATGACTCCAAACCTTGGCCGCGGGGCCTGTGAATCCCTTGTTGACGCTGTGACCTTGGCGGACCTGTTGAACACCCTTCCCCAGGAGAGGGCGCTAGCCGCCTATAGCCGGCAGCGCCGGCTGCGGACCCAGGCGCTGAGCCGGGCATCGGCAGCCATGATGCGTGTTGCCCTGGCAGACCGTGCCCAGCCGCTGCGTGACCGCCTGCTCAGCCTGGCCCGACGGCGGAACGCGCGGACCGCCGTCGGCAGCGGTTCGGGGAGATAGTCAGCGGACGGCGGCGGCCGGGCGCGTGGCGTCGTCCCCGCCAGGCGCCTGTGCGTCGGGAAGTCCGGCGCCGGGCACCTGCGGGGCGGGCGCGGCCGCGGGCAGCCGCTTCCTGCCCTTCCGCCGGCCGGACCTGCCGTACACGAGATACATCGTCACCCCGGTGATGACCATGAGGAGCACCGTATAGACGAAGGTGTTTGCGATTCCCTCCGTGCCTTCGGCTCCGTCGGTGTTGGCCTTGATCACCAGGCCCAGCGGCTGCACCAGCGGATGGGCCAGGAAGATGGCGGTGTCGTAATCGTCCAGCAGGCTGTTGAAATTCAGGGCCGTGATGGCTGCCGCCGCCGGAAGCACCAGGGGCAGGAGGATCCGGCGGAAGACATACAGCGTCTTGGCACCCATGATGGCGGCAGCCTCCTCCAGGGAAGAGTTCACGGCCGCAAAGGACGCCTTGAGCATCCTGAGGGTGAACGGGATCTTCACCGTGACGAAGGCGATGAGCAGGATGACCGTTGTCCCGGTAAGGACGGCGCCGCCCACCAGGGGATTGGGATGGTCGTAGCTGACAATCAGGCCCAGGGCCAGCAACGCCGACGGCAGGATCCACGGGATGTGCAGCAGGTACTCAAACGTTGAGGCCACCCAGTTTTTGTACTTCTGCAGGAGCCTGGCCACGAAGAGCAGGCCGCCGACCGCAATGACCGCCGCCAGGGCGCTGTACACCACACTGACGATGAACGGCCGGAGCCCGGACTGCTGGGTGAGGACGCGGATGTAGTTGTCCAGTGTCAGGTTGGAAAACGAGAGCTGTCCGGTCTGGATGGCTGCGCCGTCGGCAAATGAATACAGCACGATCAGCACCACGGGAAGGGTGTAGACGGCAAAGAGAAGATAGGCGACGGCGTGCACGGCCACGTTCGCGACGGGGTTGGCGATGTCCTGTTTCTGGAGCTCGGAGGAGACCTTTGACACCGAAAAGTAGGTACCGCCCTTCTCCAGCCGGGACATGACGGCGAGCATCACCATGGTGGCCAGGCCAAGGATCACGGCCAGCAGCGCTGCCAGGTCACGTGAGGTGGGGCTGTTGGTGAACGTCAGGATCATCGGGGTGATGGTCTGGAAATCGCGGCCGCCCAGCACTTGCGGGGCGCTGAGGGCGCCCAGGCCGGTGAGGAAGGACAGGATGGTGACGGCGAACAGCGTGGGCTTGAGCATGGGCAGGACAATGCGGCGCAGGATGGTCCACGTGGAGGCGCCAAGGTTCCGCGCGGCCTCGATGGTCTGGTAGTCGATGCCTTTGAGGGCGTTGGCAACGAACAGCATGTGGTTGGTGGTGGTGGCAAAGGTCATGACCGCCAGCACGGCAAAGAACCCGGAAAACCAGCCGGGGTCCATCCCGGGGAAAACCCGGACCAACAGCGACGTGGCAATGCCCTTGTCCCCGTAGATGAATTTGTACCCCGCCGCCAGCACGATGCCGCCGTAGATGAAGGTGGAGGCATAGCCTAGGAACAGGATCCTCGAGCCGCGGATCCTGAAGTAATGCGTCACCAGGACGATGAAGACGCCCACCAGGTTGACCGTGACGGACAGTGCCACGGCCAGCAGGAAGCTGTTGCCCAGTGCCTTCATGGCCCGCTGCGAGGAGAACAGCTTCTCCGCGGCGCGGCCCGAAAAGCTGCCGTCAGGGAAGAAAGTGGCGATCAGGATGTTCACGTTGGGCCATACCAGGAACGCGGCAATGAACCAGGTGAGGATGACCCCCACCACCAGGACGAACGGGGAGCGGGCCATGCTCCGCACCGGGTTGTTGGCGCTCATGGCAGGGCAACTGCCCGGTCCCGTGCCAGTGCGGCACCGGTTTCGGGATGGTACTGCAGGATGTGCCCGGGCTGGACGTAAACCGTTGCGGCCGTCCCGGCCCCAGGGTGCGCACCGCCGTCTTCCCGGACCAGGAGGCGGATGTCCGCGCCGTGGCTGCGGACCACATAGCGGCTGTGCAGGCCGTGGTAGGTTCGGGATACCACGGTGGCGGGAAGCCCGACGGCGGTCCCTCCGTCCGTGGGCCGGTCCAGTGAGGCCTTTTCCACGCGCAGGTAGGACCTGGCGTCCGTGCTGAGGCCGGCCCCGGAAAGCCGGTTGACCTCCGCCACAAAGTCCGGCGTCAGGGCTGAGCTGTCGCCAATGAAATTGCAGACGAACTCCGTGGCGGCTTGATCGTAGATGTCCTGGGGCGTCCCAACCTGTTCCACCACTCCCTTGTTGAAGACCGCCACCCGGTCGCTCATGGCCAGGGCCTCATCCTGGTCGTGGGTGACGTACACGGTGGTGATGCCGAACTCGCTCTGCAGGTCCTTGAGCTGCTGGCGCAGCTGGTGCCGGAGCTTGGCATCCAGGTTGGATAACGGCTCGTCCAGCAGCAGGATCTTGGGCCGCAGCACCAGGGCACGGGCAACAGCCACGCGCTGCTGCTGGCCGCCGGACAGCTCTGCCACGTTCTTCGCCAGCTGCTCGTCACTGAGTTCCACGCGCCGTGCAATGTCGCGCACCAGGCGGTCGCTGTCGGCAGGCTTTTCCTTCCGGACCCGGAGCCCGAAGGCGATGTTCTCCCATACGCTCATGCTCGGGAACAGGGCATAGTTCTGGAACACCATGCCCACCTGCCGCTTGTCGCTCGGAAGGCGGGTCACGTCCTTCCCGTCCACCCGGACCGTACCCCTGGCCGGCTGGATGAAGCCGGCCAGGGTGCGCAGCGCCGTCGTCTTTCCACAGCCGGAGGGTCCCAGGAGGGTGAAGAATTCGCCTGGCTGGACATGCAGGTCCAGGTGCGGAATGGCGGTGAAATCGCCAAAGGTAACTTCGATGTTTTCCAAGCGGATCATGGCAACCCTGTCTGATGGAACGCGGAAACGGCGGCTGGCAGGACGGGTTACGTCATGTATTCGAGCTCGATCTTCTCCACCCACGCGCCCATGTTCTTCTGCACGAAGTTCCAGTCGATGTCCTGCTGCTTCAGTCCGGCAAAGAAGTCCACCACCTCGGGGTTGGCCTTCGCCTGGGCGCCCTTGTTCACCGGCATGGAGTTGAATTTTTGGGCAAACTCGCCCTGCACCTCTGCGCTGCCGAACCAGTCGATGAACTTCTGCGCCTGGTCCTTCTTCTTGGTCCCCTTCACCAGCGCGATCTGCTCCACGGCAAGCGGGACCCCCACAGAGGGAGTGACGGTATCCACGTTCACTTTGAAGGACTTTTCACGGTCGGCAATGATCGAGGACGGCATCTGGCCCATGTCCACGTCGCCGGAGGCGATGCGGGCAAACAGGTCGGTCTTGGCCACTGCGGGGCTGCCGTTCTTGAAGTACTGCTCAACCTGCTTCCAGCCGTCGTCGGAAATCCCCAAATCCCCGGAGTCGTCCCGGTACCGCGAAAGGATGCCGGCGAAGACCAGCTGCGCCGTTGCGGTGCCCAGGCCGGTGACCCGCTCATAGCGGCTCTTGAACTCGTCCTTGGTCCACAGGTCCGTCCAGTCCTTTGGCGCGGCGTCCTTGGAGATCTTGTCCGAGTTATAGCCGAGGAGGATGGCCTGCTTCACCAGGGGCCAGTACGTCTCCCCGTCGCCCAGGCCCTTGTCCACCTCGCCGGCCCACGCCGGCTGGTATGCCTCCAGCGCGCCCTCGTTCTTGACCTGGGAAAAGTACATGTTGTTCAGGCCGAACGCGACGTCGGCGATGGGGTTGTTCTTCTCCGCAATGAGCTTGTTGGTGGCATCGGCGCCGCCGGCTCCCACGATCTCGATCTTGAACCCGGCGTCCGCCGCCTTGGCGGCCAGCCAGTCGCCCCGGCCCTCGCCGTTGGAGTTGGTGTAGACCACCAGGGTGTCCCCGGACGCTCCCGCGGGAGCTCCAGAGGCTTCACCGGTCGACGCGGGCGGGGTGCTGCCCCCGCCGCAGCCGGCGAGGAGGGTGGCGGCAACGGCGGCGGCAACCAAAGTCTGCAATTTACGCACGATCAGGACTCATTTCTGGGCTGGAATCAGAGCATGTCCGCACAGCCTATAGCCGGACATGGCAAAAACCGGGCTGTTATAGCTATCGATTCGATAAACAGCCCGGCTTCCCACTTTGGACCTGTCGGGAAAACGATTGGGGCCTTCGGCGTAAACCGGAAGGAAACGTTGGCGTCCAACAGCAGGGCCCAGGCAGGGCCCCGCTTCGGGACGGGCGCTAGGCCATGGCGGTCTGCGCGGCGCTGTGGGCGTTGATGCGCTTGGCGTAGCAGCGCGAGTGCTCCACACCGGCGTACGGCCCGAAGTTCGGGATCGGCTCGAATCCCGAATTTTCGTAGAAGTTCCGGCCGTCGGGCTGGGCAGACCCGGCCTCGGCCTTGATCCGGGTAATGCCCTGGCTGAACGCCTCAGCCTCAAGGGCCGCGAGGATGGAGCTGGCCACCCCGGAGCCCCGGGTGTACGGCAGCACATAGAGCCGCTTGATTTCGGCGGTTGTTCCGTCCAGGAGCCGCAGGCCGCCGCAACCCACCGGTTGCCCGGATCCTTTGTCGTACGCCACCAGGAAGACGGCGCAGTCGGCGCCCGACGGCGGCGGCCCGGGTTCGTGGTCGGGCCGGCCGAAGCGCGCGTCGAGTTCTGCCTGCTGTGCGCGGCGAAGGTCGGCGCCCACGGGGTTGGACCAGGAGACCTGCCGAATGTTGAGCCTGGGATTGGTCTGCATATCTGCCTCGATTCGCCGGAGGGGTATGCCTGACAAGGCTAGGCGTGGCGGGTTACGCAGGTGTTTCCTCGCGGTTAGCACCCGGATAATCTCCCGCGGCAGATCATCAGCTGACTTACTTGGCAGTCTAGTTACCAGTTGGTCTAAAATGATGGCATGGTTTCTATGGGCAACGAGGGATCCGGCTACTGGTACGGACCCGACGGGCAACTGGACTACAGCGCGGCGGTATTGAAGGCCCTCCGCGATTACCGCGCAGCCGAGACCGAGATCCGCCGCAACACCAGGGACTCCATGGGCATGGGCGAAACGGACATTCTCGCCCTGCGGTACCTCCTGAGGGTCCAGGCCTCGGGCAAGCAGGTTGTCCCCAAGGATCTCAGCCGGTTCCTCAATATTACTAGCGCTTCCACTACTTCGCTGATCGACCGCCTGGTGGCCAGTGGGCATGTCCGCCGCGAGGCGCACCCGTCGGACCGTCGTTCTGTGGTGGTGGTCCCCACCGTGGAGTCTGACAAGGAGGTCCGGGAGACGCTCGGTGCCATGCATCGCCGCATGATGGCAGTTGCGGAAGGCCTGAGTGCCGAGGAGGCGCGCATCGTGGTCGACTTCCTGCAGTGCATGACCGAGTCGCTGCAGCTTCGGGAAGAAGAATTAAAAATTCACTAGGCTGACTAGCTAGTTCCCCTAGTTATATGTAAGCTTACGATTGTTCCCGAAGTTGCTTCCCAACGGAGTCGTGAGTGTGTTGGTCTCTTACACCGAAGTTCCACCGCGTAAACCCACCATGGGTGTGACCCTTCCGGATGCCCGCACGGACCTGACGCGATCCACCCTGGACGGCACCACAGCGCCGCAGGGAAACAGCCCGGTCCACTGCGGTAACCCGATGCAGCTCGTGACGCCGGCGCTGGGGTGGGAGCGTGCCAGCTACACCTTTGCCCCGACTGCCCCGGTAGGCAATGAGCTTCCGCCCGTGTGGCGCTGCGCCTGCGGGTTCCAGCTCGACGCCTGGACCACCGGCCCCCGCGGCCCGCGTCCTTCCGCCGCCCTCTCCGCATGAGTGCCAACGGATCGGAGGCTGCGGCGCCGGCGCATTCGTTGCTGGCAAGCGGAGTGCCCCTTGCCGGCCGGTACCAGGTGAGGGAACGCCTGGGCAGGGGATCCGCGGCCGAAGTGTTTCGCGCGGAGGACCTGGAAGGCGGTCCGGACGTTGCGGTGAAGATTGCGGCGGCCGGCGGCCGGAAGCAGCACCAGCGCATCCGGAATGAAGCCGCCGCCCTGGCCCGCTTCAGCCATCCGTCCATCGTGAGCCTGGTGGACCAAGGCGTGGTGGCAGGCAGCGGTTCCCACGCCGGGCGGCCGTACCTCGTGGAGGAACTGGCCCTTGGCGCCAGCTTCGCCGAAGTCATCCGCGCGGAACGCCCGGGGTCCGGTGATGTGGCACTTTGGGCCCGCGGCCTCTTCGGTGCGCTCGCCCACCTGCATGCGGGCGGGCTGGTGCACCGCGACATCAAACCCGCGAACCTGATGCTCAGCGGCCTGCGGAGAAGTCCCGTCCGGATCATCGATTTCGGCATAGCCGCTGCCACCGGTTCGGCGCCCGAGCCCGGCGTTTCGTCCGGGACAGTGCACTATATGAGTCCCGAGCAGGCTTCCGGCGGCACCGTGGCGCCCTCCTGGGACGTGTACTCCATGGGGCTTGTCCTGCTGGAGCTCCTCACCGGCACCAAAGCCTTTCCGGGCACCGCCATCGAATCCCTGGTGGCCCGCACCCTGCGGTCACCGGATGTCCCGGAGTACCTCGGGGACTGGGTCCCCCTGCTGCGGTCCCTGACGGCCATGGACCCCACGGAACGGCCGACGGCGGGAGAGGCCGCAGCGATGGCGGCGCGGCTGATTCCCGGGGTCCCGGCCGTCCGCCGGGGCATGCCCGCGGTGCGCGGCCGCGCGGACGCGGGCCCATGTCCTGCCGCGCGGGCATTGCCTTTCCGGCGCCACCGGCAGCAGGCCTAGGGGGCAGCTGCGTCCCGGCCCGTCGGGTCCTCGGCTGCAGGGTCCGCCAGGGCGAGGCCGCCCACAGGGCTGCCTTCCCAATGGATCAGCTTCCAGCCGGTGTCCGGGTCACCCTCCAGCGCCACGATTCCGGTATTGGCCAGCACGTGCCTGGCGGCGAATTCGTGGTCGATGCCGTCGGCCCGCAGGCCCGCCCAGGTCCTGATGGCCGCACCATGGCTCACCACTGCCACCGTGCCGTGCTGCCCGGATGCCCTGTCCACCACCCTGGCGATCGCGGCGTCGAACCGGTCAAAGAACGCGTGCCCGTTGGGTCCTGCGGGCATCCGGTTGTCCAGTTCACCTGCAGCCCAGGAAATGACCGTTCCCATGTAGCGTTTATGCGACTCGTGGTCCGTGAGCTTCTCCAGCGCTCCGGCCTCGATTTCGTGCAGCCCTTCCAGCACCGTGGTTTCCAGGCCATGGAGCCTGCCCAGGGGTGCCGCGGTGATCTGGGTGCGGATCAGCGTGGAAGCGTAGAGGGCGCCGATGGGTTCGTTGACCAGCGACCGCGCCATAGCCTCTGCCTGCCGCTCGCCCAGTTCGGTGAGGCCCGGTCCCGGGTGGTCGGTATCCAGCTGGCCCAGCACGTTTCCGGGGGTTTCGCCGTGGCGGATCAGGAGCAACTTCATAACCCCAGTTTCCCACTCCGCCGCGGTGCTGCCGAAACGCCTGCACCCGCGTCCGGGAGGCACGCCCCGCCCGGATAAACGAACGGCGCCGGACCCTCCCGGGCCCGGCGCCGCCGTCGTACGTTCCTGCCCTTGGTGGGGCTTACTTCAGGTGGTCCACCAGCTGGTCCGCGATGCCGGTGTACTTGCCGGGCGTGAGGGCCAGGAGGCGTGCCTCAGCCTCGGCGGAGAGGCCCAGGCCCTGCACGAACTCCTGCATGCGCGCAGCGTCCACGCGCTGGCCGCGGGTGAGGTCCTTGAGGCGTTCATAGGGGTTTTCCATGCCTTCGACGCCGGCAATCGCCTCGGCGCGCATGACCATCTGGATGGCCTCGCCCAGGACCTCCCAGTTGGTGTCCAGGTCCGCTGCCAGGACGTCTTCGGCCACATCCAGGCGTTCCAGGCCCTTGGCCACGTTGGAGATGGCCAGCAGGGAGTGCCCGAAGGCGACGCCGATGTTGCGCTGGCTGGAGGAATCGGTGAGGTCCCGCTGCCAGCGGGAGGTCACCAGGGTGGAGCCCAGGACATCGAGCAGGCCGGAGGAGATCTCCAGGTTTGCCTCGGCGTTTTCGAAGCGGATGGGGTTGACCTTGTGCGGCATCGTGGATGAGCCGGTGGCGCCCGCGACGGGGATCTGCGCGAAGTAGCCAATGGAGATGTAGCTCCAGATGTCCGTGCAGACGTTGTGCAGGATCCGGTTGAAGCGCGCGACGTCCGCGTAGAGCTCGGCCTGCCAGTCGTGGCTTTCGATCTGCGTGGTGAGCGGGTTCCAGGTCAGGCCCAGTCCCTCCACGAAGGACTCGGAAACCTGCTGCCAGTCGGCGCCGGGAACGGACGCCACATGGGCCGCGTAGGTGCCGGTGGCCCCGTTGATCTTGCCCAGGTATTCGGTCTTGGCGATCCGGTCCAGCTGACGGGTCAGGCGGTGCGCGATGACTGCCAGTTCCTTGCCCAGGGTGGTGGGGGTGGCCGGCTGCCCGTGGGTGCGGGACAGCATGGGAACGGCACGGTTGTCCTCGGCCATCTTGCTGATCTGCGCCACCAGGGCGCGGGCTGCCGGCAGCCACACGTCCTCGACGGCACCCTTGACGCCCAAAGCGTAGGACAGGTTGTTGATGTCCTCGGACGTGCAGCCGAAGTGGACCATAGCGGTCAGGTTCTCGATGCCGATTCCGGGAAGGCGCCGGCCGATGTAGTACTCCACGGCCTTCACGTCGTGCACGGTCACGGCTTCGATCTCAGCCAGTTCGGCGACGGATGCGGCGTCGAATTCGGTGACGATGGCGCGGAGCTGGTCCTGCTGCTCCGTGCTCAGGGGGCCGGCGCCGGGGAGGACGTTGTTGCTGGTCAGGTGGATGAGCCATTCCACTTCGACGGCCACACGGTCCCGGTTCAGGGCGGCCTCGGACAGGTAGTCAACGAGGGGCGCGACGGCGGACTGGTAACGGCCGTCCAAGGGTCCAAGCGCGATCTTTTCCGACGACGCGGCGAGGGCCAGGCGTCCTGAGGGCGTACGGGTGTCAGCTGTGGCGGCAGTTTCAGGCATGAGCTGATTCTTTCATGAAGTCCGGCGCCGCCTTAAGCGTGGTGGTCCACGTTACTTGTCCACATAGCCGACGGCGGCGCTTACGCGGCCAGGGCCAGATGCCTAGCGTGGGGAGCGGCAAGGTTGGGACGGATTATCCGGCCGGGGAGGCTGGGGCGAAAGCGGGGACGGTCCGATGGACGGGATCTGGGGGAACGGGCTGGCTGTCAGCGTTGGGGTCCAGGAGGTGGGCAGGAAGGTGTCGGAGTGCTCGGACAGGACTGAAGAAGTGATGGCCGGGTTTCACGAGATCCAGTTGGTGGACTGGGAATCACCGGCCGGGCAGGCTTACCGAAACTCCGTCAGCCTGCAGGCGGTGGCGCTGCGGAGGGCGCTGGACCGGATCCGGGAAGCTTCTGCCGCAGTGGCTGCGCATGCCAGCGCAGCTTTGACATCCGATTGTTCACCCGACTGGCGGTTGTGATGGCTGACGTCACGCCGTCCGGATCGGGAGGACCCATCCGGGTCTTGCCGCCACCTCCCGACGGCAACCTCACAGTCTCCGGCGGGGTGGGCGGCATTACTGTCCAGCTGGACGAGCTTGACCAGGGAGCTGGAAGGCTCGACCTGCTCGCCGAGCGGCTGGCAGCCATCGAGGCTGGACTCTTCGCCGCCTGGCAGGAGCTTGGCGCGCACCAGAACCAACCGCGAAGTACGGGAACCGCCGCTCTCATGGCAGTGTGGGAGGCGAAGGACGCCGTCCAGGAGGTCCACCGGGAACTGCGGCGGATCAGCGGCCAGGTGCGCAGCTGCAGGCGCGAGTACGAGATAGCTGAATCCGCTGCCCATCTTCAGTGGAGGCTCGGCCTCTCAGATCCCGACGTTGAGTTCCAAAAGCACGTGGACTTCTGGCGGACCGGGTTCCTGAACGGGGATGCCACTGAAATGCTGGCGGCAAATGCCGTGCTGGTCCTTCCCGCGATCAAGCCCTTGGTCGAAAAAAATATCCCCTCACTGCGGACGGGGACGGTGACGGCAACCCGGGAAGAGAGTGTGCCTATTGATCTGGATGCCAGTCCTGCCGGGCTGCTTAAGCGGGTGCAGCTGATCGAGGCCCGCGGAAGCGGCTACGTCGAAGTCATTGAAGTGGATGCCGGCGGAAGGAAGGCCTACGTTGTGGTGGTTCCCGGGACCCAGGTCAATGAATCCGACGGTGGAACGAATCCCTTTGATCTGGGGGGAATCGTGGACGGCATGGGAGGACAGTCCGAACAAGTGAATGCCGCTGTCATCCAGTCGCTGCGTGCTGCCGGGGCGGAACCCGGGGCGGACGTGGTTGCTGTCGGCTACAGCCAGGGTGGCATCCATGCAATGAATCTGGCCGCTGACGAAGGCTTCCTCCGGGATTATCGACTCAGATACGTCCTGACCGCCGGGTCGCCGGTCTCGCGCATCACGCCATCCCCCGATGTCAGCACCCTTCACTTGGAGCACCGAACAGACTGGGTACCCGGCAGCGATGGCATGCCGAACCGGGACGCCAGGAACCAGGTCACCGTAACCATGACCAACGACCTCTACGTGCGCGGCGGGGAAGACGCCGGGCTGGGCCCCGGGCACAGCCTCACGGGCTATCAGGAAGCGGCAAGCCTGGTTGGCGCCAGCAAGGATCCATCACTGGTCCAATCGACGGCGGTGTTGGACGGAGTGCTCGGTGCCGGAGGTGCGGCCACAGCCACCCGCTTTGCCTTGACCAAAACCCCGCCGCCGGCGGTCCCCAAGGACCGCAGGGACCCTTTTTCCGGGCGGCCACAACCGGGAGCCCGCTAGGTACTCTCGCCAAGCGCGGCAGGCGTCAGGAGATCAGTGCCGCGTGCAATTCCACGTACCGGCTGGAACGCAGCTTTTCGGGTTGCGGGGCGGGGGCAGCCGGCTGTGGGGCCGGTGGCGGGACGGCGGAAGGGCACCGGAAGTTGTAGTCGAGGTCGTTTTCCGTGAACTGCGTTGTGGTGACAGTTCCGCCGGCCGTCAACGGGGGAGCCCCGCAATACTCCTCTGCCGACTCTGCAGAGTAGGGGCCCGCCAGCCAGTTCTGGAGATTGTAGAGATTGCTGCCGGGACCGACGTCACCCACTATCCCGTTGAACTGATACCCGGTTGAATAGATCCCCACTTCCGCCCCGGCCGCCTGCAGGTAGGCCGTCATGCCTTCCAGTTCGGCTGCATTGACTGCCTTGTCCCACAGCCAGCTGTTTCCAAATTCCACATCCAGCCACCACATGCGGTGTATGTCCTGTCCCGCTGCCGCCAGGATGTCGGCTGCCCTGGCGGCCATGGCATAGCCATGCACGTAGGCGCAGGCAGGGGACGGCGTGCCGTCGCACAAACCATGCGGGTTGCTGACGGCAGTTTCCCCGTAGGTGTTCCCTTCCGGCCACCACAAAGACTCCGCAGGCCCGGTCGCGGCAGTGTTCACATATACTGCCGCCGGTGTGCCGCCTGCCGCCTCCGCACTTTGGCCCGCCCACGCCAGTTGGGCGGCCAGGCAGGGGTTGGCGGTATCGGGACGCCCGCCGTTCACCCCGACGATCGCGAAGGGCGGCGGCGCAGGAAGATCAGCGCCGCATTGCGGCCAGGAGATGTCATTGCCCAGCCCCGCCGGGCCGTGCGGCAGGCCTCCGGATTCCGCGCGTGCCGGGCCGGCTTGCCATGCCAGGAGCAGGCAGGCAGCGAGAAATATCCTGATGGGCTTCATACCTTGCCCCCAAAGTTCCGGAACTGACAGCGTCGGGCCGTGCTCGACCCGATGTGCAGCCTAGGCAGCCCCCGCGCAGGGGTCATGGGTGGCTGGTACTGAAGTTTTTGCTGCTGTTTCGGGGAACGGCACCTGATAGGTACCTGTTCGCCGGCCGCCGGCTACTTGGCGGCAGGGCGCCGTGGTGGCTTCTTCACATCGGAGGCGGTGCGGCCCGGGTCAGCGCCTGCCTCCCGGGAGCAGTCCCGCCACCAGGGACACCAGCGAGATGATGATCGCGGCCAGCAGCGCCGTCCAGAAGAAGGAATCAATGGTGAGGTGGACCGGCGTATAGCTGCTGATCCAGGCCGTCAGATACAGCATGGCCGCGTTGATGACTATGGCGAACAGGCCAAGCGTCAGGATGGTGATAGGCAGCGCGAGGAGGCGCACCAGCGGCCGCACGAAGGCATTGACGACGCCGAAGATGAGGCCGATGAACAGGTAGGCCAGGACAATCCCAATGGTTTCGGTGTCCTGTGAGATCCCGGTCCTGGCCACGGCGTCGGATGCTGCGGTGCTCGAGATGTCCATGCCCGGCAGGACCCAGCTGGCCACCCAGAGCGCAGCGGCGTTAACGACGACCCGAAGGATGAAGGAACCCATGCCACCATGCTTCCATACCGTTCCCCGGAGAACCTGGGGGGAACGGTATGGAATTTGTGCCCCGCATTCTCCGGATCCCTGCGGGAGCTGGACGTAGGCTAGAGGCCATGACTTCACCTGAAACCCGGGCGGGCGGAATTGCGCCGCGCCCGGTGCTGGACCGGCTGCCCCGCTACGCGGCAGGAAAGCCGCCGGCCGCGGTCAGCGGTCTGGCCAGCTACAAGCTGTCTTCCAATGAAAACCCGTTGCCGCCGATCCCGGCAGTACTGGAAGCCATCGCCAACCAGTCAGACTTCAACCGGTATCCCGATCCCCTGAGCAGCAGGCTTCGCGCGGCGCTCGCGGAATTTCTTGGTGTGCCCGCCGACGACATCGTCACCGGAGCGGGAAGCCTGGGGGCGCTGAACCAGATTCTGGCCGCCTTTGCCGGCCAGAACGAGGACGGGAAGGCGGACGAGGTGATCTATGCGTGGCGCTCTTTTGAGGCTTACCCGATCAGTGTTGGCCTGGCCGGCGCCGAAAGTGTCCAGGTTCCCGTCACGGCTGACGGGCGGCATGACCTCGCAGCCATGGCGGCGGCTGTGAGTGCCCGTACCAAAGTCATCCTTCTCTGCACACCTAACAACCCCACCGGCCCGGCCCTGGACACGGCCGAAACCGAAGCCTTCATCCGGTCCGTCCCGGCTGACGTGGTGGTGGTTATCGATGAGGCCTACCAGGAGTTTGTCAGGGCGGAAGGCGCCGTGGACGGAATCGCGCTGTACCGGAAATATCCGAACGTGGTGGTGCTCCGGACCTTCTCCAAGGCGCACGGCCTGGCAGGGCTCCGCGTGGGTTACAGCGTCTCCCACCCCGGGCTGACCCAGTACTTGAGGGTCGCCGCGACACCATTCGCTGTGTCCCAGATAGCCGAGCAGGCAGCGGTGGTGTCCCTGGCAAATTATGGCCTGGTTGTGGAAAGGGTACAAAAGCTCGTTGACGAGAGGGGCCGGGTGCTTAACGGCCTCAGGGACCTCGGCTGGAGCGTCCCCGACGCCCAGGGCAACTTCGTGTGGCTCGCGCTTGGGGCCGAAAGTGCCGCCTTTGCGGAGCTGGCGGGAGCGCGCGCACTGTCGGTGCGGGCCTTCGCCGGGGAAGGCGTGAGGGTCAGCATCGGAGAGCCAGAGGCCAATACGCGGTTCCTCCAATTGTGTGCCGACTATACAAAGGCGCCCGCAACTTCCTAGCACTTAACAAGTAGCCCTCCGGCTACTTACCGAAGATAAAGTTAGGATCAGTAAGCCAATATATATGCCGTGCCGGGAATGTATTCCGTTAGCGGCATATATCCCAGCGACATTGCATTGCATCCGGATGCGGCAAGCAAGGAGACGGTATGGGCACTCATCTGCCTTCCACCGAGTTCGACGGAACAGCGGTAGACGACCAGCGGGAAGCCGATGCTGAAGCCGTCATGGGTGAGCCCGCGGCACAGATGGTGCAGCTTCTCAATCCTGACGGGAAGCTGGGCACCGATCCTGTCTTCAGCGGCTACGCGGACAAGCTCACCGCGGATGACCTGCGCGGCCTGTACGCCGATATGGCCGCGATCCGGCGGTTCGACGTCGAAGCGACCGCCCTCCAGCGCCAGGGCCAGCTGGCCCTGTGGGTGCCGCTGACAGGCCAGGAGGCGGCGCAGATCGGTTCAGGGCGGGCCAGCCAGCCGCAGGACTACATCTTCCCCACCTACCGTGAGCACGGAGTGGCGCTTACCCGGAACGTGGACCTTGCCGAACTCCTGCGCCAGTTCCGGGGAGTCTCCAACGGCGGCTGGAACCCCAAGGACACCAATTTCCACCTGTACACGCTCGTCCTGGCCGCGCAGACCCTTCACGCAGTGGGATACGCCATGGGGATCCAGCGGGACCAGAAGCTCGCCGCCGCATCGAACACAGCAGGCAAGGAACCGGACGCCGCCGTCATCGCATACTTCGGCGACGGCGCCAGCTCGGAAGGCGACGTCCACGAATCCATGGTCTTCGCCTCCTCCTACAAGGCCCCCGTGGTGTTCTTCTGCCAGAACAACCACTGGGCCATCTCCGTGCCCACCAACGTCCAGACCCGCGTCCCACTCTCCAACCGCGCCAAGGGATACGGCTTCCCCGGCATCCGGGTGGACGGCAACGACGTGATCGCCGTGCACGCCGTCACCGAGTGGGCGCTGGAGCACGCCCGCCAGGGCAACGGGCCGGTCCTCATTGAGGCCTTCACCTACAGGGTAGGTGCGCACACCACGGCGGACGATCCCACCAAGTACAGGCATTCCGAGGAGGAAGACGCCTGGCGGGCCAAGGATCCCCTGGCCCGGCTGGAGAAGTACCTGCGGGCCGAAGGCCTGGCAGATGACGCCTACTTCGCCAAGGTCAAGGCCGACGGCGACGACCTGGCCGGCTACGTCAGGCGCACTGCCCACGATCTTGAGAACCCGGACATCCGGCAGGCTTTCGCCAACGTCTACCGGGAGGCCCACCCGCTGGTGGCCGAGGAACTGGCATGGTTCGAGGAATACAGCGCAGGATTCGCCGGCGGGGAAGAATCCGCCGGGCACGCAGCAAAGGCAGGCCACTGATGACCACAATGACCATCGCGAAGGCCATCAACGAGGGCCTTCGCGCCACCCTCGCCGCCAACCCCAAATCGTTGCTGATGGGCGAGGACATCGGGCCGCTGGGTGGCGTTTACCGTGTTACCGACGGACTGATCGGGGAATTTGGCCCGGACCGTGTGGTGGACACCCCGTTGGCCGAGTCCGGGATTATCGGCACCGCCATCGGCCTGGCCCTGCGGGGGTACAGTCCGGTCTGTGAAATCCAGTTTGACGGGTTTGTCTTCCCCGGCTTCAACCAGATCACCACCCAGCTGGCCAAAATCCATTCGCGGAGCAACGGCAACCTCAACGTGCCCGTGGTCATCCGGATTCCCTACGGCGGCGGGATCGGCTCCATTGAGCACCACTCCGAGTCCCCGGAGGCCCTGTTCGCCCATACGGCCGGGCTGCGCATCATCACCCCGTCCAACCCGCATGACGCCTACTGGATGATCCAGCAGGCCGTGGAGTGCCAGGACCCCGTCATCGTTTTCGAACCCAAGCGCCGCTATTGGCTCAAGGGCGAGGTGGACGTGGAGGCGCCCGGGCCGTCGGAGGATCCGTTCAAGGCCCACATCCTTCGGGAGGGTACCGACGCCACCGTTGTGGCCTACGGACCCCTGGTCCCCGTGGCGCTGGCGGCCGCCAATGCAGCGGAGGAGGACGGCCGGAGCATCGAGGTCATCGACCTCCGGTCCATTTCCCCCATCGACTTCGACACCGTCACCGCCTCCGTCCAAAAGACCGGCCGGCTGATCGTGACACACGAGGCCCCCACGTTCGGCGGAATCGGGGGCGAAATCGCCGCCCGGATCAGCGAGCGGGCATTCCACTCCCTCGAGGCGCCGGTGATCCGCGTCGGCGGATTCCACATGCCCTACCCCGTTGCCAAGGTGGAGGAAGACTATCTTCCGGACATCGACCGCATCCTGGAGGCGCTGGACCGCGCCCTCTCCTACTGAGGACACCATGACCCTTAACAAGTTCAACCTGCCCGACGTCGGCGAGGGCCTCACAGAGGCGGAAATCGTCTCCTGGAAGGTCAAGGCCGGCGACACGGTGGCCATCAACGACGTCATCTGCGAGATCGAAACCGCCAAGTCGATCGTGGAACTGCCGTCCCCGTTCGCCGGGACCGTCACCGAACTGCTGGTGGAGGAAGGGGTGACTGTCGACGTCGGGACCGCCATCATCAGCGTCAGCGACGAAGTCTCCGGCGACCCCACCCCCGCCGATGTCCGCGCACCCCAGGCCGCCGTTGCTCCTGTCACCCCCACCCAGCCGCTCTACGGCAAGCTGCCTGTGGACGCAGGGGAGGCGGGCGAAACCTCCAACGCACCCCTGGTGGGTTCCGGGCCGAAGGCCGACGCCGTCAAACGCCGGCCCCGGAAGACCGCGCCGTCCGCCGCCGTGACGGTAAACGCCCCCGAGGTCGAACCGGTCCAGCCCCGCACGCCGGCCGAAGTTGCCGCAGGCGCCCCTGCCGCCGTCGACACCCGGCCAACCCTCGGCGGCACCATCACGGGCCTGGTCAACCGGGTGCTGGCCAAGCCCCCGGTCCGCAAGATTGCCCGCGACCTCGGCATCGACCTCGCCGACGTCGTCGCCACCGGTTCGCGCGGCGAGGTGACCCGCGAGGACCTGGTCAGCTACCAGGCCCAGCGCGACGCCGAACTGGACAAAGCGGACGGCTTCTGGGGCGCGGCCGGAAGGCCGCAGGACCAGCGCGTGGAGAGCATTCCGGTCAAGGGCGTCCGCAAGGCCACGGCGAAGGCGATGGTGGAGTCCGCCTTCGCGGCACCGCACGTCAGCATCTTCGTGGACGTCGACGCCAGCCGCACCATGGAATTCGTCAAGCGGCTCAAGGCTTCCCGGGACTTCGAGGGCATCAAGGTGTCGCCGCTGCTTATCCTGGCCAAGGCCGTCATCTGGGCCGCGGCAAGGAACCCGAGCGTGAACGCAGCCTGGGTTGACAACGAAGACGGCAGTGCCGAGATCCAGGTCAAGCACTTCATGAACCTGGGCATAGCAGCCGCCACGCCGCGCGGCCTCATGGTGCCCAACATCAAGAACGCGCAGGACCTGTCCCTGAAGGAGCTGGCCCTGGCGCTGAACGACCTTGCCACCACGGCCCGGGCCGGGAAGACGCAGCCTGCGCAGATGCAGGGCGGAACCCTGACCATCACCAACATCGGCGCCCTGGGCATCGATACCGGCACGCCCATCATCAATCCGGGCGAGGTTGCCATCGTCGCCTTCGGAACCATCAAGCAGAAGCCGTGGGTCCTGGACGGAGAGGTGATTCCCCGGTGGATCACCACCCTGGGCGGATCCTTCGACCACCGCGTGGTGGACGGTGACCTGTCCGCCCGCTTCATGGCCGACGTCGCAGCCATCCTGGAGGAGCCTGCGCTCCTCCTGGACTAAGGCGCCGGTTCAGGAAGTGGCACTGGACAACGGGGCGATCCAGGCCAGGAACCGCACGGCCAGGTGGCTGACGGAGGTCTTCCAGCCGCCGGTGGTGGTTTCCCTGCAGTTGCTGATCAGCCCGCTGGCCCAGCCGGGCTTCCCGGGAACCATCGGCTACGGCGCGCTGGCGGCCCTCTTCGTGTGCGTGCTTCCGCTGGTGGTGCTGCTGGTCCTGGTCAGGCTGGGCAAAGTCACGGACCACCACGTCAGCGACCGGAAGCAGCGTGCACCCGTGCTGTTGATGGCGCTCGGGTGCATCGCCGTGGGGCTGCTGGTACTGGGTGCCGTGGATGCACCGGAGAGCGTTTTTGCGATGGTGCTGGCGGTGGTGGGCGGCGTGGCGGTACTGGCCGTGGTCAGCCCGTTCTGGAAGATGAGCGGCCACGCCGCTGCCGTGTCCTGCGCCGCCGTCGTATCGGTGTTGATGCTCGGCGCAGCGTGGGCACCGCTGCTGCTCCTGGTCCCGGCGGTCAGCTGGTCACGGGTGGTACTGCGGGCACATTCCCTGGCCCAGGTGGTGGCCGGATCGCTGTTCGGCGGCCTGGTGATGGCCGGGATCTGGTGGCTGCTGCAGGGCTGGCTGGTGGGCTAAGCCCCCGCGCAGCCGGGGGAATTGTTGGCCTAGTAGGCGGCGTATGCGGTGAAGGCTTCCAGGATGGCCGGGTCCGCGGTGGTTCCCAGCACAACAGCGGCGGCGGTCATCAGGCCGCCCATGAGCGCGGCCATGCCGGCCCAGGCGCTCAGGAGCTTCCAGTCTTCGCGCAGGACACTGCGCACCGTGGCGGGGAGCTGGAGCCCCGGGGTGATGAGGTTGGGCGCACTGTCCAGGCTGCCGTCGTCCAGCAGCGCAACCACACGGTCGTTGCTGCGGTCCACCCGCATGGAGCTGATGTGGTTGCCGTGGCGGGCCAGGAGGATGTCGTGGCCAACAAGCTGGCGGCGCTGCATGGTGATCAAGGGGAGCCCTTCGCTGGTGGGTGGATTCGTCAGTGTCCACGCCGTTGGGGGCCCATCCAATTTTATCGTTGCGCCAGCAGCTTAAAAGGTGATATGGCGGTGAGAACGGACACCACCCGCAGCGATATCCGCCACCACGGGTGGTGTCCTGCGTTACCCCACGGGGCTCCAGGGCCTAGTCTGCGTCGTAGGTGTTGGCGATATACACATCGCACGGCGCGTTGTGGGCCACGCTGTTTGCTACGCTGCCCAGGACCCGGCCGATGCCGTGCATGCGGCGGTTTCCCACCACGATGATGCGGGCATCCATGCGGACGGCTTCCTTGATGAGGGCATCTGCGGGCCGCCCGCGGGCTGCCGAATAGGTCACCGCGACGTCGCGGCCCAGGGATTCCGCCACGGTCCGCGCCACCTGTTCTGCGGCGTCGGCGTCGGAGACGATCCAGCGGTCGCTGCCGCTGCCGAAGACCTCGGTCCGGTCGCTGTCGAAGGCCGACACGACGTGCAGCGAAGCGTCCAGTCCTGCCGCGAGGTCTTTGGCCGATTCCGCCGCCCGCTTCGCGGTTTCGCTGCCGTCAACCCCTACAACGATGATTCCACCCATATGCATGCTCCTTTGCTCGGTCCTCGGCGTTCGTGTGGCTTACGCTACAGCGCAGCCATGGCTTCCTGCAGCACCGGCGCCAACCGGCGCACTCCCTCGGCGATGGCGTCGGGAGGGACGGCGCTGAAGGCGAGCCTCAGCTTGTTGGACGGCTCGTCCGACGGCGTGAACGCAGCACCGGGGATAAACACCACGCCGGCGTCGATCGCCTTGTGCAGCAACGGGTAGGTGTCGATGCCCTCCGGAAGCGTGACCCAGACGAAGAAGCCGCCCTGCGGGCTGGTCCAGGTGGTTCCGGCGGGCATGTATTCCTTGAGGGCGGCGAGCATGGCCCGGCACCGCTCGGCGTACAGGCCGCGGTAGGTTTCGATCTGGCCCCTCCAGTCGTAGTCGCGCAGGTAGGCGGAGACCAGCATCTGGTTCAGGGCGGGCGGGCAGAGCGTGACCGACTCCGCGGCGAGGTAGTAGCGGCGCTGCAGGTGTTCCGGCACCAGTGCCCAGCCGATCCGGAGGCCGGGCGCGAAGATCTTGGAGAAGGAACCGAGGTAGATGACGTCGTCCGGGTTGGCGGCGCGCAGCGGGGGCAGCGGCTCACCCTCGAAGCGGAGGAGTCCGTAGGGGTTGTCCTCCAGGACCAGGATATTCGCCCTGCGGCATATGTCGACCACCTGCTGCCGCCGTTCCCGGGCCAGGGTGATGCCGGAGGGGTTGTTGAAGTTAGGGATGGTGTAGAGGAACTTGATGCTCCTGCCGGCGAGCTGGAGCGCCGCGATCCGTGCCTCCAGCAGTTCCGGGACCAGGCCGAACTGGTCCATCTCCACCGTTTCCACCTGGACCTGGTACGCCTCGAAGGTGTTCAGTGCGCCGACGTAGGTGGGGTCCTCCACCAGGACCACGTCCCCCGGGTTGCAGAAAAGCTTGGTAGCAACATCCTGGGCGGACTGTGAGCCTGCGGTGACCACTACGTTCCGGGGGCGGGCGTCCAGGATGCCTTCGGCGGCCATGACCTCGCAGATCTGCTCCCGGAGCTCCGGGGTTCCCTGCCCGGCGCCGTACTGCAGGGCAGTGAGTCCGTCCTTGGCAATGATGTCCGCCGCTGTAGCTGACAGGCGGTCCAAGGGCAGTGACTGGAGGTACGGGCTTCCTCCCGCGAGGGACACCAGTCCCGGCCGCATCGAGATGTCGAAAACGTCCCTGACCGCGGACTGGCGGATGTTTGCCGCCCGCTCCGAGAACAGTTCCTCGTGGCGGTGGGCCGAGGTGGCGGCGCGCTCGATCGCATCGATGGCTTCGGCGGGCAGCGTTCCGGCGGAGGTGTCAAGTGTTTCGTGGGTCACAGAGTCAGGATACAGCCCTTTGTTGCTTCCAAGGCAACACCTGTTTATCGATGCGCCAGGAGTCGCGGGGCTACTTTTGGGCCAGGTACTCGGCCAGGATTTCGCCGTTGATATAGACCTCCGCCCTGATGGCACCCACCGCTTCAAGGGCCGTCTGGGTCAGCTGGGCCTCGATCCGTGGCGGATCGCAGGAGCCGCCCCGGTTCAGGGTTCCGGACAGGTAGACGGTGGCAGTGGTGCCGTCGAAGTTGCCCGAGAGGAACGTCAGCCGCGAGGTGGACAGGGCGTTATAGGAATTGCCGGGCTGCTGCCCACTGCCCAGCAGGGCACCGATCGCCGCCCCGAGCCGGGCGTTGCCAGCGGCAGCCGGCCGGGCGAAGCCAACCAGGCTGTCATTGCAGCCGAAGCGGATGCCGTTCCTGCCGCCGTCGTCCACCAGTACGAAGTAGGCCGTCACGGGCACAGCCGCGGAGCCGCCGCCGCCGGAGGGTGTCGGCGGGGAGGTATCCGGGGGATCGCCCGGCATCGTCGCGGGAAGGAGGGCCAGTGGGGCGGCGCTGGCTCCGTCACCGCCCGTGGTGGTGGTTGGTGCCGGCTCGCCGGGGTGAGGGGCGGGGAGGCTGCAGCCGGAGAACAGCAGCGCCAGGCAGCCAGCGGCAAGGATGCCGCACCCGCGGGTCCTCCAGTTCCGTTTTCTTGCCATGCGGCGCCGCAATCCGATCCGGTAGGTCCAGTGGATTAAAGCTACGGCGGTCGCTGGCGGCGGAGATGTCTGTGCGGTACCGGTTGGGACAAGACTTGGTCACGGGAGTCCGTGGACGTGGCAGCGCCCGGCACGCAAGATAGCGTGCCGGGCGCTGCGTTGCGGGGTGTTAGGCCGCCGGTGCCGCTGCCGCAAGGGCATCGAAGACGCCCTTGATCTGCTCCACGACCTCGGCGTCGTCCTTGGGGTGGACTTCAGCGAAGCGCACCATGGAACCGGGGACGGCGAGCTTGACGTCTTCCAGGATCTGAGCACCGGCGATCCCGGCGGCCTTGCGGGCTTCATCCTGGGCCCAGACGCCGCCGTACTGGCCAAACGCGGTACCGACGACGGCGGTGGGCTTGCCTGCCAGGGCGCCGGCACCGAAGGGCCGGGACAGCCAGTCGATGGCGTTCTTCAGGGCGGCGGGCACGGTGCCGTTGTGCTCCGGGGTAACCAGGAGGACGGTGTCCGCCTCTTCGGCTGCGGCCCGGAGGGCTGCTGCGGCGGCGGGTACCTGGCCCTCGATGTCGAGGTCCTCGTTGTAGAACGGGATGTTGCCCAGGCTCTCGTGGATCACCACGTCCACCTGCTCCGGGGCGTTGAGCTGGATGGCCTCGGCCAGCTTCTGGTTGGTGGACTCGGCGCGGAGGCTGCCGACAAGGGTAAGGACTGTGCTCTTGGTCATGGGAACTCCTGGCTAGGGGAACGGCGGGGGCCGCTTCGGTCAAACTTCCGGCTCGCAGAGCCTTCACCAGAATAAACGGACCGTAGTCCGTTTATATTCCCCGTGGCTACACTGTCTGTGTGAGGTCCATCCCAATGCGGCCGGGCATGGCCCCCGTGACTGCCGCGGAACGCAGCGACGCTGCCCGGAACCGTGAACGCCTGCTCCTGGCTGCACGGGAGTTGATCGAACAGGGCGGAGCGGCCGCGCTCACCATGGACCGACTGGCGGAGCAGGCCGGCGTGGGCAAGGGGACCGTCTTCCGCCGCTTCGGAAGCCGGGCCGGCCTGATGCTGACCTTGCTGAACGACTCGGAGGCCGCTTTCCAGGCCCGCTTCCTGTTTGGCCCGCCACCCCTGGGTCCGGGCGCCCCGCCGCTGGACCGGCTCATCGCCTTCGGGGCCGAGCGGATCGCGTACGTGGTGGAGTACGGGGAGTTGGTGCTCGCGGCCGGCAATGCTTCGAGGGGAAAATTCGAAGTCCCTGCTGCCGCACTCTGGGACCGGCACGTCGAGATGCTGTTGCGTGAAGCCGGTGCAGAATCCCCGGAGCCCTGGCTGATGGCCGGATCCCTCAACGCGACACTGGACCCCGAGCGGCTTCTGCATCTGATCCGTGAACATGGAGTCACATGCGAACGGCTGGCCGCTTCGTGGCGAGACCTTGTGACACGGGTTGTCACAGGCGCGAATAGTACGCGCTGAACAGACTTTGCGTCCAGTCACGCGGGCTTCACAGAACTATTCATAACGATCTGATACGGCGCGCCTCGTTTCAGGGGATTCCCGGGCTTTTCGGCTTGTGGCTTGTGATAGTTTCCTCTGGAATGTGACCCGCGACATAGTCCACCAGGACCTGCCCCCAGGGGCTGCGGGAAGCCAGCTACCCGCTGGTACAGGGGACCCGGTGAGGCGGCACCATCCGTGCTTGTCCGGGGAGGACGGAAGGATCCAGCAGCGCCCATGCTCAAGTACCTCGCCAAGCGCGGCCTCACGTATGTGGTCATGATCTTCCTCACCACGTCCGCCGGCTACTTCCTGGCAGTCAGCTCGCTCAAGCCGGCGCTGCTCGAACAGGAGCGCATCCCCCGGCCCACCCCCGAGCAGGTGGCCAACTCGATGCGGCTCAAAGGCCTGGACCCGGCGCTGAGCCCCTGGGAGCGCTACGTTGACTGGCTCACCGGCATCGTCACCCGGTGGGACTGGGGCCGGAGCCCCAACGGCGCCTATATCAACGCCGAGTTTGGGGACCGCGTCTGGATCTCCACCCGGTTGTTCCTGGCGTCCATCATCCTGACCCTGGTGATCGGCGTCGCGCTCGGCGTCTATTCCGCGGCACGCCAGTACAAGTTCCAGGACAGGGTCATCACTTCCTACAGCTACCTCGCCTACATCGTGCCGGCGCCCATCGCCTACTTCCTGGTCCAGCTGGGTGCCATCAACATCAACGAGTCGGTGGGCGACCGGATCTTCTTCGTCACCGGCATCTCCACCCCCGGCCTCGCCCCCGGCTGGGCCCAGTTCGTTGACATGCTGGCCCACTATGCGGTGCCCACGGTGGCCATCACCCTGGTGGGCTGGGGCGCCTACCAGATAGCGCAGCGGCAATACCTGCTGGACAACGTCAACGCGGATTTTGTCCGCACCGCGCGGGCCAAGGGACTGACCCGGAACCAGGCTATTGCCCGGCACGCGCTTCGGGTGTCCTTCATCCCGGTAGCCCAGAGCATCGCCTTCACCATCCCGGCCATCTTCGCCGGCGGCTTCTTCGCCGAGAAGATCTTCGCGTGGCCGGGCGTCGGCTCCTGGAGCATCGACGCCATCTCGCTGCAGGACGTCAACGCGGCCACGGCCACGCTCGCCTACGGCTCCGTGATCTTCGCCCTCGGCGCCATCCTCGCGGACTTCGCCACCACGCTTGTCGATCCGAGAGTACGGGTGCAGTAGCCATGACCAACCTGAACGCCGTCGACCCGGCAGCAGTGGCGCAGGATGCGCACCTGGAAAGCGCCGACGTCGTCATCGGCAAAACCACCATCATCTTCCGCCGCTTCCTGCGGAACAAGACGGCCGTTGCGGGCCTGGTTATATTCCTTGCCCTGACCGTTTTCTCGTTCATCGGCGGTTTCTTCACCCCCTGGGACAAGGAAACCATTGATCCCTTCAACATTGGCATGCCCCCGTCGGCAGACCACTACCTCGGAACCTCGCAGGCAGGAATCGACCTCTACGCCATGACCGTTGAGGGCACCAGGATCTCCATCCTGATCGGCCTGGTGGTGGGCCTGGTGTCGGTCCTGATCGCCGCGGTCTACGGCTGCACCATGGCCTACTTCGGCGGCAAGGTGGACAAGGTCATGCTGTTCATCCTCGAAGCGCTGATCATGATGCCGGCGCTCCTGGTGGTCGCCGTCGCCACGAGCGGCGGCGGCGCCGGGCTTAAGCGCGACCTTCCCTCCTGGCTCCTCCTCATCATCGTCCTGCTGGTGTTCAGCTGGATGGGCACCGCCCGCCTCATCCGGTCCATGTCCATGTCGCTGATGCAGCGTGACTTCGTCAAGGCGGCCCAGTACATGGGTGTCCCGCCGCGCCGGATCGTCTGGCGGCACCTGGTACCGAACATCGGCTCACTGCTGATCCTGGATATCACCCGCGGCGTCACCGCAGCCATCCTGGCCGAGGTCGCCTTCTCCTTCATCGGCATCGGCATCAAGGTTCCGGACGTGAGTCTGGGCGTGCTGATCGGCCAAGCCACCTCCCAGGTGCAAACCTTCCCTTGGATGTTCTGGGTACCGCTCACTGTGATGTTCCTGCTGACCGGTTCCCTGGCCATGATGAACGACGGCCTGCGCGACGCCTTCGACCCCAGCTCCACGTCCAGCGGCGGGGCCAAAAAATCCAAAGCCCGGAAAACCACCGCGGAAAAGAAGGCGGCATGAGCAGCGAAACCACCACCGGAGCCACGGACCCATCACGGTCAGCCGTGGAGCGCCTGCACGTGGCAGGCCTGCACGCGCCGGGCGACGCCGTCCTGTCCGTCCGCGACCTGAACGTCCGCTTCAATACGGAGAACGGCGTCGTGCACGCCGTCAGGGGCGTCGACTTCGACCTGATGCCGGGCAAGACGCTCGGGATCGTCGGCGAATCGGGCTCCGGCAAGTCCGTCACCTCCCTGGCCGTCATGGGGCTCCTCCCGCCCACGGCCCAGGTGTCCGGCTCTGTCCGGCTGAACGGCCGGGAGCTGCTGGGGCTCAGCGACAAGGACATGTGCAAATACCGCGGCAACGACCTTGCCATGGTCTTCCAGGACCCGCTGTCATCCCTCACGCCCGTGTTCACCGTGGGCACGCAGATCATGGAAGCGCTCACCATCCACCACCCCACCATGAGCCGGACGGCAAAGGAAGCCCGCGCCGTCGAACTCCTGGCCATGGTGGGGATTCCCAGCCCCAAGGACAGGCTGAAGGCCTTCCCGCACGAATTCTCCGGCGGCATGCGCCAGCGCGTCATGATCGCCATCGCCATCGCCAACAACCCCCGCGTCCTGATTGCCGATGAGCCCACCACGGCACTGGACGTCACCATCCAGGCCCAGGTCCTCGAGGTGCTCCACACGGCGCAGGAGGAGACGGGCGCCGCGGTGGTCATGATCACGCACGATCTTGGCGTCGTGGCCGGAATGGCAGACGACATCATGGTCATGTACGCAGGAAAGCCGGTGGAAACCGGTGCCGTGGACGAGATCTACTACAACCCGCGGATGCCCTACACCATGGGCCTGCTGGGTGCGGTGCCCCGCGTGGACGTGGCCGAGAAATCCTCGCTCGTTCCCATCGAGGGCATGCCGCCGAACCTGCTGCACACCCCCACCGGCTGCTCGTTCGCTCCCCGCTGCCCCCTGGCCTCGGAGGCGTGCCTGGACGGCGAACCCGCGCTGGCACCCGTTGACGACGACGCCCAGCACCGCGCCGCCTGCATCAAATCAGGGTCCCTGGGCGGCTCCGTGGATGTCCACGACGTTTTCGCTGCCCCGCCGGTGGCGGTGTCCCGCTTTGACGCGATTCCCCGGGAGGAGCGGTCCACGGTCCTGCAGCTCAAGGACGTCCGCAAGCACTTCCCGCTGACCAGGGGCGCCCTCATCAAGCGCAGGATCGGCACCGTTAAGGCGGTGGACGGCCTGAGCTTCGACATCCGCGAAGGCGAATGCTTCTCGATCGTGGGCGAATCGGGCTCGGGAAAGACCACCACGCTCCTGGAAATCATGGAGTTCCACCCGGACCAGGACGGCGAGGTGGTGATCGGCGGCCTGAGCAACAAGCAGGCGGCCGATGCCAGGACCAAGGGCAAGATGCGGCGTGAACTCCAAATGGTGTTCCAGGACCCCACCGGCGCCCTGGATCCGCGGTTCACGGTGTACGAAGTCCTGGCCGAACCACTGCAGAACGCAGGCATGGACCGGACAGCGACCAGGAAGCGGATCATGGAGCTGATGAAGCTCGTGGGCCTGCAGCCGGACCACGTCAACCGCTTCCCCAACCAGTTCTCCGGCGGCCAGCGCCAGCGCATCGGGATCGCCCGCGCCCTGGCCGTGAACCCCAAGCTGGTGGTCCTGGACGAGCCCGTCTCGGCCCTTGACGTCTCTGTCCAGGCCGGGGTGATTAATCTCCTGGACCACCTGCGCGCCGAACTGGGCCTGAGCTACCTGCTGGTGGCGCACGATCTTTCCGTGGTGCGCCACATCTCCAACCGGGTGGCCGTCATGTACCTCGGCAAGATCGTGGAGGTCGGCGCCGTGGACCGGGTGTTCGACAACCCGCGGCACCCGTACACCCGCGCCCTCCTCTCCGCGATCCCGGTGCCCGACCCCCGGCTGGAACGCACCCGCGAACGCATCATCCTCCAGGGCGACCTGCCCTCGCCGCTGCAGGCGCCCAAGGGCTGCAACTTCGCCACCCGCTGCCCCGTCTTCGCCGCACTGCCCCCCGCCAAGCAGGAGAAATGCCTCACGCAGGAACCGCCTCTGGAAACAGCGTCCACTGCCACCGACCAGCGGTTCGCCTGCTTCTTCCCGGATGGGGAACTGGATGAGGACATGTTGGTGGTCCACGAACCGGCGGACAACCATGCCCCTTAGGACTTTTCGAACCCCAAGCACCACCACTCGCACCAATGAAGGGAAAACCATGAGGAAACTGAACAGGATCGGCGGAGCTGCAGCCATTGCTGCCGCCCTGGCGTTGACGGCCTGCGGCGGTGGCGGTGCCAGTGGCCCCGAAACCGCCAAGGGGCAGGAATCCGGAAGCGATCTGTCCAAACTGATCAGCATCAACGAGAAACCGGCGTCCGACCTCCAGCAGGGCGGCAAGGTCACCCTGCCGCTGGGCAACATTGGGCCGGACTTCAACGGGTTCTCCAACAACGGCAACAGCGCGGACAACTCCGCCCTGCAGATCCCCATGAACCCGGTTGCGATGAACAGCGGCGGCATCGGCGGCTGCTGGAAGGTGGACTTCAAGGGCAAGGTCACGCCCAACCCCGACTTCTGCGAATCAGTGGACAGCGAGGTCAAGGACGGCAAACAGACCATCACCATCAAGGTGAACCCCAAGGCCACCTACAACGACGGCACGCCCATCGACGTCAAGGCCTTCAAGAACACCTGGAACATCCTCAAGAGCCCGGACAACGGCTACGACATCGTCAGCTCCGGAGCCTATGAGTTCGTTGACTCCGTCGAGGCAGGCAGCAACGACAAGGAAGTCATCGTCAAGACTTCCCGCCCGGTCTTCCCCGTGGATTCGCTCTTCTTCGGACTCATCCACCCCGCCGTCAACACCCCCGAAATCTTCAACGAGGGCTTCAACGGCAATCTTCACCCGGAGTGGATGGCAGGTCCCTTCAAACTTGACCAGTACGACACCGCCGCCAAGACGGTAACCATGGTGCCGAACGACAAGTGGTGGGGCCAGAAGCCGGTCCTGGCCAACGTGACGTTCCGCCAGCTGGAAACGAGCGCGCAGATCGCCGCCTTCAAGAACGGTGAAATCGACGCCATGTCCGCCAACACCATCTCGCTGTACAAGCAGCTGGATGGCACGAAGGATTCGGACATCCGCCGCGGCCAGCGCCTCTTCGCCGGTGGCCTGAACCTCAACGCCCAGCGCATCACCGACGTCAACGTCCGCAAGGCCATCTTCGCCGCCGTGGACCGCGAAGCCCTCCGCAAGGTCCGCTTCAATGGCCTCAACTGGGAAGAGCCCAGCTCCGGTTCCATGATGCTGCTGCCGTTCTCCGAGTACTACCAGGACAACTACCCGGTCAAGGAAACCGGTGCCGATGCCGCCAAGAAGGTCCTCACCGACGCCGGCTACAAGGCCAACGCCAACGGCATTATGGAGAAGGACGGCAAGCCCGCCGCCTTCAAGATCAGCAACTTCGGCGACGACCCCACCACCCTGGCCGTGGCACAGACCCTGCAGAAGCAGCTCCAGGCCGGCGGCATGGACGTGGGCATCGACCAGCGCGCCTCCGCCGACTTCGGCAAGGTGCTGGGCAGCCGCGAGTTCGACCTGAGCATCTCCGGCTACACCGTTGGCCCGGATGCCACTGACGCCGTCAAGCAGTACTACGACTCCAAGGTCAACGAGAACAAGCTGGGCGACGCCGACCTGGACAAGAAGATCGCCGACCTCGCCTCCATCGAGGACAACGCAGCCCGCAACAAGGCAGCGATGGACGTGGAGAAGGAACACATGGCCAAGTACTACTCCATGGGCGTGGTCTTCAACGGCCCGCAGATCTCCTTCGTCCGCACTGGCCTTGCCAACTACGGCCCGTCGCTCTTCCAGAGCACCTCGCAGGTCCCGGACTGGACCACCATCGGCTGGGTGAAGAAGTAACCACCCGCAGTCTTGTCAGGAAGCCGGCGCCCCTGGATTACCAGGGGTGCCGGCTTCTTTAACCCGGCGCTTTAAGCACGCGGGACCCAGGGGTAGCGTTGCTGGCATGACCCGAACTGAAGGCGACCCCCGCACCGTCCGCACCGCCGTCGTCGGCTACGGGCTTGCCGGCAGCGTCTTCCACGCACCGCTGCTGGCGGCCAACCCCAGCTATTCGCTGGACGTGATTGCAACGTCCGACGCCGGGCGGCAGGCAAGTGCCTCGTCCCGGCTTCCGGGGGTGGAGGTGGTGCGCGACGGTACCGCAGTCCTTCAGCGGGCCAGTGACCTGGACCTTGTGGTCCTTGCGACGCCACCGCTGACCCATTACCCACTGGCCAAGGCTGCGCTGGAAGCGGGCCTGGACGTGGTGGTGGACAAGCCGTTCGCGGTCACCAGCACGCAGGGGCAGGAGCTCGTTGCGCTGGCACAGGCGGAGGGGCGCGTGCTGACGGTGTTCCATAACCGCAGGTGGGATGGTGATTTCCTCACGCTCCGGAAGTTGCTGGCCACACAGTCCCTGGGCAAGGTGACCCGGTTCGAGTCGACGTTCGAGCGGTGGTCCCCGTCCATTGCCAAGGCCTGGAAGGCGCGGGCCACGGCTGCCGACGGCGGAGGCGTCCTGTTCGACCTGGGCACCCACCTGATTGACCAGGCGCTGCAGTTGTTCGGCCCGGCCACGGTCCTCCACGCGGAACTGCAGGCCCGCCGGTCCGATGAGCGGGCGGATGATGACGCGTTCCTGGTCCTGAGGCACCAGTCTGGTGTCACCAGCCACCTGGCCATGAACATGCTGTGCGCCCAGCAGGGGCCACGCTTCCGGGTGCTGGGCTCCATCGGCGGCTTCACCAAGAACGGGGTGGACCCGCAGGAGCCGTACATGGCGGCCGGCGGCAGTCCGCTGGATGCGGATTATGGCGTGGAGGCGCCGGAATGGGCCGGGCTCCTGGGCCGCGACGGACACCTGGACCGCCTGCCCACGGAACGCGGGAACTACCCGGAGTTCTACCGACTGCTGGCAGCCAAGATCCTCGACGGCGGAGCAGAGTCATCCCTGCCCCTCCCGGTCAACCCGTCGGACGCCGTCGAGGTCCTCAAAATCATCGAGCGGGCGAGGGAACTGGGTTAAATGACCCATCGATTGCTCCGGAAATGCCGTTCTGAGGGTTCAAAAGGACAATTACGGAGCAATCGACGGAGGGGTTTAGGCGGAGACGAGCTCGTGCCAGTCAGCCACGAGGGGCAGGTTGTGGGCCTCCGACACGGAGTGGTGTGCCACGTGGCCGGCGGCGATGTTCAGGCCTGCAGCCAGGGCGGGATCACGGTCGAAGGCGGCCTTGACGCCCAGGTTTGCCAGGGACACGGCGTAGCGCAGGGTGACGTTGGTCAGTGCGTACGTGGACGTGTTGGGTACGGCGCCGGGCATGTTGGCCACGCAGTAGAAGATGGTGTTGTGCACCTTGTACGTGGGTTCCTGGTGCGTGGTGGGGTGGGTGTCCTCGAAGCAGCCGCCCTGGTCCACGGCGATGTCCACCAGGACAGAGCCCGGCTTCATGCGGGCCACGAGGTCGTTGGTGACCAGCTTGGGGGCCTTGGCGCCCGGGATCAGGACGGAACCGATGACCAGGTCGGCGTCCACCACTGACTTCTCGATCTCGTACTTGTTGGACGCAACGGTCTTCAGCCGGCCCTGGTACTGGGCATCCAGTTCGCGCAGCCGGTTGATGTTGATGTCCAGGATGGTGACGTCGGCACCCAGGCCCAGGGCCATGGCAGCGGCGTTGGTCCCGGCCACGCCTGCTCCCAGGACAACCACCTTCGCCGGGCGCACACCGGGCACGCCGCCCAGCAGGACACCCTTGCCGCCGGCCGGGGCCATCAGGGACGTGGCGCCGACCTGGACGGACAGCCGGCCGGCAACCTCGGACATCGGGGCCAGCAGCGGCAGCGACCGGCCTTCCTGCACGGTTTCGTAGGCGATGGCGGTGACGCCGGAGTTGATGAGCTCGGCGGTGAGTTCGGGCTCGGCGGCCAGGTGCAGGTAGGTGAAGAGGATCAGGCCCTTGCGGAAGCGGTGGTACTCGGACTTGATGGGCTCCTTGACCTTCATCACCATGTCGGCGCGGGCCCAGACGTCGTCCGCTTCGTTGACGATTTCGGCGCCGGCGATCGAGTATTCCTCGTCGGTGATGCCCGAGCCCAGGCCTGCTCCACGCTCCACCAGGACAGTGTGTCCGTGGGTGAGGAACTCGTGGACGCCGGCCGCGGTGATGGCCACGCGGAATTCGTTGTTCTTGATTTCTTTGGGGACGCCGATGATCATCGTCTGCTCCAGTTTTTGGGGCCGGTAGGCCGAAAAGGCGGAAGGATTTTCGTGTATCAACGATAAATCCCGCTGTGAGCCAGGCGACATGCCGCTGCACCCTGGCACTGAACCCAACCGCGCCATTCCGCGGTTTTTGAATCGCTCAGCTCGACATACGTCGAGTCCTGAAGCGTCAGGTGTCGCCTCGTGTCCGTTCGTCCGCGGGACGGCCGGGGCAGTACTGTTGGCCCATGCAGCAGCAGGGTGTGGAACAGCTCGTCGAACAGGTGGCGCAGAAGCTGGGCCGGGGCCTTTCCTTGGAAGATCTGGACGGGCTGCTGCTCGCCTACAGTTCCAACCAGTCCCATGCGGACCGCGTGCGGGTGAACTTCCTGCTGAGCAAGAAGGTCCCGGCTGACGTGAGCGCCTGGCAGCTTTCGCACGGGATCGCCACCGCCGTGCGGCCTGTCGTGGTGCCGGCCAACCCGGACCTGGGCATGCTGGGCCGCGTGTGCGTCCCGCTGATGGTGCGTGGCTTCCGGGTGGGCTATCTCTGGGTGCAGCAGGACTCGGCGGAGGAAAGCCCGACGGCGATCCTCACCCAGCTGCCCGGCGTCAACCACGAGCTTGAGCTGCTGTCCGGCCTCCTGCTGGACTCCAACACGGCTGAATCCGAGTTCCGGCGGGGCCGCGAGCGGGAGTTCCTGGCCGCCTGTGCCGGGGAACCCAACGCCGTGGCGGCGGTGGCCGGCTGGAAGGAAGTCCAGGGGAGGGGGCCGTGGCAGATGGTTACGGTCCTGGACGCGGACGGCTGGGCCAGTGGGCCGGACCCCATCGCATCCACCCTGATCCACCGGTCCACTGCGCTCCAGGCGACGGTGGGCGTGGATGCTGCCCTCTTCAGCGCCGGGACGGAGACGCATTCGGTGGTGCTGTTCCGCGAATCGACCGGCCGGGCCAACCATGCCCAGGTCCTGGTGCACTACCAGCTGGAGCTGGCCAAGCGTTCCGGCCGCCCGGTTCACCGGATCATCCTGGGCATCAGTGAGGGTTTCGCGAAGACCCGGCAGCTCTCGGAGGCCTACCGGCAGTCACGGCTGGCAGCCCAGGCGGCCGCGGTGGACCCGCAGCTGGGCGAGCTGGTGGACTGCAGGGCCACCGGCGTGTACCAGCTGCTGGCGTCCGCCGGGGGAGGGGTGGGTGCCTGGGCGGACTCCGGCTCGGTGTACTTCCGCATGCTCGAGGACCACGACCGCAACGGCGAGCTCATTCCGGTCCTGGAGCTGCTCTATGACAATGACGGCTCGGTCCAGGACGTGGCCACCAAGCTCCATCTGCACCGCAGCAGCATCTACAACAGGCTGGGAAGGATCCGGCAGCTGCTGGGGGTGGATCCGCTGAAGGGGATGCCCCGGCTGGAGCTGCACGCTGCGCTCAAGATGCGGCGCTGGGCGGGCCGGCCCAGGATTTGATGGCATCCGCCACCTGCCGCGGGCGCAGGTGCTGGACCACGTGCCCGGCGTGCCGGACCTCCGCGAAGCTTCCCTCCGGCACCACCCGGGAGAGTTGGAGCGACCAGTCGGCGCCCGCCACCTGGTCGTTGTCGCCGCGCAGCACCAGGACCGGAACGTTGATCCCGGCAAGCCTCCGCTCCGTAGGGTAGGCCATCATGACGGGGAGTACGGTGAAGTACCAGCGCGGCCCGCAGCGGAAGTAGTCCGAGAACACGATCCAGTTCGACCCGGGACTTTCCCGGAGGAGGGCGTCCAGGAAGAGCGCCAATCCCTGCTGCCGGACATTCCGGTGCCGGAAGTCCACCACCGGACCCATGAGGACCAGCCGCTGCGCCTGGCCGGGCGCATAGAGCGCTGCCTCGATGGCGAACTGCACGCCCATGGAATGCCCCACCAGGATGTAGGAGGCAATGCCGCTGGCCTTGAGTGCCTGTGCGATGAAGGCGCCGTAGTCGGCCACCGACAGCTGCCGGTCCGGCCTGGGCGTTCCGGCGAAGCCCGGCAGGTCCAGGGAGTACGTGGGGGCAACGGCCGCGAGCTCACCGTGTAAGCGGCGAAGGTAGCGGTGCGAAACGCCGATGCCATGAATGAGGATGTAGGCCGGTGCCGTGGCGGTTCCGGCGGCATCCGGTCCAGGGGCGGGTGTGCCGTCAGCCCAAAGGATCCGGCCGGTGAAACCGTTCGCTTCCACCCCGGCTGAGCGGAGCGCAATATCCTTCCGGCGCGAAGGCCATGCCAGGGGGGCCCGCACTATTCGCCCGCGCCGGCGTCGACTGCTGCGTTCTTGCCCTGCTTGCGCTTCTGTTCGGCAAGCTTCTGCTGCTCAAGCCACGCCATGATGTGGGCCGTGCGGATCCGGCGGTGCGATCCGCGGTACTCCACCGGGATTTCCCCGCGGTCGGTCATGTTCCGCAGGTAGGTGTGCGAAATCCCGGCCAGTTCGGCAGCCTGGGAGGTTGTCAGCATCTCCTCCACGCTGCTCACCGTCACTGTCTCACCGCGTCCCAGCCTCGCGAGGAGATCGACGACGGCGTCCCGCGCCTGCGCGGGCAGGCGGTGGACGGTGCCGTCCACGAACACGGTGATGTCGTTGCTGTCCTCAAGGGCGCGCGTCAGGGCGCGGGCCTCGCCGGCCGGCAGGCCGGCCGAGACCCGGGGGGCTATCAGTGCCATGGACGTAGCCTATCCCGGGTGCCGGCGGCGCGCCCGCGGGCGGTCAGAGTCCCAGTTCCTCCAGGACCGGCAGCTTTTCGCGCACCCAGGCCCGCGCCTCGGTGGCACTCGGGGCGGAGAGGGCCAGCTTGGCCAGCTCCTGGGCCTCGGACAGGGTGACCGTCTTCAGGACCGCGGCCACCGCGGCCAGCGAACGCGCGGTCATGGAGAGCGTATTGACGCCTAGGCCGGTAAGGACGACGGCGAGGGCGGGATCGGCGGCAGCCTCACCACAGACACCCACAGGTTTGTTGTGGCCCTCGGCGCGGGATCCCTCGACGGTCAGCCCGACGAGGCGCAGGACAGCAGGCTGCCACGGGGTGTTCAGGTTGGCCAGCGGGCCCAGCTGGCGGTCGGCGGCCATGGCGTACTGGGTGAGGTCGTTGGTGCCCAGGCTGGCGAAGCCCACTTCCCGGAGGATGGACTCGGCGGTGAGCGCGGCGGAGGGCACCTCGACCATGACGCCGGGGGTCTTGATGCCGGCATCCGCACACATGGACGCGAAGCGCGAGGCTTCTTCGGCCGTGGAGATCATGGGAGCCATGACCCAGACGTCGGCTTCGGACTGCTGCTGGGCCAGGGCAATGGCTTCCAGCTGCCGGTCCAGGACGCCCGGCGTGGTGAAGTCGGTCCGGTAGCCGCGGACGCCCAGGGCCGGGTTGGGCTCGGTGGAGTCGGTCAGGAACGGGAGCGGTTTGTCGGCGCCGGCGTCAAGCGTGCGGAGCACCACCTTCTTGCCGGGGAATGCATCGAACACGCTCTTGTAGGCCGCCGCCTGCTCCTCAACGGAAGGTTCGGTGTCCCGTTCCAGGAAGCAGAACTCGGTGCGGAACAGGCCAACGCCCTGGGCGCCGAGCTTGGCGGCAGCCTCGGCGTCCTTGCCGCCGCCCACGTTGGCGAGCAGCGGCACCTCGTGGCCGTCCGCCGTCGTGCCCGTACCGGTGAACTCGGCCAGCAGCGAGGCCGTGGCGGCCCATGCTTCCGCCGTGGCACGGAGGGTCTCGTCAGGTTCGGCGGTGATGCTGCCGGCGGCACCGTCCACATACACCTCGGTGCCGTCCGGAATTTCGTCAACACCCACCGCGGCAACCACGGCCGGCAGGCCGAGCGAGCGGGCGATGATGGCAGTGTGGGACTGGGGTCCGCCGCCTGCGGTGACGAGCGCCAGGATCTTGTTGGGGTCCAGCGTGGCCGTATCCGCCGGGGCCAGGTCTTCTGCCACCAGGACGAACGGGGTACTGGAAGCGGGAATGCCGGGCGCGGGGACGCCCCGCAGTTCGGCGACGATCCGGGCACGGACGTCCAGGACGTCGGTGGCGCGTTCGGCCATGTAGCCGCCCAGGTTGTGCAGCATCTCGGACACTGAGGAGCCCGATTCCCAGATGGCGCGCTCAGCGGAAGTGCCCCGGGCCACCAGCTTGGCCGCGCCCTTGATCAGCATGGTGTCCTTGGCCATCAGTGCAGTGGCTTCCAGGACCGCCTTCCCGTCCCCGGTGGCGTGCGTGGCGCGGTCCTTCAACTCGTCATGCACGGCCTGGGAGGCCGCCTTCAGGGCTGCCGTGGCTTCTTCCGCCGTGGTGTCCGGCGCCAGCTGCTCACCGGCAGGAGGCTCACTGATCGGTTTGGGCATCTGGCGGATGGTGCCGATGACGCGGCCTGGACTGACGCCTACTCCTGGGAAGTTCTGCACTGAAGGTCCTCATTCTCTGCCGGTAGCCAGGCCCGCCAAACATTTCCGGCGCCGTGCCGGAACACCGCCGGACTGCCACGTCAGGAGGTGGAAACGAGCCTGAAAAAATTGTATGTGATTCAGTTCATATAGCAACGCTATAGGTGCTAGGGTAGCGGTTATGAGTTTGGATGGCCAGCTTCCCCCCAAAATGCGGCTGCTCCGTGCTGCCGCGGAACTGCTGGCGAATTCCGCGGGAGCTCCGGTCTCCACCCGCCAGATCACCCAGCTGGCAGGGGTTTCCGCTCCTACCCTGTACCACCACTTCGGTGACAAGGAAGGTTTGTTCGACGCCGTCGTCGCTGCAGGGTTTGAGGAATATGTCGCGGGCGAAAGGGATTTCGCCCCCTCCGGGCAGCCCCTCGAGGACATCCGGAGAATGTGGGACAACCATGTCCAGTTCGGGCTCAACCAGCCCGAGCTGTACCTGGTCATGTTCGGCAATATCCGTCCGGAGAGCAGGCCCGCCATTGTGGCGGACGCCGAGGCGCTGATGGAGGAGATGCTGAACAAGGCAGCGGCGGCGGGCCAGCTGAACGTCCAGCCCAGGGAAGCGGCCAGGTCCATCCTGGCGGCCAACGTGGGTGTGACGCTGATGCTGATTGCGGAGCCCGCCACCGAACGCAACCTCGAACTGTCCACCATGACCCGGGACGCCATGATCTTCGCGGTGTCCGCCGAGCCCGCCAGCGGCCCGGCCCCGGGCGGCACCGGGAAGTCCTCGGTGGTGGTGGCAGCGATCGCCCTGAACGCCGCACTTCAGGCTTCGCACTCTGACCAGCTTTCCAGCTCGGAACTCAAGCTTTTCCTCGAATGGCTCCACCGGATCTCCACCAGCCCGGCCGGCTAGCCCCACAACCACGCATTACCCAGCAGTACGTCGTCGTAATCATCGGACCAATCCTGCGGAGCAGCAGGAATGACGGTTAGGAAATCACATGGCAACAGAGACAGTTGCAAAACCCCGCACCAGCGCGCGCGTGCACGTCCAAAAGTTCGGGACATTCCTGTCCGGCATGATCATGCCCAACATCGGGGCGTTCATCGCCTGGGGCATCATCACCGCCCTCTTCATCGAGAAGGGGTGGCTGCCCGTACCGCAGCTCGGTGGTTTTGGCGAGACTGACGGGAAGCCCAACATCGGCCTGGTAGGCCCCATGATCACCTACCTCCTGCCGCTGCTGATCGGCTACACCGGCGGCAAGATGGTCTACGACGTCCGCGGCGGCGTGGTGGGGGCCATCGGCACCATGGGCGTGATCGTGGGCGCCGGCATCCCGATGTTCATCGGCGCCATGATCATGGGTCCCCTGGGCGGCTGGACCATGAAGAAGATCGACTCGATCTGGGACGGCAAGATCCGTCCCGGCTTCGAGATGCTGGTCAACAACTTCTCCGCCGGCATCTGGGGCGCCCTGTTGGCGCTGCTGGGCTTCTACGGCATATCGCCCCTGGTCACTGCGTTCAGTACTGCTGCTGGCAACTTCGTGCAGTTCCTCGTCCACAACGGCCTCCTGCCGCTGACCAGCATCTTCATTGAGCCGGCCAAGGTCCTGTTCCTGAACAACGCCATCAACCACGGCGTGCTCACCCCGCTGGGCGTGCAGCAGTCGCTGGACCAGGGCAAGTCCATCCTGTTCCTGCTGGAAGCCAACCCGGGCCCCGGCCTCGGCCTCCTGCTCGCCTACGCGTTCTTCGGCCGCGGCGCTGCCAAGGCATCGGCCCCCGGCGCAGCCATCATCCAGTTCCTCGGCGGCATCCACGAGATCTACTTCCCGTACGTCCTGATGCGCCCACTGCTGATCCTGGGCACGATCGCCGGCGGCATGACCGGCATCGCCACCCTTGCCGTCACCAACTCCGGCCTGGTGGCACCTGCCGCCCCGGGCTCCATCTTCGCCGTGCTGGCGCAGACCTCCCGTGACAGCTACTTCGGCGTGATCCTGTCCGTGGTGCTCGCGGCAGCCGTTTCCTTCCTGGTGTCCTCGGTCATTCTGCGCACCACCAAGCACAGCGACGAGGCGGACCTCGGCGATGCCACTGCCCGCATGGAGGCCATGAAGGGCAAGAAGAGCTCCGTTGCCTCCACCCTCACAGGTGCAGGAGCCGCAGCCGGTGCGGCCGCGGGCCGCGGCGGTGTGGGCGTCCTGGCGGGCCCCGTGCGGAACGTCGTATTCGCTTGCGACGCCGGCATGGGCTCCAGCGCCATGGGCGCCTCGGTGCTGCGGAACAAGATCAAGGCTGCCGGGTTCCCGGACGTCAAGGTCACCAATGCCTCCATCGCCAACCTCACGGACACCTACGACGTCGTGGTCACCCACCAGGACCTCACCGAACGCGCCAAGCCGGCCACGTCCAGCGCCGTCCACTATTCCGTGGACAACTTCATGAGCAGCCCGCGCTATGACGAGATCGTCGAGCTGGTCCGCGAAAGCAACACGGAAGGGGAAAAGTCCGACGCCGGTACCACCCACGGTGCCCACGCCGCCGACGCCCCCGTGGACGCGGCGCCCGCTGCCGCAGGAACAGCTGCAGCGGCCGGCGCATCCGCCAACGGAACCGCCGAGATCCTGGCCCGCGAGAGCGTGGTACTGACCGGCAAGGCCACCACCCGTGACGCTGCCATCGACGAGGCCGGCCGGCTCCTCCTGGCGCGCGGTGCCGTGGACGAGGGCTACATTGCCGCCATGCACGAACGCGAGGAATCCGTGTCCACCTACATGGGCAGCTTCCTGGCCATCCCGCACGGCACCAATGCCGCCAAGGACCACATCCGCAAGTCGGCGGTGTCCGTGATCCGCTACCCGGAAGGCATCGACTGGAACGGCAAGCAGGTGAAGTTCGTGGTGGGCGTGGCAGGCATCAACAACGAGCACCTGCACATCCTGTCCTCCATCGCCAAGGTGTTCACCAACAAGGAGCAGGTGGCCCGGCTGGAGGCTGCCACGTCCGAGGACGAAGTCCTGGAGCTCTTCGGAAAGGTCAACGCATAGTGAAGGCAGTACATTTCGGTGCCGGCAACATCGGCCGCGGCTTCGTGGGCCTGCTCCTGCATGACGCAGGCTACGAGGTGGTGTTCGCGGACGTGGCCGAGGAACTCATCACCCGGCTCTCGCAGGCCGGCAGCTACGCGGTGCACGAGGTGGGGGAGAACCCGGCCGTGCGCACCGTGGACAACTTCCGGGCGCTGAATTCCAACGCCCAGGAAGCGGAGCTGGTCCAGGAAATTTCGACGGCGGACATCGTCACCACGGCGGTGGGCCCGCACATCCTCAAGTTCGTGGCACCCGTGATCGCCAAGGGCATCGTTGCACGGGAGCCAGGCCTGCCGCCCCTGCAGGTGATGGCCTGCGAGAACGCCATCAACGCCACGGACATCCTGGCCAAGGAGGTGGCCTCCCAGCCGGGGGTCACCGCCGCAGTCCTTGACGGGAAAGCGGTGTTCGCCAACACCGCCGTGGACCGGATCGTTCCCAACCAGGAGGCCGGGCAGGGCCTGGACGTGACCGTGGAAACCTTCTACGAGTGGGTCATCGACCGCACCGCCTTCGGCGGCGCGGCACCGGTGATCCCCGGTGCCACGTTCGTGGACGACCTCTCCCCGTACATCGAGCGGAAGCTGTTCACCGTCAATACCGGGCATGCCTCGGCGGCGTACCTGGGGTTCGAAGCGGGCGTGGAGAAGATCTCCGATGCCATGGCGGACCAGGATGTGGCGGAGGATGTCAGGGCGGTCCTGGAGGAAACCAAGCAGCTCCTGGTGGCCAAGCATGGGTTCAGCAACGACGAACAGGAGGCCTACGTCCAGAAGATCCTGGTCCGGTTCTCCAACCCGTACCTGCCGGACACCGTGAACCGGGTGGGCCGTGCCCCGCTGCGGAAGCTGAGCCGGCATGAACGGTTCATCGGCCCGGCCGCGGAACTGGCAGAACGCGGCGTGGTGCCGGAAGCCCTGCTCGGTGCCATCGCCGCCGCCCTGCGCTTTACCGATCCCGCGGATGCCGAGGCCACCGAACTGGCGGCCATCCTGGGCTCGGAAAGCCCGGCGGATGCCACGGCGAAGATCACCGGGCTGGAGAAGGACCATCCTCTGTTCAATGCCGTTGCCACCCTGGTGGAGGAGCGGCAGGCGGAGCTCGCCCGCACCCCGGCCTGACGCAACCCGGCACGCGCCATCACTTCCTGCATCCCCTGACGGAACGCCCCATCAGATCCTGCAGGATTTCCGGCAATGCGCCATCAGCACGACGCCGGCACTCACGCGAGTGCCGGCGTCGTTCGCTTCCTGTGCCAAGCTGGGCGGGTGATCCCTGCTGACGATGCCGCTTCTGCCCTGTCCGCCGCCGATATCGACGGCGGGACGTTCCGCCTCCGCCACGCCACCCCGGCCGATCTGCCCGCCGTGGTGCGGCTGCTGGCCGATGACGCCCTGGGCGCCGGCCGCGAAACCACGCAGGACATGAAGCCCTACGAGAACGCCTTCGCCGCGATCGATGCCGACCCCGCCCACCTCCTGATCATTGGCGAGCTGGTACCGCACGGGGAAGCTGCAGGCGCGGTGGTGGCCACATTCCAGCTGAGCTTCCTCCCCGGCATCTCACGGAAGGGTGCCTGGCGCTCGCAGCTCGAGGGTGTCCGGGTGGACGCGTCCCTCCGCAGCCAGGGGCTCGGGAAGCTGATGGTGGGCTGGGCCATCGCGGAGTCCCGGAGGCGCGGCTGCAACCTGATGCAGCTGACAACGCACCAGAGCCGAACGGCAGCCCACCGGTTCTACGAACAGCTGGGCTTCGAGGCCAGCCACGTCGGGATGAAGTTGACGCTCTAGGCCTTGACTGTTAGGTACCCTAAATGTTAGGCTACCTAACGATGAATGAAATAGATCCCCAGCTGGAGGAACTCGCCAGCGGGTTCCGCGAAGCCCTCCGACACAGCGTCTACCTGGTCCGGCGCCTCGACGCGGACGGTGAACTCAGCGCCGCCCAGCTCAGCACGCTCAAGATGCTGCTCGGCGAAGGCCAGCGCGTCGGCGAGATCGCCCGGAACCTCGGGGTCCGCGTGCCCAGCGCCACCGAGCAGATCATCAAGCTCGAACGCGCCGGCCTTGCACGCCGCGAACCGGATCCGGCAGACTCCCGCGCCGTCCGGGTGATCCTCACCCCCGAAGGCCGCGCCGCCGTCGACGGCGCGAACAAGCGCCGCAACCAGGTCATGGCCGACATCCTCAGCGGCCTCACCGACCAGGACCGCAAAGCCCTGGCCGACGCCCTGCCGGTGATCGACAAAATCAACGCATCACTCCAGAACTGAACCACCGAACCACACTGAAACAGCCACGAACTTAGGAGTACCCTCCATGGACGGCCAGCTCGCAGAAACCCTGCCGGCACCAGAATCCACCCTGCAGGCCGAAAAGGCCTCGTTCCTGAAGCAGCCCAAGGCAGTCTGGGCCACCGCCCTCGCCGCAGTGTTCGCTTTCATGGGGATCGGGCTGGTGGACCCAATCCTCCCGGCAATCGCCACCAACCTGGATGCCAGCCCCAGCCAGGTCTCGCTGCTCTTCACCAGCTACTTCATGGTCACCGCACTCGCCATGCTGATCACCGGGTTTGTCTCCTCCCGGATCGGCGGCAAGAAGACCCTGCTGATCGGCCTGGCCGTCATCGTCGTCTTCTCCTCGCTGTCCGGCCTGTCCGGGAGCGTGGGTGAACTGGTGGGCTTCCGCGCCGGCTGGGGGCTCGGCAACGCCCTGTTCGTGGCCACCGCCCTCGCCGTGATCGTGGGCGTGGCCAGTGGTGGCGCCGGAACCGCCATCATCCTCTACGAGGCCGCCCTGGGCCTGGGCATCTCGCTCGGCCCGCTCCTGGGAGCCCTCCTGGGCGGCTGGCAGTGGCGCGCGCCGTTCTTCGGCACCGCCGTCCTGATGGCTGCCGCCTTCATCGCCCTGATCGCCCTGCTGCCCAAGACACCCCTGCCCGAACGCAAGGTGCGCCTGCGCGATCCGCTGCTGGCGCTGGGCCACAAGGGCCTGCGGACGACGGCGGCAAGCGGCTTGTTCTACAACTACGGCTTCTTCACCATCCTGGCTTTCACCCCCTTCATCCTGGGCATGAACGCCTACGGCATCGGCGCCGTGTTCTTCGGCTGGGGCGTAGCAGTGGCGGTCTTCTCCGTCTTCGTCGCCCCGCCGCTGCAGGCCCGCTTCGGCGCCGTCAAGGTCCTGACCGGCACCCTGTTCCTGCTCATGCTGGACCTCGCCGGGCTGGGACTGGCGGCCGGGCACTCGGTTCCTGCCGTCGTCGTCCTGGTGATCGCTGCCGGTGCCCTGCTGGGCGTCAACAACACCATCTACACCGAACTGGCCATGGGCGTCTCCGATTCGCCCCGGCCCGTGGCATCCTCCGGCTACAACTTCGTCCGCTGGATGGGCGGCGCCCTGGCCCCGTTCGCGGCGGCCCAGCTCGGTGAACACTTCGGCCCGCAGGTTCCGTTCTTCGCCGGCGCTGTGGCCATGGTAATCGCCATCCTGGTCGCGTTCGGCGGCCGGGCCTACCTGTCCTCGCACGAACCGCACGTCGTGTATTCCCCGGACAACAAACAAACCCTCCATCACGCCAGGTGATGGAGGGTTTGTTGTTTTCCGGTGAAAGCTGATCGGGCGTCCCCGGAAAAGCCGCCGGATGTGATCGGGCGTTATTTGGCCTTCGCTGAACCCTTCGGCACGAACAGCGTCTCCGCCTGCTCCAGGGACATGCCGTTGGTCTCCGGCACCTTGAACATGACGAAGAAGAAGGACGCGGCAGCGAACAGGGCGTACATGGCATAGGTCAGCGGCAGGGACGCCGAGGCCATGACCGGGAAGCTGAGGGTGATCGCGAAGTTGGCCACCCACTGGGCCGCCGCGGCCAGGCCCAGCGCGCGGGCGCGGATCCGGGACGGGAAGATCTCGCCCAGGAGCACCCATACCAGCGGACCCCAGGAGGCGCCGAAGCTGATGACGAAGATGTTGGCGGCCACGAGGGCAACCGGGCCCCAGGCGCCGGGGAGGGTGATGTCCTCGCCCGAGCCGGTGGCGGAGGAGAAGGCCAGGGCCATGGCGCCCAGGGACACGGCCATGCCCACGGAGCCGGACAGCAGGATGGGCCTGCGGCCCACCCGGTCCACCAGCGCAATGGCCACCAGGGTGACCAGGATGTTGGTGATGGACGTTGCCACCGAGATGGCCAGGGAGTCCTTCTCCTGGAAGCCCACAGCCTTCCACAGGGTGGTGGAGTAGTAGAAGATCACGTTGATGCCCACGAACTGCTGCAGCACGGACAGGATGATGCCCACCCAGACCACTGCCTGCAGGCCCAGGGTCTTGCCGCGCAGCGACCCCTTCTGGCCGGCCATCTTGTCCTCCTCGATGGCCTCGCGGATGTCGCGGATATGGCGGTCCGTGTCCTCCGCAGGTGCGATCGAGTCGAAGATCGTCCGGGCCTCATCCTCCTTGCCCTGGAAGACCAGGAACCGCGGGGATTCGGGCAGGGTGAACGCAACCCAGCCGTACACGACGGCCGGGACGGCTGCGCCGAGGAACATCCAGCGCCATGCCTCGATGCCCAGCCAGAAGGCCTGGTCCGCGCCTCCCGCACTGGTGGCGAAGAGCGCGTCGGAAAGGAGGGCGGCAAAGATGCCCGTGGTGATGGCAAGCTGCTGCAGGGATGCGAGGCGGCCGCGGACCTTTCGCGGCGAAATCTCGGAGATGTATGCCGGTGCGATCACGGACGCCAGGCCGATGCCCAGGCCGCCCACCAGCCGCCAGAACACCAGGTCCCACACGCCGAACGCGAACCCGGTGCCGATGGCGCTGACCAGGAACAGCAGCGCGCCCAGCTTCATGGCCGGAATCCGGCCGTAGCGGTCAGCCACCTTGCCGGCCAGGAAGGCTCCGGCGGCGCAGCCCAGCAGGGCGATGGCCACGGCAAAGCCGGTCACGGCCTCGGACAGGGCGAATTCTTCCTTCATGGCGTCCACGGCTCCGTTGACCACGGACGAGTCGAAGCCGAAGAGGAATCCGCCCACCGCCCCCGCAAGTGCCAGCCAGATCACCCGCCGCGGTATCCCGGTATTGGTCTGCTCCTGTGCAGTGGGCATGGTTCTCCCTGGGTTTGGGGGTTTATGGATGCGGTGCGGACGTCGTCGGCTGCGGTACCGGCCGGAAGGGCCGGCGCACACGCGCTAAACAGTGTGGCACGTCACCGCCGCAGGTTCCACTTGGCAGCGCCTGCCCGGTCCTTAAGGAAAGACGACGACGGCGGGCCGTGCCGCCGTCGTCGTCTCATCACGCTGTTTTGCGCACCCGGGCAGGGTGCCCGGGTCAGTGCGCCGGAATCTGCATGCTGCCGTCGTCCTGCGGGGAGGCTTTCTGGTCCGTCAGCTTCTTGCGGGGAAGGGCGAAGCTGATGAGGAATGCCAGGCCCGTCAGGGCCGCAGCCGTCAGCATCACCGTGTCAATGGACGTGGCGAAGCCCTCGGTGATGGGCCTGGTGAGCGTGCTGTTGGCGGTGTGCAGCCAGCTGGTGTCGTTCAGGGAGTCGTTGGACGCGCCGTTCTTGAAGAAGTCGTACAGCTTGGCGTTGGCCGGGTCCGATGCGACGGCGGGATCCTTCAGGACGGCCAGGTAGGCAGGGTCCGTGGTGGCGGTCTTCATGCCGTCGGCAATCCGGTTCGCAGCCAGGCTGAAGAGCATGGAGATGAAGACGGCCGTTCCCACGGCGCCGCCCATGGAGCGGAAGAACGCTGCCGAGGAGGTTCCGACTCCCATGTCCCTCGGCGGGACCGAGGTCTGCATGGCCAGGGTGAGCGGCTGCATGCAGAAGCCCAGGCCGACGCCGAAGAAGACTGCGATGAGGCCCGGCACCCAGAGCCCGGTGTCCACGCCCAGGGAGAAGCCCATCACCAGGGCGGCCGCGGTCAGGATGCCCGTGCCCATGATGGGGAAGATGCGGAACGTTCCGGAGGCCGAGATGGTGCGGCCGGCCGTGATGGAACCGAACAGGATGCCCACCGTGAAGGTGATCATCATCAGGCCCGCCTCGGTGGGCGTGAGGCCCTTTACGAGCTGGAGGTACATGGGCAGCATGGCGATGGCGCCGAACATGCCGATGCCGATGATGAAGTTCAGCAGCGAGGACAGCCCGAACGTGACGTTGTGGAAGAGGCGAAGCGGGATCAGGGCGTAATCGCCGGCACGCTTTTCCGCCAGCAGGAACCAGGCAATGCCCACCACGCCCAGGCCATAGCAAAGGAAGGAGTTCAGTGAGGTCCAGCCCCAGGTGCGGCCCTGTTCGGCCACCAGCAGGAGCGGAACGATCGCGACGGTGATCGCGGCTGCGCCCCAGTAGTCGATCTTCTGCTTAAGGTGCTTGGCGGGGAGGTGGAGGAACAGGAACACCACAGTCAAGGCCGCCAGGCCGATGGGCAGGTTGATGAAGAAGACCCATCGCCAGCCATCGAAGCCCAGGATATTGGCGGAGCCGGCGAACGCGCCGCCCACCACCGGCCCCAGGACGGAGGAAATGCCGAACACGGACATGAAGTAGCCCTGGAATTTGGCGCGGTCCTTCAGCGACACGATGTCGCCGATGATGGTCAGCGCCAGGGCCAGCAGGCCGCCGGCGCCCAGGCCCTGGATGCCGCGGGCTACGGCGAGTTCGGTCATCGAGTGCACGGACCCGGCGTAGAGGGAGCCCACCAGGAAGACGGCGATGGCGCTCAGGTACAGCGGCCGGCGCCCGAAAATGTCGCTCAGCTTGCCGTAGAGCGGCGTGCTGACGGTGGACGTGATCAGGTACGCGGTGGTGGCCCACGCCTGCAGCGAGAGCCCGTCCAGGTCGTTGGCGATGGTGTAGATGGACGTGGAGACGATGGTCTGGTCAAGCGATGCCAGGAACATGCCCAGCATCAGACCCACCATGACTGTGACGATTTGCCGTTGCGTCAGTGTTTCTCCGGCACGGGGCGCGGCAGGGGCATTGGACATGGGTGCTCCAAGGGGAAGAAAAGGATATAAGCAGCGATAGTTGCTTTCAGTAACTATCTTACCGGTTCCTTCTATTCCCGTCCTTCGGATTTTCGCCGCGGATATTTTTGCCGGCCCCTCCTCACGGCTCCACGAGGATGCCGTCCGGGTCGCACCAGACAGTGGCTCCGGGCCTGAAGGTGACGCCGTCGATCACCACATCCACATCCACCTCACCGGCCCCCGCCTTCTGGCTCTTCCGGGGGTTGCTGCCGAGGGCCTTGACGCCAAGATCCAGTTCCGCGATGGCCAGCCGGTCGCGGATGGCGCCGTTAATGACGACGCCGGCCCAGCCGTTGGCCACGGCGCTTTCGGCGATCATGTCCCCCATCAGGGCAGTGCCCAGCGACCCGCCGCCGTCCACCACCAGGACCGCGCCGTTCCCCGGCGAGCCGAGCGTGGACTTCACCAGGGCGTTGTCCTGGAAACAGCGGATGGTCCGGACCGGTCCGCTGAAATGGGAGCGGCCGCCCAGGGACTGGAACTGCAGCGAGACGGACGCCAGCCCGTCGCCGCGCTCATCATAGAGATCGGCGGTGTTCACGGCCGAGGCGGATCCGGCTCCTGCTGGTGTGGTCACGTGGCTCTCCTCGCCTGGTGGTGGTTGTGCACATGCAGCGCCTGGTGACGGGCGGCGCGCTACCGCCCACGATAGTCTGATCCCACTGCCAACCGGCCGCACCAGGGGGAGCCACGCAATGAGTCTGTCCAACACTCCCGTGCCCTCGGAGCCTCCCGCGGCGGAGGAGTGCACCGTGGCGGCGCTCGCCGAGCCGGCGCAAAAGGTCACCGCCCGCTGGGTGGCCGGCCTGGTGCTGGTGAACGTGGGCATCAACGCGGCATTCTTCGGGCCCATCAACGTCTTCATCGGCCAACAGGCCATCAGCATCGATGCGCCCAGCAAGGAAGCCATCCTCTCGCTGGTAACGGCCTGCGGCGCGGCTGTTTCCCTGGTGGCCAACCCCCTGTCCGGTGCGCTCTCGGACCGGACCACGTCACGCTTCGGCCGCCGGGCCCCGTGGGTGCTGGCCGGGGCAGTGCTCGCCACTGCGGCGCTGGTGGCCATGTCCTTCTCAGCTGCCGTGGCGCTGATGGTCCTCTTCTGGTGCCTGGTGCAGTTGGGCGCCAATGCCGCGTATGCGGCGATCACCGCCGCGGTCCCGGACCGGGTCCCGGTGGTCCAGCGCGGGGGAGTGGGCGGCCTCGCGGCGATGGGCCAGACCCTTGGCATCCTCACCGGGGCTGTTTTCGGAGCCGCGGTCTCGGGGAATTTCCTGGTGGGCTATTGGCTTTGCGCGGGGGCCCTGCTGCTGTCCGTGCTGCCGTACCTGTTCCACCGGAACGACCCCGCACTGCCCAAGGATGCCCACAGCTCTTTCCGCCTCGGCGGTTTCCTGCGCGGTTTTTGGATCAGCCCGCGGCGCTACCCGGACTTTGCCTGGGCCTGGCTCACCCGGTTCCTGGTCAACGTGGGCAACCAGCTGACCATCGTCTACCTTCTCTTCTTCCTGCGGGACATCATCCACTATGCGGATCCGGCCGCGGGAGTGCTGGTCCTGACGGGCATTTACGCCGTCATGGTGATGGTTACCGCCGTGGTCGCCGGGCCCTGGAGCGACCGGGTGGGCCGACGGAAGCCCTTCGTCATCGGGTCCTCCGCCACCATCGCGATGGCAGGCGCCATCATGGCGTTCTTCCCGGTGTGGCCCGGCGCGCTGGCCGGCGCCGCCGTCCTGGGCATTGGGTTTGGCGCCTACCTGGCTGTTGACTTCGCGCTGTTGACCCAGGTCCTGCCCTTCGCGGTCAGCCGCGGCAAGGACATGGGGGTCATCAATGTCGCGAACTCGCTTCCGCAGGTGGTCGCTCCCGCCCTGGCATTGCTGGCCGTCGCCCATGGGGGCGGCTACCGGACGCTGTTCCTCACCGCGGCGGTTATCGGCCTGCTGGGAGCCGTCTTCGTGGTCAAGATCAAGGGCGTCGACTGACCCTGCGGTACTTGATAGTAAGGGTGGCTGACGAATTAGGGCACGGACCTGTGCCGTATAGTTGAACCGGCTGCAGGGCGGTACGGAAGTGGGGGCGCTCCTGGCCGCAGTCGCTAAAACACAACCCCGGAATGCTGATGCCCGAGACTTTTTCAGACCATCCGCCCATGGCCGCCAGGCCTTCCGCTCCGCGCCAGCGGCTCCGCTATGCACGAATCCTCGACACCGCTGCAGGGTTTGCCCGGACCGGTCTCGACGCCGTGGAACTCTCCGCGGTCGCGGAAAAGGCGGACGTCCCGCTCGGCACGCTCTACCGCTACTTTCCCTCCCCAACGCACCTGATGCTCGCCTTGTACCGCCAGCAGCTGGATGAGCTGCAGGCAGGGTCCCGGGGCTCGTCCCCGCGTTTCCGCGGCCGGGCGCTTTCCGGCCTGCTGATGGAGATCTTCCACATGAGGGTCATGCAGCCCGCGGTGGAGCAGTGCCTCAGCAGGGGCGTGTATCTCCCCGAAAAAGACACTACGGAACTGCTGCGCGAAATCGACGCGCTCAGTGAAAAGCTCGTGGCCGGAGCCTGCGGTGATGCCGTCGGCGCACGGGTCCTGCTCCTGACTGTCACTGGTCTGGTCCAGTCGGTGCGAAACCGCCGCCTCTCGCTCTTCGAAGCCGAGGAGGACCTCAAAAAGGCGTGCGGACGGCTGTCGCCCGCTGCCGAATCGGGGTTCACAGTGGGCAAAAGCGCGTAACTGGTCTAGACCAAAGCGGAATTAAATCCGCCATAATGGCGTGATGCGGACCACAAAAGTGCCAGCGTAAACGTTTTAGCGGGCGTACTTTGTGTCAAGAGTGACCGGACCGCCCCTCTGGGTCTGTCTACCATTGAGGCACAGGAGCGGCAGGGCGGAAACATCCCCGGCGTTCCCGCGGACCCGCCACCCCTGGGTTTCCTGTCGCACTACTTTTCCATGCTGGGCCCGCCGCCGGGCTCCAGTCCCATGTGCCGTGCGCCCACGGCAAGCACCAGGAGACAACGACGTGTCCATTGACGCAATCACCGCCACCGACAACTCAGCAGCCACTGCCCTGACCGAAGACGAGATCTTCGGTGCCCACCAGGGCGGCAAGCTGTCCGTCACCAGCACTGTTCCGCTGTCCAACAAGCGGGACCTGTCCATCGCCTACACGCCGGGTGTGGCCGAGGTCAGCCGCGCCATCCATGCCAAGCCCGAACTCGCCCGCACGCTGACCTGGGCGGAACGCCTGGTGGTCGTCGTCAGCGATGGCACTGCCGTCCTGGGCCTGGGCAACATCGGCGCCAGCGCCTCGCTTCCGGTGATGGAAGGCAAGTCTGCCCTCTTCAAGACCTTTGGCGACCTCGACTCCATTCCGCTGGTCCTCAACACCACCGACGTGGACGAGATCGTGGAGACCCTGGTCCGCCTGCGCCCCAGCTTCGGCGCCGTGAACCTCGAGGACATCTCGGCACCGCGGTGCTTCGAGCTTGAGGAAAAGCTCATCGAAGCCCTGGACTGCCCGGTCATGCACGACGACCAGCACGGCACCGCCGTGGTGGCCCTTGCCGCCCTGACGAACGCCGCGAAGGTGACCGGCCGCGGCCTCGAAGGCCTCAAGGTCGTGGTGTCGGGTGCAGGCGCCGCCGGAATCGCCGTTGCCGAAATCCTGCTCGCAGCCGGCATCACCGACGTCGTTCTGCTCGATTCACGGGGTGTCATCAACAGCAACCGCGCCGACCTCGCCGCCAGCCCTGCGGGCAAGAAGGCCGACATCGCCGGCCGCAGCAACCCCCGCGGCATCTCCGGCGGACCCGCTGAGGCGTTGGCCGGTGCCGACGTCTTCATCGGGGTTTCCTCCTCCAAGCTGGACGAGGCCCACCTGGCCACCATGAACAAGGACGCCATCGTGTTCGCGCTGTCCAACCCGGACCCCGAAGTCCTGCCCGAGGTTGCCGTGAAGTACGCCGCCGTCGTGGCCACGGGCCGCAGCGATTTCCCGAACCAGATCAACAACGTCCTGGCGTTCCCCGGCATCTTCCGCGGTGCCCTCGACGCCGGCGCCCGCCGCATCACCCCTGCCATGAAGCTTGCGGCGGCACGCGCCATCGCCGAGCTCGCCGAAGAAGACCTGTCGGCCGACTACATCGTGCCCAGCCCGCTGGACCCCCGCGTGGCCCCGGCCGTCACCGCCGCGGTCGCCGCGGCGGTGACGGCAGGGTAGGGCTTCCTCCCCTGGAAACCACGACGGCGGTGCCTCCTTTCGTGAAGGAGGCACCGCCGTCGGGGGTTAAGGCAGCACCCTAGACTGGGCAGCATGAGCTCCGAAACCGTGGTGACCATCCTGTGCGGCCTGGCGATCCTGGTGGGGGTAGCCGGCACCATCATCCCCGTCCTGCCCGGGAGCGTCCTGATCGGCGTGAGCCTGTTGGCATGGGCCATCTGGGGCGGCGCCGGAGCGGCGGGATGGGTGGTCTTCGCGGTGGCCATGATCTTTGTGGCCGCTGGAATGACGGCGGGCGCCGTCCTCACCGGCCGGAAACTGAAACAGCACGCCATTCCCAGCCGCAGCGTCGTGGTGGCTTTGGTGGCGGGTGTGGTGGGAATGTTCATCATTCCCGTAGTGGGACTCTTCGTTGGCTTCGCCGCCGGGCTGCTGGCCAGCGAGTTCCTCCGCACCCGGAACATTTCGACCGCGTCAAGGTCCAGCTGGGCTGCCCTGAAGGCCACGGGCCTGGGGATGCTCGCCGAATTCGGGCTCGCCTGCCTGGCTGCCAGCACCTGGGTGGTCGGGGTATGGATCGCCGCGGCCGGCGCCTAGAGTCCCGGGCCGCCCAGGTTGCCGCGGCTAGCATGGAAGGATGAGCCCCGGGGAAACTGCACCGATCTACTGGGACAGCCGCGACCTCACTCCCTTCGGCCAGCCGCACCTGCGCACTCCGGTCCACGACCTTGCCGGGGGCGTGGGCGGCCTGCTGACCGGAGTCCTGGGCGGGCGCAATCCCGCCCTGCTCTCCATCGACGGCGAGGTGCCGCGGCTCAAGCGGCTGATGCCCAAGCCGGCCAAGGCGGTCCACGAGGCGGTCTTCACGAGCCGTGAACCGGAACGCCTGATCACCCTGGCCCGCGCCTACCCCGGCTGGGCCGGGCTCTGCTACTTGATGGCCGGACTGCTGACATACAAGCACGGGGGCTACCTGCGGGCTTCCGAGCTCCTCCAGCGCGGGCTCACCACCCGGAACGACGACGAGGCGAACCGCTACTCCTCCACTTACCTCACCCGGATCGTCACCAGGATCGAACTGGCCGAGCGGGTGGAGATCCCCGTCCTGTTCAGTGAGGAATCGGTGTTTTTGGCCCTGGCCCACTCGCTGCGCGAGACGGGCCGCACGGAAGCGGCGCTCGAGGCGCTGGCCGGGCTGCCGCCGTCGCTCCCCATGGCGTTGGCGCGCTGCTCGCTGGCCCTTGCGCTGGGCAGGAGCCGGACCGTCATCGACTGGACCGAGGGACTGTTGAACGCGGACGATCTGTCCGCCGCCCTGCTGCTGGTCCGCGCCCGCGCCCTGCGCAGGGAGGGCCGGCTGGACGCCGCACACCAGGCGGTCGCAGAAGTCCTCCGCCGCCGTAAGACCCACCTGACGCTCCGCAATGATGCGTTGACCGACCGGGCGCTGCTGGTGCTGGAATCAAGCCGCCGGACCCTTAACCCGCGTGACTGGGGCCGCCGGCGCCCGGACCCGGAACCGCAGCGTGAGCTTGGGGTGCCGGTACCCATCCGCAAGGACGAGGAGATGCGGCGGATCTGGGAGCAGGACTGGAAGGAACTAAACGGGGACTAGGAGCCCCCGGAACCGGTACTAGGCCCGGCCGGCAAGGAGCGGCACCAGCTGCTCGCCCAGCAGCACGGCCCCCAGGGCCACCATGATGATGCCGCTGGCGAGGGTCACCGCCCGGGCGGCGCCGGGCCTGCTTTGCAGCAGGGTGCGTGAGAGCAGGGCCACCAAGGTGTAGACCACGCCCACCAGGGCAACGAACGTCATGCCGAGCAGTCCGGACTGCACAGGCACGGGCAGCGACGCGTCGGCGCTGATGAACTGTGGGATGAGCGCCACGTAGAAGAGCAGGCCCTTGGGGTTGATCCCGCTGGTGCCCATGCCCTGCAGGAAGGTGCGCAGCTGGGTGCCGGAGCCGCCGTCGGCCTGGGCGCTGAAGGTTGCCCCCCGCCAGGACCGAAGGGTTCCCACCCCGAGCCAGAGCAGGTAGCCGGCGCCCGCCAGGGTGATCCAGCCCAGGACGCCGGGCATCCCGGCCAGCACTGCGGCGAGTCCAGCCACCAGCAGGACCGTGTGCAGGACATAGCCGCCGCACAGCCCTGCCACCGCCGGAACGAAGCTGCGCTGCCTCAGGCCCGCCGCAATCGTGTAGGCCCAGTCCACTCCCGGCGTGCAGGCCAGGGCGGCGGCCACCACCAAAAAGGCCAGGAACAGCTGCGGATTCATGGTTTTCTCCTGTCGAAACGCTCTCAGGAGCAACCATAGGGAGAATCCGGCCAAAAGTGCTGTCCGGTTTTCGCTCGACCCGCTGCCTAAACGATATGTTTATTGCGTGATCGACAGCATTGACAGGAATATTTTGCGCCACCTCCAGGAGGACGGCCGAATGACCGCCACGGCGCTCGCTGCCAAGGTGGGACTGACGGTGGCACCATGCCACCGAAGGCTGCGGGAACTGGAACAGTCCGGAGTCATCCGTGGCTACAAGGCGGACGTCGACCCGGCAGCGGTGGGCCTGGGATTCGAGGCGATCGTGTTTGTCACGCTCCGCCAGGTGGACAGGTCCACGATGGAGATCTTCGAGAACCGGGTGGCGGATAACCCGAACATTATCGAGGCCCAGCGGCTGTTCGGCTCGCCGGACTACCTGTTGAAGATCATCGCCGAAGACCTGCCGGCCTACCAGCGCTTCTACGACACCGAGCTCACGTCGCTGCCGGGGGTGGAACGCCTGACATCAACACTGGTCATGAAGAACCTGAAATCCAACGCCGGTCCTCCGGTGTAGCAGCAGCCTAGGGTTTACCAGTGGCTGCGATCTCGGCGGAAAAAACAGTTCCGGTCCTGTTGCCCATGCCCGGATTCCACTGCTCCTTGCCGGAGCCGTCCTGGAAGTCGGGCCCTACAGGTTCGGCGTCTTGGAGAGCCACGAAGCCGAGCTCGTCCGCAGCCCGCTTGACTTCCGCGTTGGCATCCTGGGCGTCTGGGTAGTTGATGAAGACGTCGATGTGGTTCACCGTGTTGTCCGCGCCGGGCCGGATGCGGATGTTGTTGGTCTGCATGCCCACCACGCCCCGGGGCGTGGTCATGGTGACATCGATCAGCCTGCCGGAATCAGCCGCCACAAGGGCTCCGTCTGAGCCTGCGGGGAATCCAAGGGCGGACATGTCCATCGGCAGGCGGGTGAAATCGAAGGCCACCTTTCCGCTGCTCTTAATGGCGTCTATGCCGTCCGGCGTGAACTGGGAGTTGCCGTCAGCCACGATGGGCGTTTTTTCCCGGGACGGCGTGAACGCGCAGCCGGACACCAAAAGTACGCTGCCCAGGAGTGCCGCAGTCCACTGGCGCCTCATGGTGTGCCCGCAAGTTCAGTGTCCGCGCCGTACAAGTTCCCCGCCATGGTTTCCCCCCCATTGAACGTTGGTGCCAGCCTAGCGATGCGTGGCAGGCCGGGCGATGGGGAGGGCTATCCTTCGAGCAGGCCGGTGGTGCGGTACGGGATGACCTCGCGCAGGAACATGCTCGTGGACGTCCTGACGATGCCGGGGCAGAGGCGGATTTCTTCGGAGACCCGGTAAAGGTCGTCAGGGCTTTTTGCCACCACCCGGATGAGCAGGTCGGTGTCCCCGGCCGGCGCGTGGCACTCCAGCACTTCGGGGATGCGGCGCAGGGCATCGATGGCCTCGTTCAGGTGGCTTTGGTCCAGTTCTGCGCTCACGGCCGCCGCGACGCCGCGCCCCAGGGCCGAGGGCAGGACGCGGCTGCTGTTGGGCCGCAGGGCACCGGAAGCCGCCATCCGCTCCATCCGCGACTGCACGGTTCCGCGCGCCAGGCCCAGCTTTTGGGCCAGCACCATGACCGGGATCCGCGGGTCCTCATCCAGTGCATTCAGGATCCGCTTGTCCGTTGCGTCCAGTTCCTGCAATCTGATCACTTCCTGCCTGCCTCCGCGCGACGAATTGATCAGTATGACTAATCAAAGTCCCGCTTGTTGTACCAACTGTAGGTTGCCTGCTGGAATAGTGGCAACAAGGGCAAAAGCTACCGCTGGAACCCGCAGGCTTACAGGGTTTCCGGCACACCACCCGCACCCTAGACACCGCTTCCCGCAAGGAGGCCGCCGCTGAATGAGGCTTGTTCACACCATGCTCACTCTGCAAACACGGCAAGAGCCCCTGGGTTACCGACGTCGGAATTCCGCTGTCATCGGTAGCTGAGGGGCTCTTGTGTTGTTCCGTCTAGGGTTGGTTCATGACCTCCTCCGCCGGCCGCTTCGCCCCCAGTCCCTCCGGCGAACTGCACGTGGGGAACCTCCGCACCGCCATGCTCGCCTGGCTCTTCGCCCGCTCCACCGGCAGGGCCTTCCTGTTGCGGGTGGAGGACCTCGACCGGGCCCGAGCCGGGGCGGAGGCAGAGCAGTTGCGGGACTTGGCCGCCATCGGCGTCACCTGGGACGGCGACGTGGTGAGGCAGACGGAGCGGGATTCCCTCTATGCCGAGGCCATCACCCGGCTCACGCAGGCGGGCCTGACGTACGAGTGTTTCTGCACCCGCCGGGAGATCCAGGAGGCGGCGTCCGCGCCGCATGCCCCCCAGGGCGCCTACCCGGGAACCTGCCGAAACCTGGACCGCGCAGAGCTGGAATTCAAGCGCTCCATCCGGCCCGCCGCCCTTCGCCTCCGCGCCGGGGTTCCCGAATACACCGTGACCGACGTCCTCCACGGCCAGTTCACCGGGGCGGTAGACGACTTCGTACTGCGGCGCAACGATGGCGTCACCGCTTACAACCTCGCCGTGGTCGTGGACGATGCCGCGCAGGGCATAGACCAGGTGGTCCGCGGTGATGACTTGCTCCCATCCACCCCCCGCCAAGCCTATCTCGCTTCCCTCCTGCATATTCCCGTACCGGAATATGCGCACGTTCCCCTGGTGGTGAACCACGACGGCGCGCGGCTGGCCAAGCGCGACGGTGCGGTCACCCTCGCGGACCTGGCCAAGGCCGGGATGGCGGTAGGGGAGGTCCGGGACAGGCTGCTTGCCTCTGTCGGACTGCCGGGCGGGACGCTGGAGCAGGCACTGCCGGCGTTCCATCCGAGCGCCCTGCCCCTGGAGCCGTGGGTCTGGGAGCCGCGGGCGTAACCGGCCGCTATTCCGGTGCCGTCTTATGGTCGAACGGGGCGACGAATTCCTCCGCGAACCGCCGCACGCCGTCCCATTCGGTGTAGATGTAGTCGCGTCCGGTATCGGTATCGGTGCTGCCCTGGCTGCTGACGATCTTCTTCATCATCATCCGTTTGAGGAACCCGTACTGCGTGTACAGCAAGGCCCCGCCAAAGAGCGCCACGGAGGCTGGGTGCCAGCCCGTGCTGTCCTCGAACTCAGCAACGCGTCTCTGCGCTTCCTCCGAGTCCGCATGGGCCGAAAGACTGACGGAAAACAAGGCGGCCGGCACGTGCTCCAGGGCATCGACGTTCCTTCGGACGAAGTCCGCCACGAACCCTTCATGCTTCCCGGCGTGGACGGAAGCACCCACGATCACGCCGTCATAGCCCTCCGGCAGGTCATGGGCCGCGTGCTTCAAATCCAGCGTGGTGGCCTGGTGGCCGTGCGCTTGCAACACATCGGAGATGTACTCGGAGATCCGGGCCGTCTGGCCCTCGGTGGTTCCGTAGGGGATCAGAATCTTTGCCATGACCACCACTCTGGCGCTGCCCCGGGACAAGGCAAAGGGGCCAAAGTCCCGGCGCGGGAGTCCGCAGAACCAGGTTCCTAAACCCGCCCCAGGGCCTCGATGTCCTCACGGAAATCCGCCTGCACTTCAGCGCTCACGGTGGTCCGGGTGTCACCGATGGCGTCCAGGTAGTCCTGCGTGGAAGGACCCTTCCGCACCGCCTCCCGGACGGAAACGTCGCCCCCCGAGGCCAGCCCGCCGTCGTCGTACACTGCCTTTTCCAGCGCCCGCTGTGACGCGCTGCGGGCGGCATACTCGATGTCCGCCGGGGAAAAACCCTCGGTACGCTCCACCAGGAGTTCCACGTCCACACCGTCCACCACGCTGGCAGGGATGAAACGCTGCCACATGGCTTCGCGGGCCTGCCGGTCCGGCAACCCGATGGGGATGACGTAGTCGAACCGGCCGTGGCGCAGGAACGCGGAGTCCAGGGCGCGGATGAAGTTGGTGGCGCAGACCAGGAGCCGGCCGGGCTGTTCGCGGAACGCAGGGATGATCTTGAGCAGCTCGTTGGTCACGCCCTGCAGTGGCGACGGCGGATCCCCGGCCCGCTGGGAGGCGATTTCCTCCACCTCGTCGATGAACACCACTGCGTGCTCCAGCTCGGCAATTTCCAGGAAGGTTTCGCGCAGTGCGCCGGCCAGGCCCTGGGGATCACCGGCCAGCCGGGAGGGGAACACTTCCACGAACGGCCATTCGAGCCGGGACGCGATGGCCTTGGCGAAGGTGGTCTTGCCGGTGCCGGGCGGGCCGAACAGGACGACGGCGCGCGGCGGCACCACGCCGAATTCGTCGGCCAGGTCCGCCTCGGCGAGCGGCAGCACCAGGCGGCGTTCGAGCAGTTCCTTTTCCTTGCGCATGCCCGCCACGTTTTCCCACAGGTCGCGAGCCAGGACGCGTCCGCCGAGCTGGCCGAGGGCACCGAGCTCCTGGCGCTGGACTGGGATGGTTCGTTCGAAGTAGCGGAGGTTCTTCTTGAGCGCGAAGCCGCGGCCCAGGAACGCCTCCACCCGGGTTTCGGACTCCGGCATGAGCGCCGATAGCTTGTTCAGGCCGTGCGGGGCCATCCGGTTTTCGACGGCGGCCAGCAGCGACGTGCCGATGCCACGGCCCCGGTATTCGGGCAGGGTGGCGAGGAAGACGATCCAACCCTGGTCGTGCGCGGCCCGTCCGACGGCAGCGCCCACCACCTGCTCACCCAGCACCGCCACCACTGCATGGTCCTTTTCGCAGGAGGCGAGGACCTCGGACAGGGCGTAGACGGGCTCCACGTTGTTGGCCTTCAGTGTCTCCCACAGGTGCAGGATCCCGTCCAGGTCCGCCGAATGGAGATCCCTGATCCGCCAGTTGGTCATGCGTGCTCCTGTTGGTTCGTCGTTGAGCCAGTCCCGGTGGGCCAGCGTTTGGCACCTGGAAGTGAGCTTATGCGAAGCCGCCGCCCGGGAGGGTTGCGGCGGCGTTGCATGACGTCCGCTCAGAGGCCCAGCGCGTCCATGGTGTGCCGCAGGGTGTCCGCGGAGTGCCGCAGTGCTGCCAGCTCGTAGTCGTCCATGGGTGTTTCCAGGACCCGGTGCACGCCGCCGCGGCCCACTACGCTGGGCACGGAAAGTGCCACCCCGGAGATCCCGTAGAGCCCCGACAGCACCGTGGAAACGGGCAGGACGGCGTTGTCGTCCCGGAGCAGCGCCTCCACGATGCGGGCGCCGGAGAGGCCGATGGCGTAGTTCGTGGCCCCCTTGCCCGCGATGACCTTATAGGCGGCCTGCACCACTTCCTTGGCGGCGCCGGTGAGGTATTCGGGCGTGAAGATCCGTTCACCGCCAACCGTCCAGTCGCGGATCGGCACCGGGCCGATGGTGGCGCCGGACCACAGCGGGAATTCGGTGTCGCCGTGCTCGCCCACCATGCTGGCGTGGACGCTGCTGACAGAAACACCGGCGCGGCGGGCCAGCAGCCAGCGCAGCCGGGATGTGTCGAGCACCGTGCCGGAGGAGAAGATCCGCTCCGGGGGCAGCCCGGAAATCCGCTGGGCGGCCACCGTCAGGACATCGCAGGGATTGGTGACCAGGACATAGACCGCGTCCGGTGCCCGCTCTAGCAGGGGCGGCATCAACTGTTCCAGGATCTGCACATTGGTGCCGGCCAGGTCCAGCCGGCTCTGGCCGGGGCTCTGTTTGGCGCCGGCGGTGATGACCACGACGTCGGCGCCTTCCGTGACGGCGATGTCCCCGCCGCCGGTGACGGTGGCCGACGCCGCGGCGAACTGGCTGCCATGGGCAAGGTCCAGGGCTTCAGCTTCCGCCTTGGGGGCGTTGACATCGAACAGCGCGATGTTGCTGGCAGAGCCGCGGATCAATGCCGCGTAGGCCAGCGAGGTTCCGACGCTTCCAGCGCCCACCACCGCGAGCTTGGATCCTGCCATGGTGCACCTTCCCTTTCCGGGGCCGTTGAGTGTGTCCTACCCGAAGAGTAGCGTGGCCCACATCACTCAAACCCCCATTTAGGAGCCACCATGCCACATTTCGGACGCCGGCTCGCAGCTGTTACTGCGGCGCTGGCCATAAGCGTCACCACGGGGGCCATCAGTCCCGCCGCTGCGACGAACCCGCATGAAGGCGACGGGCGCCACACCGACAAAAACCCCACGGCCACCGGTTACGGCGGCGCCGTGAGCACCGTGGACCCGGAAGCGTCAGCGGCGGCCATCGATGTCCTCCGGCATGGCGGCAATGCCGTGGACGCGGCGGTGGCCGCGGCAGCCACCCTGGGGGTGACCGAGCCGTACAGCGCCGGAATTGGCGGTGGCGGCTACTTCGTCTACTACGACGCGAAGTCCGGGAAAGTCAGCACCATCGATGGGCGGGAAACGGCGCCGGCCAAGATCAAGAACGATGCGTTCATCGATCCCGCCACGGGAAAGCCCTACCCGTTCACGCCCGAACTGGTTACGAGCGGCGTCTCCGTGGGTGTTCCGGGTACGCCGGCCACCTGGGAGCGCGCGTTGGAGCGTTGGGGGAAGTTCAGCCTGAAGAAGGCGCTGGAACCTGCCATTGAGGTCGCCGACCGCGGCTTCGTGGTGGACGACACGTTCCGCCAGCAGACGGCGGACAACCAGAGGCGCTTCGCAGCCTTTACCTCCACTAAGGACCTGTACTTGCACGATGGAAAGCTGCCGGAGGTAGGTTCGGTGTTCAAGAACCCCGATCTCGCCGACACCTACCGGCTCCTCGCCGACCAGGGCATGGAGGCGTTCTACAACGGACCGCTGGCCAAGGAGATCGCCAAGACCGTGCAGGCGCCGCCGGTGGATCTGACCATTGCCAAGAAGGACCGGCTCCCAGTCCCTCCAGGCTCCATGACCGAGGAGGACCTGGAACACTACAAGGCACTGGACCAGGACCCCACGCACATGAACTACCGGGGCTATGACGTCTACGGCATGGCACCTTCCAGCAGCGGCGGCACGACTGTCGGCGAATCGCTGAACATCCTGGACGTGTTCAACCCGCCGGCACTGAAAAAGGACCAGCCCGCCGTTCTGCACCACTACCTCGAGGCCAGCGCGCTGGCTTTTGCGGACCGTGCCAAGTACGTGGGGGATCCGGCGTTTGTGAAGGTGCCCACCAAGGCCCTGACGGATCCCATCTTCGGCAAGGAACGCGCCTGCGAGCTTGACCCCACCCATGCGGCAACCAAACCAGTGCTGCCCGGTGACGTCGGCAACTACGACGGAACCTGCCCGATGAAACCTGCCGCTGCCGCGGATGAGAAGGACACGGAAAACATCTCCACCACCAACATGACCGTCTCGGACAAGTGGGGCAACGTGGTCGAGTACACGCTGACCATTGAACAGACCGGCGGCTCCGGCATGGTTGTTCCCGGCCGCGGGTTCCTGCTCAACAACGAGCTCACCGACTTCTCCACGGTTTACAGCGCCACGGATCCCAACCGGGTCGAGCCAGGCAAGCGGCCGCGTTCGTCCATGTCGCCCACCATCCTGTTGGAGGACGGCAAGCCGTTCCTGGCGCTGGGCTCACCGGGCGGCTCCACCATCATCACCACCGTCCTGCAGACCATCGTCAACCGCATCGACCTGGGGATGAGCACCCCTGACGCCATCGCAGCCCCGCGTGCGTCCCAGCGGAACACCGCCAACGTCACTGCCGAACCTGCGTTCATCGACAAGTACGGCCCGGCCCTGACCTCCCGGTTCGGCCATACCCTGGCGCCGTCGGGTGACTCGTTCACCTCCGCCGCGGAGATCGGCGCAGCCACCGCCATCGAGTTCCTCGATGACGGGCGTACCCTGGCCGCAGCCGAGCCGGTAAGGCGCGGCGGCGGGTCAGCCCTGGTGGTCAAGCCATCCAAGTGACGGCCGGGACCCGCCCTTAAAACCCGACGGCGGCACCCGGGTTCTGTGAACTCCAGAACCCGGGTGCCGCCGTCGGACGTTTAAGGCTGCTACTTCTTGAAGGTGTCCGCCGCAGCGTTGGCGACCACCGGGGACGTTCCGGTGAAGCCTTCGCGGGTTTCGGCGATTTCACGGATGCGGTGGCGGCAGGCGTACCAGCCCAGGACCATGAGGACCGAGGCGATGGCGGTCACGAGCATGGTGAACGGGGAGTCGATGAACACCATGACCAGGACCCCGACCAGGAAGAGCAGGGAGAGGTAGCCGGTGTAGGGGGCACCGAACATCCGGAAGGAGGGGCGTTCCACCCAGCCTTTGTCGGCCCAGCGCTTGAGCTGGATCTGGCAGAGCACGATCGTGGCCCAGGTCATGATGATGCCCACCGAGGCGATGTTCAGCACGATCTCGAAGGCTTCGGCCGGGACGAGGTAGTTCAGGGGGACACCCAGCAGGGACACCACGGCGGTGATCGCGATGCCGCCGTAGGGGACGCCTGCTTTGTTCATGCGGGAAGCGAACTTGGGGGCCGAGCCGTTGACGGACATGGAGCGCAGGATCCGGCCGGTGGAGTAGAGCCCGGCGTTCAGCGAGGACAGGGCAGCGGTGAGGACCACGAGGTTCATGATGACGTCCACGCCCTGGACGCCGATGGAACCGAAGAACGTCACGAACGGGCTGACGCCCTTTTGGTAGGACGTGAAGGGCAGCAGCAGGGCCAGCAGGATCACGGAGCCGACGTAGAACACGGCGATGCGGAAGACCACGGAGTTGATGGCCTTGGGCATGATCTTTTCCGGGTTCTCGGTCTCACCGGCCGCGGTGCCGACGAGCTCGATGGAGGCGTAGGCGAACAGGACGCCCTGCATGAGGATGATCATGGGCAGCAGGCCGTTGGGGAAGATCCCGCCGTTGTCGGATAGGAGGCTGATGCCCACTTGTTGGCCGTCCACGGGCGTGCCGAAGATGACGAAGTAGGTGCCGATGAGCAGGAACGCGACAAGGGCGGCGACCTTGATCAGGGCGAACCAGAATTCCATTTCGCCGAAGACCTTCACGGAGACCAGGTTCAGGGCCAGGACCACGACGAGGGCGGTCAGCGCCCAGACCCACTGCGGGACATCGGCCATCCAGGGGATGTAGTTGCCGAAGAAGTGCATGTAGAGGGCGGCGGCAGTGATGTCCACGATGGTGGTGGTGGCCCAGTTGATCCAGTAGAACCAGCCGGAGACGAACGCGGCTTTTTCGCCGAAGAATTCACGGGCGTAGGAAACGAACGAGCCCGACGAGGGGCGGTGCAGGACCAGTTCGCCCAGGGCGCGCAGGATCAGGAACGCGAAGAACCCGCAGACGGCGTAGGCGATGACCAGGGACGGGCCAGCCGCGTTAAGCCGGCCACCGGCGCCCAGGAATAGGCCGGTGCCGATCGCACCGCCGATCGCGATCATCTGGATCTGCCGGGGCTTGAGGTTCTTGTGGTAGCCCTTGTCCTCCGCGTGCAGCGAGGTCTCGGACGCATGCGCATGGCCACCATCAATCAGGTGGTCGGGAAGTGGGGTGTTTGTCATTGAAGTGTCCTTCGGGGAGCAGTTGGGGGGACTACTTGCTGAGGTTGGCCAGGCGTTCGGGGCTCAGGAGTTCCTGGAGCTGGGCGTCGGTGAGGAGCCCGTGTTCCAGGACGAGCGCGGCGACGCCCTTGCCGGTGGCAAGCGCTTCCTGCGCGATGGCAGTGGCGGTGGCGTAGCCGAGGTGGGGATTCAGTGCGGTGACCAGGCCGATGGACTGCTCCACGGTGCGGCGCAGGTGGTCGGTGTTGGCGGTGATTCCACTGATGCAGCGGGCCGTGAGGGTGCGGCAGGCTGCCTCGAGGTGGGAGATGCTCTTGTGGAGGCTGTGGACAATGATCGGTTCGAAGGCGTTGAGCTGCAGCTGCCCGGCTTCGGCGGCCATGGTGATGGTGACGTCGTTGCCGATGACCTCGTAGGCCACCTGTGAAACCACTTCCGGGATGACCGGGTTGATCTTGCCGGGCATGATGGAGGACCCGGACTGGACGGCTGGCAGGTTGATTTCGCCAAAGCCGGCCCGGGGGCCGGAGGAGAGCAGGCGGAGGTCGTTGCAGATCTTGGACAGTTTTACTGCCACGCGCTTGAGGACGCCGGAGAGGTGGACGAACGCACCCACGTCCTGGGTGGCTTCGATGAGGTCGACGGCGGTGACCAGCGGCAGTCCGGTGATTTCGGCCAAGTGCCGGCAGGCTGTGTCGGCGTAGCCGCCAGGGGCGTTCAGGCCGGTGCCGATGGCGGTGGCGCCGAGGTTGATTTCGTGGATCAGCAGTTCGGCTTCGGCAAGGCGCAGCCGGTCCTCGCCGATGGTCACGGCGTAGCTGCCGAACTCCTGGCCCAGGGTCATGGGCACGGCGTCCTGCAGCTGGGTGCGGCCCATCTTCACCACGGTGCGGAATTCCTGGGCCTTGGCGGCGCAGGCATCCTCGAGTTCCTCGAGTGCGGCCAGCAGTTCCCGGGCGGCGAAGATGGTGCCCAGCTTCACGGCGGTGGGGTAGACGTCGTTGGTGGACTGGCTGAGGTTGACGTGGTCGTTGGGGTGCAGCCGGGCGTAGTCGCCCTTGGGGTGGCCCAGGATTTCCAGGGCGCGGTTGGCGATGACCTCGTTGGCGTTCATGTTCGACGACGTCCCGGCGCCGCCCTGGATGACGTCCACGACGAACTGGTCGGCAAGGCGTCCGGCCATGACATCCTGGCAGGCCTGTTCGATGGCATCGGCGCGTTCGGCATCCAGGAGGCCCAGCTCGCGGTTGGTACGGGCAGCGGCCAGTTTCACGGCGGCAAGACCGTGGACCAGGTGCATGTTGGAGGAGAGCTTCTGCCCGGTGATGGGGAAGTTCTCCACGGCGCGAAGCGTGTGCACGCCCCAGTAGGCGTGCGAGGGCACGTCCCGGTCGCCGAGCAGGTCGTGTTCGGACCGGACCTGGGCGGGTGCGGCGGTTTCGATGGTGGTCATGGTGTCCTTACAGGGCTTCGTTGACGGGTGCGGACGATTGGTCAAGGAAATCGGTGGCCAGGAGCCGGCCCACCTCGCGGCCGCCGCCTAGCACCGGGGCGGTGGCGATGCCGGCGAGCTGGTCGGTGTCGACGTCCAGCGCCTCCAGCATGCGGACGGTGGCGGCCATCCGGGCGCGGTCGCCGCCGTCGGAGATCTTGACGGCCACGGCGCTGCCGCCGGGCAGGCCCACCAGCTGCACGCCCTCAAAGCCGTCCTTGGCCACGGTGCCGGGCAGCAGGCGCATCAATGCGGTGACGTCGCGGCCCTCGCCGGCCACCATCTGCGGGTGTTGCTGCATGGCGAGGCCGACGTCGGCTTCCGGGCTGCCGTCGTCGTCCGCCGCAGCCTTGGCAATCCGGCCGAAGGCGCCGGCCATGCCGCGCAGCGTGAGGGCGAACAAGGGGGTGCCGCAGCCGTCGGTGCTCGCGGCTGCCGGCTCTTCTCCGGTCAGGTCGATGACCGTTTGCGCCACGACCCGCTGCAGTGGGTGGGTGGGATCCAGGTAACCCTGCACCGGCCAGCCGTTGATCTTGCACGTGGCCACCATGGCGGCGTGTTTCCCGGAACAGTTCTGGGTGATGCGGGTGGCGCTGCCGCCGGCGCGCAGCCAATCCTCGCGCTCGGCGGTCCCATAGGGGAGGTCGGTGCTGTTGTCCAGGTCCGTTGGGGCGAGCCCGTGCATTTCAAGGATGCGCAGGGCACCGTCACGGTGCGTTGCAGCGCCCGAATGGCTCGCGGCGGCCAGTGCCAGGAGATCTGCGGGAAGTTCAAGGCCTGCGCGGACCATGGCCACCGCCTGGAGGGGCTTGAGTGCAGACCGCGGGTAGAACGGTGCCAGGGGAGCGCCGGCGGACGCCGCCACCGAACCGTCAGCCGCGAGGGCAATGGCGGAGCCGTAATGCACACTCTCCACCAGGCCGTCGCGGATGGCCGCGACCAGTGGGGCGTGCTGCGGAAGGGTCACCCCGGCCAGGGCAGCGGTGTGGGCAGCAGAAAAAACGGGGGAGGGCATGGGGTCCTTGGGAAGGTTGGTTGGATCTTGCTAGCTGTTGAGGATGGAGTCCAGGGCTATGCCCACGGCGTCGAGATGGCGGGCCATGGCGGCGCGGGCCTTTTCCGCGGAGCCGGTTTC
>NZ_JBHVTN010000004.1:334143-366579 GCF_042884655.1 Pseudarthrobacter sp. NPDC058119
GGATCTTGCTAGCTGTTGAGGATGGAGTCCAGGGCTATGCCCACGGCGTCGAGATGGCGGGCCATGGCGGCGCGGGCCTTTTCCGCGGAGCCGGTCTATGGCGGCAAGGATTTCCTGATGCTCGATGTCTGAAGCGTGCTGGCGGTCTGCCACCATGTTCAAGGTCTCGGATTGGTGTGCCAGTGCGTCCCGGATGTCGGCCACGACGCTTGCGAACACCTTGTTGCCGCTGGCACGGGCAATCGTGGCGTGGAAGCTGGAATCCAGGGCCACCCACGATTCCAGGTCGGTTTCGGTAACCATGGCACCCATGATGTGGCGGAGGGTATCGAGTTCTTCTTCCTTGCGCCGCTCGGCGGCAAGCCCGGCAGCGGGAATTTCGATGTGGGGGCGCGCTTCGGTAAGGTCGCGGGCGGAGTACTGGCCCAGGGTGAGGTCATTGGCCACCTTGCTGGCGATGACGAACGTGCCCTTGCCCGTGCGGGTGACGGTCAGGCCCAGGGCGGTGCAGGAACGGAGGGCCTCCCGGATCACCGAGCGGCTTACTCCGTACTGCTGGGAAAGCGTGGCCTCCGAACTGAGTTTGCTGCCAACCGGGACGTTGCCTGACTCGATGTCCCCGCGGATGGCGTTGAACACTGCCTCGGCAGCGCTCAGCCGGGCAAGGGGACGGAATGCAGGCTGTCCTGCTGTCCGGCTGTCTGACAGGTTCACGCCTTAAATATGGCACTGGTCACAGTTGCTGTCAAACCATCCTATGAATTTGGCGCACTGTCCCGCCGCTGGCCGGCCAGGCGCCGCCGCTGCCGCCGCCGTCGTGAGCGGAAGTGCCAGACGGCGAGTGCCGCCACTGCCACTGCGGCGATCACAATGGCGAGCTCCTCTCCGACTGTCTTGGCGACGGCCTCGTAGGAGTTGCCGGCGAGGAACCCCAGCAGGACGAAGCCGATACCCCAGACCAGGCCCCCGGCGGCGTTGTAGGCAAAGAACCTGCCGTAGGGCATGTGGGAGGTACCTGCCAGGGCGGGCATGACGGCGCGGAAGAAGGCGGTGAAGCGGCCCAGGAACACGGCGGAGCCACCCCTGCGGCGCAGAAGGTCCTGGGCGTTTTCCAGCTTCGAAGCATGGCGGGCGAGTGCCCTGGATTTCACGAGGCGGCTGCCCAGGTGCTTTCCCACCTCGTAGCCAACAGTGTCGCCAATGATGGCGGCGGCCACCGCCAGGGCCATCATGACGCCCAGCTGCACCTCGCCGCGGCTGGCCACCACTCCGCCCAGGACGGCTGCGGTTTCGCCGGGGATGACGAAGCCGACGAACAAGGCGTCCTCGGCGAACACCAGGCAGAAGACGGCGATGTACGCCACCAGCGGGCTGACGTTCAGGAGGCTGTCAATGAAGCCCGACATGGCAGCGCGTCAGGCCTCGGGCGCCAGGACGGGGCCGAATTTAGCCAGGAACGGCATCCGGGGCAGCTGGAAGATGGCAATGGCCAGTGCCACGGCCGGGGCGTCCGCTCGGGACGCCGCCCCGGGGGAAGGGTCGGTACGGGACGTCAAGGGTCTGCCTGGTTCTATAGCCGGTCAGGGTACCTATGAGTATGCACCTGCATGGCTGAAAGGAAGCTGGGACCTTACTAAAGGTGTTGGATGCCCGCCCGCTGCATTGCGTCGCGGTAAGTTTCGACGCTCTTGGTGAGCAGCTCCTCCTGTTTGGCCTCGGAAACAGCAAAGGCCCTGCCGCCGAGGGCGGAGGCCTTGTAGATCTTGATGCCGTTGTTCTTCAACGAAGAATGGTAGGTCTTCTCGAAGAGGGTCAGGAACGTGGAGGCGTCCGTGCCGTGCGCGATGATGGCCGATACGCGGGAATTGATTTTGAGGAACTGGCGGAAGGGCCGGAGACCGTCTGTCTTTTCCTGGACGCTCAATGCCGAGGGGCTGCCGCTCTCCCGGACCCAGGGGTAGGCGTTCCACGGCATGACGTAGCGGGGATCCAGCTCGGCGAGCTCATAGATCTGGGTGGCCCTGCGGGCAGCTTCGTCATCATTGTTGTGGGAGACGAACCCGGACTCGGTCCCCTTGCCGGGGCTCGCCTGGAGGCTGATGATTCGGCACTCGTCTTCGTCGTGGACGGGATCGATATAGGGGACATTGGAACCGGGCTTCTTTTCCATCAGTTCATCGCAAAGTTGGGTTACCTTCGCGATGTTCGGTTCCTGTAGCAGGGCCTTTTTTTCGTCCCAATCAATCGTCACGATTTCTCCCTTGGCAGCGAGGCGTCCAGAATCAGGCGTCCTATGTCACTCTACGCTTCCCCGGGTAGGGGTGGGCACACCCAATTTTGGGCAGACCTCCAGGTTGCCTCCGCCCGCTGCCAGTTGGCCTAGTGCCGCCCGCGCAGGTGCTGGTTTTGAAGTTCATCGAGCTGTTCATCCGTTAGCTCATCGAAGGCGCCGGCTTCCCTTTTGTCACTGCGCGAGAAGCGGATGAACATCAGGATGATCAACGGCAGGTCCAGGACCTCGCAGATGAACCACAGCAGATTGCCGGCGAACTGCTGGTCCTGGAGGGCGTCCCGGAACCACCATTGGGGATCGGGAACAGACATCACATGGTCGAGCACCTGGCCGTTGAGGCTCAGCAGGATGCCCGGGACCGCGTCGATCAGCAGCTCGATGAAGACGAACATGAATTCAAGGGTCAGGTAGGCGCTGGACCGCTGGAAGTCGGACTCTTCGATGATGGGCAACGCCATCAGCATTCCCAGTAGAGGAACTCCGAGGGTGAGCAGTGCGCCGGCTACGGGGTCGGTCCGCAGCGTGAAGAAGGCCGGCGTGAGGAAAGTGGAAAAGAGTGCCAGGCCCAGCAGCGGCGCACCGAACGAGTTGCTCACGAATCGAACCGGCCTGCTGGACAGGACGTTGTCCAGGGCCGACCTGTCCTTGGGCGGCAAAGCCGCCCGGGCCAGGGTGAGGGGTTTGCCAAGTCCGATCAGCAGGGGGACAACAAACAGCAGCAGGGAAACCTTGACGGTGAAGGCCCACCGTTGCTCGGCGCCATAAACCCCGGTAAAGCCACAGGTGAGAACGATAAAGGAGCCCAAACCCAGGACGTAGAACGCCACAGCCCGCCACACCGGCCATCGACGACCGCCTAGTGCTGCGGAGTGCATACCCCACCCATACAGGATGCCGGTCACCGCGACGAAAGCTGCAGCGGCCCAATCGAGTCGCCAGGAGGAAATGAGGATCTCAAGGGGTGGCACGGGCCAATGCTAGGCGGCGTTCCTGAGAATGGCCTGACTGCTTGCCGTGTGCATGGCCCTGGCGCATCGGTGAGCCGGGGAGTGGTGGGGCGGTGGAGTTGTAGGTGTGGCCGGTGGGGGTAGTGGTTGCTACCGTATGCCGCGGGCCGGGGGTGGTTACGGCGGTCCAGCCGGGGGTTTCTTTGGTGTGGTTGCAGGCTTCGCAGAGGCCTTGGCCGTTATCGGCGCTGGTGGGTCCACCGTGGTGCCAGCTGGTGATGTGGTCGTGGTGCCTGATGGGGGCGTCGCAGTATGGGGTCCGGCAGGTGTTGTCCCGGACCTGGAGGAACCGTTTCAGCCCTGCCGGGAAGAGCCGGGCTGTGGAGTCCATCGCAACGAGCTCGCCGCTGCCCGGGGCGGTGTAGAGCCGCCGGACCCAGAGAGCCAGGTCCTTATCACCGGCGCCAGTGAGGGCGATTTCCCTCGCCCAGGCTGCCGGGATGGTGCCGTAGCCGGGGAGCCGTGCTGGTTCCGCGTCGGCGTGGAGGAGGCTGCGGTCGGTCATGACGAGCTGGATCTGAACCCCGCTGATGCCGCCGGGGGTGCCGGTGAGGCGTTCGACGAGGGTGTCGGCCATGACCTGCCCGCGGGACCGGTCATCCCCGGCAGCACGGGCCGTGCCGGCTTCTTTCGTGAGCGCGGCGTAGGCGGCCACGCCCTGGGCGACCGGGAGCAGCGCGGTCAGGTAGGTCATGGTGTCTGGTGCCGGACGCAGGCTCACACACCGCTCGCTCACGGCCCGTGCCGCGCGTTTGGCGACCGAGGCCGGGTCCCGCCGGTACGCCGCGGCACGGACGGCGGCGATGATCGCCTTATCTCCCGCACCGTCCAGGGCGCCGGTATCGGCAGCGAGTTCCTCATCCACTCCGGCCCGGTCCCCGGGCGTGAGGCAGATGGTTTCCTTCACGATCAGGGTGGCCCGCCACTCATTCAGCAGCCCGCCCCGGAACGCGGTGAAGGTGTGGGGCATCCCGGTCAGGGCCTTGGCCAGGCCGAGCAGCCGGGACCCTTTCGCCGGGGACTCCCGCCTTGCCAGGGCGATCTGCGCCGCGGTCCCGGCGCCCTGCCCGGCAACCGGGACCCCGGCGTCGGCCTGTTCCTGTCGCTGGGACAGATCGAAGGCGACAGCGGTCTCCGCCTGCCGGGCACCGGCCAGGCACTTCAGATCCTCCAGCGCGCGGATCTGGTCAATCAAACCCGCACCATCAGCAGCCAACGGAACACGGGCCAACAAGTCCAGGACATCGCCAAGCGAAGGAGCAGCAGGTGGGTGTGAAACGGCGTCAACAGCGGACGGTCCGGCCCATCGCGCCGCCCGGTCTGCTCTCACCGATTCCAAAACCGCTTCCATAACCAAAGTCTTCCACCAGGGTCTGGCAAGCACAGCCACCCGAAACCCCTATGTGGAAAACCCGGCAACGGTCCCAGGCCTGCTGTTCAATGAACTATGCAGTTCACCAGGAAGGGCCTCAAGGCCGAAGGCTTCGCCGGCTTCCGGCCCATCCGCAGCCTCGAGACGATGCGGATACCGCAGGGAACAGGACTCTTCGCGGTCCTGGCGCCGGAAGATTTCCAGGCGCGATTCCTGATGAAAAGCACCGCGGGTGTCTTCAAGAAGAAGGACCCGTCCCTGCCCGCCGCCGCGCTGGCCGCCGAGTGGTTGGACGGCGCCGTTGTCCTTTAGGTGGGGAACGCAGGACCCGGAAGCAAGGGTAACCGGGGACTTCGGCGCCAGATCCAGGAGTTCGTTGACTTCGGGCAGGGAAAGCCTCCAGGCCACTGGGACGGGCGGCTTGTCTGGCAGCTCGCTGACGTGGAATCGCTGACCATCGCGTGGAAGGAACTTCCGGCCGGCCAACTGAACGGCGCAGAAGCGGGTTACCACGCTGCCTTCGTTGCGGAATTTGGCCGGTTGCCGTTCGCCAACCTGGTGCAGGCACGCAGCAAGGCGGGTGCCTGACATGGGCAACAGGTCAGCTACGAAGATCCCCGCAGACGATCCATCTCGCGCCGGTCCTTTTTGGTGGGACGCCCGGCGCCGCGGTCTCGCTGCGGCAACCCCAGCGCCGGAAGGACAGGGCGCGGGGGAGTGTGGTCGGTAAAGCAGTGGGATGCCGCCTCCGCCCCCACGCGTTTGGCGATGAGGCGGCGCACCTCAAGGATGCGCTCGTACCCGGGCATCCGGACGGTGACGGTGTCGCCAGTGACCAGCGTTGCCGAAGCTTTCGAGGGGCTGCCGTTGAGGCGGACGTGCCCAGCGCGGCAGGCTGCGGTGGCGGCAGACCGCGTCTTGTAGGCGCGCACTGCCCACAGCCACGCATCAATTCGGACACTGGCGGGAGCGGATGGGAGGCTGGTCATGATTGGCACCGAGTATAGCCCCAGCGTATGCCGGCCAAGGAAGCAGATCCAGCGTCACTCCACCGTCACGCTGACCCGCTGCACCACGTTGTTGCCCATCCCCTGGTAGTTCCAGGCCTGCTTAAGGGGCTGGCTGGCACCGGTAATGTCCGTGGCGCGGCACGCCAGGACATGCTCACCGGGATCCGCGACCCACGGAAGGCTCCACCTCCGCCACGCGTAACCGCCCACCGGTTTATCCAGGTGGGCCGGCAGCCAAGTGCCGTCAATCCCTACCTCGACGGCGGTCACCGCACCTTCCCCGGACCAGGCTCTACCCTCCAGCATCACCGGGCCCGCGCGCAGGAACCGCTTCCGGGTGAAGAAGTCCGGGACGCCCGGCGGGACCATCAACGAACGCACCCTGATCCGCGAAACCGGGGTGCCGGCGTCGTCCGCGGAGCCCTGGTAGCGGTAGGCAACCTTCTGCTGGAACCCTGCGAACGGCGCCCTGGACACCTCGATGGACGCCAGCCACTTGACGCTGGCCATCCCGTACCAGCCCGGGACCACCAGCCGCAGCGGGTAGCCGTGCTGCGGCGGCAGGTCAGTGCCGTTCATTTTGTAGGCAAGGACGACGTCGGGACGCAACGCCTCACGGATCGGTAAGCTGCGCGCGTACTGCTGGGAGACGCCTCCCTGGATGCCCGCGTCCGCCCCGGTGAAGACCACCTCCACCGCGTCCGGCAGCACCCCGGCCTTGCCGAGGAGATAGGCCAGCGGCACTCCGGTCCAGTGCGCGGTGCCCACCGCCTCCATGACCCAGGGCTGGCTCAAGGGTCGCGGTTCCAGGAGCGACCTGCCGTTGCCCGCGCATTCGAGGGTCACCGGCACGGTGATTGCCGGGTCCCTGCGGAGAGCGGCCATGCCCAGTTCCAGGGCGCGTTCCACCGCACCCCCGATCCGCAGGTGCCAGGAAGAGGCGTCCAGGTCGGGAATATCGAAATGCGTGAGCACGTAGTGGAGCCCGGGCGGCGTGACCTCGCGGCGCAGCGCCTCCAGCGGCATCGAATGGTTGCGGGCCGCGAGCTGCAGTTCCTCCCGGGTCAGCGGGCCAGCCGTAGGCTCGGCGGCGGTGGCAGAGACCGGTGACGGCTCCTGCCGGGTGGACTGCTGGTTGCTGGACTTCATGGCGGTGCGATTCTGCTCGGCGGACTAAGGCCCCCGCCACAGGTCTACGCCGGGCCCAGCCGCGCGTCAACGAAATTATCCGGGTTACAGCACCGGCCGGGTGAGGAATTCGGCCAGGCTGATGGGATCCTGCCCGGTCAGCCCCTGCACATCCGGCGAAAGTCCCGCCATTTCCCCGGCGGCCATGGCCGTGTAGGTGCTGACCCAGGCGTCCAGCTGCCACTGCGGGGCGCCGTAGGAGGCCCGCGACGCGTAGGCTTCCTCCACCGACTCCGCGTGGTACCGCACGTCCCGACCCGTGCCGGCGCTCAGCACCTCGGCGGCCTGCGCCATGCTCAGTTCCTCCGGACCGGTCAGGTGGTAGGTCTTGCCCTTGTGGATGGCAGGATCCCGCAGCACGGCGTGCGCGCAGCGGGCAATGTCCTCTCGGGCCACGCCGGAGAAGACGCCGTCTCCGGCAGGTCCGCGGATCACACCGTCTTCTCCGGTCATCAGCGGCAGGAAATCCAGGTAGAAGTTGTCGCGCAGGAAGGTGTACCCCATCCCGGACGCCTTGATCCGCTCCTCGGTGGCGAAGTGGTCCCGGGCCAGCGTGAAGGTTGCATCCGGGGCCGCTCCGTAGAAGGACGTGTACACCACGTGCTCCACCCCGGCAGCGGCCGCTGCATCCACGAACGCGTAATGCTGCTGCAGGCGGTCTTCGGCCTCCGCCGCAGAGACCATGAACAGCACCTTCGCCCCGTCCAGAGCCTGCCGGGAGGCAGCGCCATCTCCGTAGGAACACACCACAGGATGCGCGTCCTCCAGCTGCGGGGCGCGCGCGGCGTCCCGGACCAGCAGGCGCTGGGCGAAACCGGACCCGGCAAGCTGCCGTGCCACCATTCCGCCCAGGCCTCCGGTGGACCCGGTGACAGCAAGGGCCGGCAGTTCCGACGTGGACGCCACTTAGGCTTCCCGGGTGGCCGGCGACTTGGTCTGCGCCGGGTCGCGTTCGGCGAGCCCTCCGACGGCGTCGTCAATCCTCTTGAGGACCTCCGCCTCCAGCTTCACTCCGGCGGCACCCACGCTGTCGGCAATCTGCTCGGGCCGGGAGGCACCCACAATGGCGGACGCCACGTTGGGGTTTTGCAGCACCCAGGCAACGGCCAGCTGCGGCATGGTGAGGCCGGCCTCCTGGGCAATGGGCTTCAGTTCCTGCACGGCGGCGAGGACGTCGTCGCGCATCCACCGCTGGATCATCTTGGCGCCGCCCTTTTCATCCGTGGCGCGGCTGCCCTCGGGGGCGGGCTGGCCAGGCAGGTACTTGCCGCTCAGGACACCCTGGGCCATGGGCGACCAGACAATCTGGGACACGCCCAGCTCTTCCGACGCCGGAACCACCTCGGCCTCGATTACCCGCCACAGCATGGAGTACTGCGGCTGGTTGGAGATGAGCTGGAAGCCCAATCCCTTGGACAGCTTGTGGCCCTCGCGGAGCTGATCGGCGGTCCACTCGCTTACCCCGATGTAGAGCGCCTTGCCCTGCCGGACGATGTCCGCGAACGCCTGCATGGTCTCTTCCAGCGGCGTTTCGAAGTCGTACCGGTGGGCCTGGTACAGGTCCACATAGTCCGTCTGCAGCCGGCGCAGCGAGCCGTTGATGGATTCCATGATGTGCTTGCGGGACAAACCAAGATCGTTCTTGCCCTTGGGGCCGGTGGGGCCGAAGACTTTGGTGAAGATCTCCACGGACTCGCGGCGCTCATCCTTGAGCGCGTGGCCCAATACGGTTTCAGCGGCGGTGTTGGCGTAGACGTCCGCGGTGTCGAAGGTGCTGATGCCCGCGTCGAGCGCCGCACGCACGCACTGGGTTGCGACGTCGTTTTCCACCTGCGAACCGTGCGTCAGCCAATTGCCGAAGGTGATTTCCGAGACTTTGAAGCCGCTGTTTCCGAGGTATCTGAATTCCATGGGTTTCACGCTAACCCAGATGGTTGCTCAGGGTAAGGGCTTAGCCATTCTCCTTGGACTGCTCCTTGAGTACCTGCTGGGGACCGGCCAGGGATACTAGGGACCCGGTATCCAGCGGGGGCAGCGGATGGAGCGGCTGGGGTTTCTTGAAGGACCGCGGCAGTTCGTGCGGGGGCCGGTGGTTGTGCAGGGCGGACTCCACCAGCGGTGCCACTTCGGAAACCTTGTCCGCAGGGACGGCCGGGTCCGGAAGATCCCGCACGGAAAGCTTGATTTCCGGCCGTTCGGCCCGCGCCCTGGCTTCGGCGCGCTTATCGGCCTGGGCAACGGCGGAGGCCCAGTCTTCGGCGAGGACCGGCGGCTCGGGGCGGGCGGCGGCAAGCTTCGGATGGCGTACGACGGCGGTGCGGAGCGACTCCTTGAGCCGCTCCGGCTTCAGCGCGGCGGTGCGTTCCCAGAGCGTCCTGCGGGGGCGGCCCTGCCTGGCAGGTGCGCCGGAAAAACCGATGGAATCGCGTTTGCCGGGGGCCCGCCCGAACAGGGTCATGAGGATGACGGCGGTGAGGCGGCCCAGGCCGGCAAGGACCAGGGTGATGACGCCGAGCAGGAAGAGGACCAGGAACATCAGGAGGGCCAGGCCCATGGTGCCCAGGAAAGTCAGGTTGAGGACGAGAGTGTCCGGGTGCTCCACGCCATCTCTCCTCTCTGCCTGCATCCTGCGCCCGCTGCGGCGAACAGCGCCGGCTGCGGACTCCTTCTCCACCTTACGGATTTTTGCCCGGCCGTGCCCCGGCAGGCGTGGCCCTGTCCCAGGTTGTAGCGAAGCTGTTACCGGATATGACAGCATCACCGGGTGACCGCATCAATAGATTCCGCAAAGTGCATATGTCTGTCCGGCGACCCTTACGCGGACTGCTGCGGCCGGTTCCATTCGGGCAGTGCGGAGGCCGCCACGGCGGAACAGTTGATGCGTTCCCGGTACGCAGCTTTTGCCCTGCTGGACGAGGGCTATTTGCTTCGCACCCACCATCCATCCACCGCACCGGCGGCCCTGGACCTGGACGCTGCCATGGAGTGGCGCCGCTTGGATATCGTCTCTTCCTCCGGTGGTGGACCGTTCGACACCGAGGGCACGGTGGAGTTCAAGGCGCACTACCGGCATGGAAGCGAACGCGGGATCCTTCACGAACGCAGCAGGTTCGTCAGGGAGCACGGGCGCTGGCTCTACGTGGATGGCGACATTCTCGCCTGACTACTCGTCGTCGTCGTAATACTCGCTGTCCGGGGTGAAGCCGGCACGGTCAACCTTCCGGTGGAACCGCATGCCCGCCAGGCCGCCCAGCACAGCGCCCACGAGGGCAACCAGTGCCACCACGATCGCAGCGATGATGCTGGTGGTGGTTAGCTGTCCTTCGTTGATGGGGATGCGGGGGAAGCTGTTCAGGTTGGCCAGGACATTGAACTGCTGGCCGGCCACGAGCCCAAGGATGGCCACGACGATCGCTGCGATCAGGGCCCAGGCCCACACCATGAGGCCCTGCTTGGCGCCGTTGAAGCGGGCCATGCGGCCGGCAACGTAACCGCCGCAGTAGTAGGAAAGGAACAGGATCACCAGCAGGACGATGATCCCCACCAGACCCACCGTGCCGCTGTTCTGGGCGGCCTGGTTCACTGCCTCGTTGACATCGGTGTTGTTCGCCAGGCCGACGGCTGTCCCGGCTGCCGCCACCAGGGCGGTCAGCAGGACGGCCATGCCGGTGGCGGCCAGCCAGCCAAAGAAGGCGGAGCCAACCTTGATGCCGCCGAACCGCTCCTTCTGGCGCGCCACTGCGGTTTCCCTGTCCGCGAGCGTGGGGTCCACCACGGGAGTCGCCGTAGTGGGAGCCGGCCGGTACTCCCGCTCCGCGCTGAGGTCCGCACCGCGGTCACGGTTCAGGGCGCGGTCGCGTTCCGCCGGGCGCACGGCTTCGCCTTCACGGGTGACCGCCCCTTCGCGGGCGCGGACTCCTTCCCGGGCCGGTGCCTGGTCAAACGAGCGCGTGGCGGCGTCGTCCGCGCTTGCGTCCCGGTAACTTCCGCTGCGGGTGGTGTCGTCCTCCCGGGCGCGCCGGGGAGGCAGGTTCTCTGGGTCCGTTGAGCTGCTCATGACTCAACTCAACCACCCGCCCCGGGTGATAGCAAGCGTGCTTACTACTTTGTGACCTGCGATTTTACCGGTATTTCCGGTGCAGGTCCTCCTTGGTTGATGCGCCGGGAGAGGCGTCGGCGATCCACGGGCCGGTCCCTTCGGACTGGTCCACGACCCCCGCCTCCAACCACGTGTAGTCACCGGCGAGGACTTTGCGTGTCAGGGCCTGGTCGGCATCGTCCGTGTTCCGCCACAGCTGGTCGAAGTATTCGTCCACCCGCACCCTCGCCTGCTCGCAGTAGGCGTCGGCGAGTTCGTAGGCGCTGGCTGCCTTGTCAGGGGAGGTCTTCAGGAGCATTTCGGCGCGGGAGCAGCATGCGGTCATGGCGAATAGTTCGGCACCGATGTCCACCACGCGCCCGAGGAACGCCTGCTTGCGCTCGAGTTTGGCCTGCCACCGGCCCATGCCATAGAACGTCTGGCGGGCGAGCCTCCGCGACGAACGTTCCACGAACCGAAGGTGCTTGGCCAGCCGCCCGAATTCACCGTAGGACCGCGGGTCCATGCCCGCACCCGCCACCAGCTTGGGCAGCCACTTGGCGTAGAAGCCGGACGCGCCGACGGCGGCCTTGGCTTTGTCGGACAGGCTCGCATCGAGGGATGCGAGATCGCCCGCGGCGGCAAGGTGGGCGTCCACCGCTTCCCGGGCAATCAGCAGCCGCATGATTTCCGACGATCCCTCGAAGATCCGGTTGATGCGGAGATCGCGCAGCTGCTGCTCGGCCGGCACCGCGCGTTCCCCGCGGGCGGCCAGCGACTCCGCCGTTTCGAACCCGCGGCCACCCCGGACCTGAACCAGTTCGTCGGCTATCTGGCAGCTGATTTCCGTGGCCCAAAGTTTGGCGAGCGCGGCCTCGATGCGGACGTCCTTCTGCCCGGCATCGGCAAGTTCCGCGGACAACTCAAACACGGCGTCCAGGGCAAAGGCCGAGGCAGCGATGAAGGCAATTTTCTTCCCCACCGCCTCGTGTTCACCCACGGGCCTGCCCCACTGGGTGCGGGCATTGGACCACTCGCGGGCAATCTTCAGGCTCCACCGTCCCGATGCCACGCACAGCGCTGGCAGGGCCAGGCGGCCGGTGTTGAGCGTGGTCAGTGCGATCTTCAGGCCCTGGCCCTCGCGCCCCAGCCGGTTGGCGGCCGGTACCCGCACCTGGTGGAAGCGGGTGACGCCGTTCTCGATGCCGCGCAGGCCCATGAAGGCATTGCGGTTTTCCACCGTGATCCCAGGCGAGTCCATCTCCACAACAAACGCACTGATCCCGCCCTTGTGCCGGGTACCGCCAGCATCCGTATGCGCCGGAACCACCGCCATGACCACCACCAGCTCGGCGATCACCCCGTTGGTGGTCCAAAGTTTCACGCCGTCCAAAAGGTACGCGTCGCCGTCGTTCGTGGGCGTTGCCGTGCTGCCCAGCCGGGCGGGGTCGCTGCCCACGTCCGGTTCGGTGAGGAGGAAGGCCGTGACGGCCCCGGCGGCACACCGTGGCAGGTACTCGCGCTTCTGTTCGGGTGTCCCGAAGACCTTCACGGGCTCGGGGACGCCGATTGACTGGTGGGCGGAAATCAGGGCGCCCAGGCTGGGGTGCACGCTTCCGAGCAGGGCAAGGGCGCGTCCGTAGTACACCAGGGAGAGGCCCAGGCCGCCGTATTCCTCCGGGATCTTCATGCCAAAGACGCCCAGGGCCGCCAGGTCCTTGATGTATTCGTCGGGAATCTTCGCGTCCCGCTCAATAACGCGCCCTGACATGGTCCGGGCGAAATCGGTCAGCCGGGCCATGAACTCCTCGCCCTTCCGGACGGAGGCTGGGTCCGCTGCCGGCCAGGGGTGGACCAGGTCCAGGTCAAAGTTGCCCAGGTAGAGGCCTTTGGCGAAGCTGGGACGGTCCCAGCCCGATTCCCGGGCGGCCTCGGCGACGGCCCGGGCATCTTCTGCGGTGGCTCCGGCGCCGATGTTGCCGGCGGGTACGGGGGTTTCTTCAGCCGGGGCGTCTTTGGCCTGGCTGTCAGTTGCGGAGGTCATGGGTTATCTCCTTGGCCGGATTGGCCGGTGTAGCCATGGATCCGCCGGGTTGGAGAACCCTTCAGCTGTCCCTCAAGATTACCCGCGGGTAGGTTCCGGTGCTAGGGGCCGGCTGGCCCTGGAAGTCCCCGGGAAGCTCGACGGCGGAAGCACGGTGGACCAATTTGTCCCACCCTGAATTGATCCCGTGGACCACCGCCATGAGCGTGTTGACCACAACCATCCAGGTGAGCTTGCCCGCGCCCAGCACCACCAGGGCCACCAGCCCGGCCGTCAGGACGAATCCGGCCAGGACCGCACCGAACACCAGTGTCCCGATGAAGACCAAAGTGGCTGTTTCCACGGAGCTTAGATCGAACTGCATGTATCCCCCTGCTGCGACATTGCTTGCGAAAGACTGCTGGCTTGAAGACCGGTATCAGAAGCGTAGGTGGACGGCCGCGGGCCCAGCCAGACCCGGCGCGGACGGCGGCCCCTGTTGATACGGGATCGAAACACTACCTACAGGTAGGTCACAAAGCGGTCGCGGCGGCCTGCGTTAACCTTGTAGTTGGCAGTTTTCCGGTCCGGCCATGTCGGACCGCCCCTGCCCAGCCCCCGGAACAGTCCACAGCCAACAGCCCAAGGAGAGTGTGTGCCCCGCTCCGCCAGGTCATCCGCTGACGCCATCAGCGCCCGGCTCCGGGACCTCGAGCTCCTCACCAAGGGACCCGCCTGGGCCCTGACGCGCTCGGCGCCGTGGGTGATCGCGGTGCTGCAGGCATCCTTCACCCGCATCAGGCCGCAGGTGCCGCTGGAGGAATTCCATGCCGACGTCGACACCTTCCTTGAGGAGCTCCGGCGCCAGGAACCGGGGCTGGGAGGAGGGGCCAACGGGAAGGCGTTCGGCGATGAGTGGACCCGGCGGCAGTTCCTGACCCGGCGGAACCAGTCCGGCCAGATCGTTTATGAAGCCACCGAGCCGGCCGCCCGCGTGCTGGCCTTCTTGGACAGCCTGTCCAGCGAGCGGTCCACCCTGAATGGTTCGCGCCTGGGCACGCTGCTGGGGGACGTGGAAAAGCTCGCCAATGAGACCAACCCGGACCAGAGCGCCAGGCTTGAGGCCCTGGAAGAGGAAATCGAAGAGCGCCAGCTGCTGATCCAGGACATCAGCAGCGGCGAGTTCGACGGCCTGCTGGACGACGACGAAGCCGTTGAGGCCGCAGGGAACATCCTGGACCTGGCCGCCAGCCTCCCCGCCGACTACAAGAAGATGCGTGACCGGATCGAGGAGCTGGTGGGCGGGCTCCGCAACCAGATCATCGAGGAGTCGCTGACCAAGGGCGCCACCATGGCCCAGGTCCTGGAAGCGGACAAGCGGCTCCGCCAAAGCCCGGAAGGCAGGACGTTCCGGTCGTTCACCGCGTTCCTGGAGGATCCCCAGCAGCAGCTTCGCTTCCGGTCTGCGATCGGCGAGGTCCTGAGCCGGCAGTTCGCTGACGACCTTTCGCCGGATGACCGGGAAACACTGAAGAACCTGGTGGCCGAGCTCCGCCAGCAGCACAGCCAGATCCAGCGCATCTACGGCAAGCTCAGCGAGAGCCTCAACACGTACGTCCAGAGCGACGATTTCCGCCAGTCGGTCAGGCTGCGTCAGGTTCTGCGCGAAGCGGAGCAGGCCATCCGTTCCCTCCCTTACGAGCGGGAACGCCCCGGCCTGGTTCCCGGGCCTGTCCTCTACAACGCCGGCTTCGAGTCAATGTCGATGGTGAAGCTTTTCGATCCGGACGAGTTCGCGGCACCGCCCCGCCTGGCCGATCCCATCGCCTTCACCGACTCGGACCGGGTGCGTTCGCCGAGGACCGGCAAGGCCAAGCCGGCGGTGGTCCGGGCAGCCATGGCGGGGGCTACAACCCTTGCCGACGCCTGGCATCAGCTGCCCGCCGAAGAGCAGCACATCAACTCCATCCGGGCACTGTTGTCGGAGGCCCTCCACGCGGGGGCGGACTTCGACCGCCGCGCTTGGGATGGCCTGGACTTCGAACAGATAGACGGCTCCACCCGCAAGGCCTACCTGCCGGTGGTCACGCTCGCAAAGGATTCAGATGACTGAGGTTTCACACGACAACGGGCTGGACGAAGCGGAGGACATCCAGACGGAAGCTGAGGCTGCACCGGCGGCCGAGCGCCCTTTCAGCGTTTCCCCCCGCGACACCTTCGTCGACGGTGCTGCGCTGTTTCCCGGCGACACCGGAGTCCTTTCCATGAAGGTGCGCCAGGCCCTGGTGAAGCTCCTCAAGGGCCCCTACATCGACGGCGGCCGGGACGAAAAGCTCTGGACCGTGCTCCTGGACAACCAGGTGATCCTGCGCAGCCGCCTTTCCGAGCTGTTCCTGACCCTGCAGCTGGACCATGAACGGAAGATCGCCGTCCTGCGTCCGGTGGATCCCGAGGTGATCGGCGGCAACACCCGGTCCAGCATCCTGCGCCAGCAGCGCGCCCTGAGCCGGGTGGAAACCATCGTGCTGCTCCGGCTGCGCCTGCTGCTGGACCGGCACGTCACTGCCCAGACCGATCCCACCATCACGCGCGAGGAAATCACCGACCTGGTGGCGCACTACCAGCCCGCCGGCCAGCAGGACGCCCTCCGCGACTCGGACGTGGTCACCCGCGCCATCACCAAGCTCCTGGCCCGCCAGCTACTGCTCCCCACCGGACTGGACGACGTCTACACCATCTCCAACGCCCTGCCCCTGGCACTCCCCTTCGAAAACATCGGCGACATCCCGGCCCACATCGAGGCCCTGGTAGCAGCTTCGGCAGACCCTACGGGCACAGAAGCGATGCTCGAGCTCGACGACTCTGGTTCTGACGAGGAGGGCGCGGGGGACGACGACGCCGATGCTGCCCCTGGTGAGGACGAGAATGGCGACGACGGTGCAGCACCGTCGTCGTACCCAGCCACGGCACGGGAACCTGAAGGAGAAGCCAAGTGACGATCGCGAGCATGCTTCCGTTGGGGGACGTGACCAACCCGGGGCAGATGCGGCTGGCGTTGGTGCAGGTGGTCAACTGGGGGACGTTCCACGGGGCGCACACGATGCACGTGGACCGGAACGGGACGCTGCTGACGGGTAACTCCGGCGTGGGCAAGTCCACGCTGTTCGATGCGATGCTGCGGGTGTTTGATGCCCGGCCGCGGTCCAACGAGGCGGCGGCGCAGCGGTCGGGCGGTGCCGTGGAGGACAAGCGGACCACGTTCACGTACATGCGCGGCAAGGTGGGGGACAAGGCCGTGGGTGAGGGCTCGGCGAGTGCTTTCCAGCGCCCGGGCGCCACCTGGTCCGCCGTCGCCCTGACGTTCGACAACGCCGCCGGCACGCGGGTGACGGTCTCAGCGCTGTTCGACCTGCCCAAGAACGGCACCGAGTCGAGCGTGGGCCGGTTCTACCTGATCGACAACGTTCCCCTGGACCTTGAGGCGCTCGAGGGCATCGCGGACAAGCGCTTCACCAAGGGCGCCCTGGAGACGCTCTTTCCTCACGCCCAGGTGTTCGACGTGCACAAGGCATTCGCGGAGCGGTTCCGGCGCCTTTTGGGGATCAGCTCGGACCAGGCGCTGCCCCTGCTGCGCGTCATCCAGGCGGGAAAGGGCCTCGGCGGCAGCGTCAACACCTTCTTCCGTGACCAGGTCCTGGACGCCCCGGCGACGCTGGCCGCCGCGGACGACGTGGTGGAGGAATTCAGCAACCTGATGTCCATCCGCCAGCGGCTGGAGGACGTCCGGCAGCAGCGCGACCAGCTGGCACCGGTCCCCGGGCTCAACAGGGAATACGCGCAGTCGCTGTTGGACGCGAACCGGCTCCGGGAGCTGGTGGGAGGGGAATTCGAGGCGTACCGGCAGCAGCTGGCCGTCACGGTGCACCAGAAGACGCTGGTCCGTTTCCGTGAGCTGGCGCAGGCGAAGGCCAAGGAACTCGGTGCCGAGCGGGCGGTCCGGGACGGCCTCGCCAAGGAACTGCGGGAGCTGGAAGCCGATTACAACAACCAGGGCGGCAACGCGATTTCCGCGATCGAGCAGTCACTGGACAACGCCCGGGTTGGCCTGAAGCTCCGCCAGCAGGTGGAGGAGGCGGCCCAGCAGGCACTGGCCGACGCCGGCCTGCAGCTTGAGTGGAGCGCCGCCGGCTGGGAACAGGCGCACGAGCATGCAGCGGCCCGTTCGGCCGAGCTGAAGGATGACTCGCAGGCCCTGCAGGAGTTGCGCTTCGAGGCATTCGACGCGCATGCTGCCCGGAAACGCGAACTGGCCGCGGCTGAGCAGGAACTCGTCTCGCTGAAGACGCGCAAATCCCTGCTGCCGCCGTCGAGCATCGAAAACCGCGCCGCCATTGCCGCGGCAACCGGCATCCCCGAGGACCGCATGCCCTTCGCCGGTGAGCTCATGGACCTCGCCGAGGGGGAGGAACGGTGGCGTCCCGCCGCGGAGCGTGCACTCCGCAGCCTGGCCACCACGCTGCTGGTGCCCGGCGAGCACTTCGGCGCCGTGACCCGCTACCTCAACGATCACAACGTCCGCGGTGCGCTGCGGGCGGTGGACGTCTCCAAACCGCTCGCCGGCGGCGCCCTCGCCGTGGAGGACGCCCGCGACGGCGACCTGCTCACCAAACTGGACATCCTTGCCTCGGGTGCGGCCGCCGAGGCCGGGGAGTGGGTCCGCGAGCGGATCGCCCTCGACTTCGCCTACCCCTGCGTGGAAAACCCGGACGAACTCGCCTCCCTGGACAAAGGCCTCAGCCTGGGCGGCGTGGTCAAGCGCAACCGCCACACCGTGGAAAAAGACGACCGCTTCACCAGCCGGCAGGACTACGTTCTCGGCTTCGACAACGCAGCCAAGCTAGAACTGGTTGCCGGTCAGGTGGAGGACCTCCGGCAGGAAGTGGCCAAGGCCGCCGAACTGGCCCAGAGCCGCGAGGACTCGCACCAGGGCATGAGCAGGCAGCTCGACGCCCTGCGCCGGATCGCCGAGGACGACCGCCCCTGGGAACAGGTATCCGCCGCGGTTGCCGCCGATGAGCTGGCACGGATCGAGCAGCGGCTCAAGGACGCCCTTGCTGCCCAGGCTGACCTGGAGCCGCTCCGGGCCACCATCGAGGAAGCCCGGCAGAAGCACCAGTCCAGCACCGAGTCCGCCGCGGTCCTGCAGAGCGAATACAAGGCACTGGACCGCCAGCTGACCGGCGCGGACACCCTGCTGGAAGCCGCGCGTGACCGCCTGGCCCAGGCGCCGCCGTCGGACGCCACCGTCACAGCCCTGGAACCCTACTTCGCCGACTTCGGCGACATCACGGAAATGCACGAGCTGGACAACCTGGCCAACCGGGTCCGGACCGCCCTGCTGGGCGAACTGCACTCCGCGGAGTCGCGGGGACAGGCCACGGCCGAGAAGCTCACCCGGATTTTCGAAGGCTTTGTGCGCGAATGGGGCAGCGCCATCTCGGCCGACCACGGCACCAGCATCGGCGCGGCCGGCGAGTTCGAGGCGCGCTACCACGCGATCGTGAACGACGGCCTGCCCGCTCAGGAGGCGGAGTTCCGGCAGTTCTTCAACCAGCGCACGCACGAGTCCTTCAGTACGCTGCTGCACCTGCTGGACGAGGAACGCCGCTCCATCACCAGCCGCATCCTGCCCCTGAACGGCATCCTCTCGCAGGTTAACTTCCACGAGGGCAGCTACCTGGAACTGGACATCAAACAGACGCTGCCGCCCACGGCCAAGCAGTTCAAGGACGCCATCCAGAACGCCCTGAAGGCCCGCCACACCCGGCCGGGGAAGGCCGAGGCGGGCCGGGTGGAAGGTGCCGGTACCCAGGCGGACGACGACGGCGAGCTCACCGCCCGCTACAAGTCCCTGGAAACCCTGGTGAAGAGGCTCGGTTCCCAGGCGCCCGAGGACCGGCGCTGGCGGGCCGAGGTGCTGGACGTTCGCGGGCACCTGTTTATCCAGTGCAAGGAGCACCGGGAAGTCACCGGTCCGCGCGGCGGCAAGAAGACCGAAGTGTTCATGCACGCCGATACAGGGTCCATGTCCGGCGGCGAGCGGCAGCGGTTCACCGCCTTCATCATGGCTGCGGCCCTGAGCTACCAACTGGGCATTGCCGAGCAGGGTTTCACCACTTACGGCACCGTGATGATGGACGAGGCCTTCGTGCTCGCCTCGGAGGAGTTTGCGGGCGCCGGGATCAAGGCGCTGCACGAGTTCGGTTTCCAGCTGCTGCTGGCGGCTCCGGAGAACGTGATCGACCTGTCCCGGCATCTGGGATCTGTGACCGAGATCCTCCGGGACCGGCGCACCAACCGCTCCGGTGTCCTCACTGCGCCGGTGATCCGGCCCCGGCCGGGGGAGGAAGGCGCCTGGCGGTCGGAAGCGAACCCGGTGGATATCGTCCTGCGCTGACCGGCAGGCAGTGAAGCCCCGTTCACGGCCGTGAACGGGGCTTCGCCAGCCAACGCGGCCTGGAGTCCTACTTGGCCTGAACGCGCGCGAGGAACTGCGCGGTGCGGTCCTGCAGGCCCTGGATCTGGCGTTCAACCACGGCGGCGGGGTCGGGGTTGATCTCATTGACGGGCGGCTCCCTGCGTACGTTGCCGCAGCACACGAAGTCGGCGCAGATCAAGGTGCCGACTGTGTTGCCGTTGCGCCCGGACTGCCCCGCCCGCTTGGCGACCCACAACAGGACGTCCTCCTTGGACAACACATCCCGGCAGAGCTCGCACAGCACCGAACGGTTCTTCTTAGCCCCTCCTTCGGGGGCCCGGAGCATTACTCCGGTAAGGCCCTTCGGCCCCGGAACCACGAGGTAACCGCGCAGTGGCATTTTCTCGTCGCGCCAGCCCAGGAACTCCAGGTTGTCCCAGTCGAGGGAGTCGAAGTTTTTGGGCAGGGTGAGCTTTGCAGCTTCCGAGCGGCTGGCGTTGACGAAGGATGACCGGATTTGCTGGGACGTGACTGATTGCATGGCTGAAACTTTCGCGAAGGTGGGTGGCCCGGAGCCGGGCCAGGTGTAACGGGGGAGTCAGTCAGTCTCCGCGGTGCAGGCCAAAGCGGCCACCCCGCTCTCCACGGCAGCGGCGGCCAGGCTGGCCCTCTGCGTGCGCATCGTTCCCGTTTTCGCTTCCTGTTCAGCCGTCCGGTGTCTTCAAAAGCGGACCGGCAAGGGCCATCCTGCCAAATTGGGAGTCCGCTGTCCAAGGAACCCGGAACGGTGTGGTCTTCGTCACCTTGCTGGAATAGGTGACAAAAGTGTTGCGTAATCATGATTTACATAGGTTAGCCTTACTTAAGTTTTCATCAGACCGATTCAAGGAGCCCCGTGACGTTCCCGCTCTTCCCCAATCCTGTGCCCACTCGCCGCATGCTGTTTTCCTCGGCGGGCAAGGCGGCCGCAGTGCTCGCCGCAGGTGCCCTGACACTCTCTGCATGCAGCACCGGTCCGGCCTCCACTGTTGCGGATGCAGGCACTTCCGGCAGCAGCGCCGCGTTCCCGGTCAGCATCGACCACGTCTACGGCACCACCACCATCGACAAGCAGCCCACCCGGGTTGCCACCGTGTCGTGGGTGAACGACGACGTTGCCATCGCGCTGGGCGTGGTGCCGGTTGGCGTCCCCAAGAACGAGTGGGGCGGCAATGACAAAGGGTCCACCCCCTGGAAGGACGCCGCGCTCGAAAAGCTGGGCGCCGGGTTCGGTTCGGCCAAGGCTCCCGCCCAGTACTCGGAGGCGGACGGGATCAACTTCACCGAGATTGCCAAGCTCAGCCCGGACGTCATCCTCGCCGCCTACTCAGGCCTGACCGAAGAGGACTACCGGAAGCTCAGCGAAATCGCCCCCGTGGTGGCCCACCCGGCTGTCGCCTACGGAACCTCATGGCAGGATGCCACCACTATCATCGGCAAGGCCCTGGGCAAGGACGCCGAAGCCGCCCAACTGGTTTCCAACACCGAGTCGACGGTCAAGGCCAAAGTGGCCCAGTACCCGCAGATCCAAGGCAAAAGCTTCATCTACGGCAACCTGGAGCCCGCCAAGGGCGACGGCGTGAACGTCTACACCGCCAACGACAACCGTCCCCGCTTCCTCAGCGAAATCGGCATGACCCTGGCCCCGGTGGTGGCGGACAACTCCAAGGGCTCCAAGGAGTTCTACATTCCGTGGTCCGCCGAAAAAGCCAATGAACTGAAGTCAGACATCTTCGTCACCTGGGTTCCGGATGCCTCCACCACTGACGCCATCAAGGCGGACCCGCTCCTCGGCCAGATCCCGGCCATCAAGAACGGTGCCCTGGTAGCCGACTCAGACAACACTCTGACCCTGTCCATCTCGGCATCATCGCCGCTGAGCCTGCCGTGGTCCCTGGACACGTTCCTTCCGCAGTTGGCCACAGCAGCGGATGCAGTGAAGTAGGCGCACCTCCATGAGTACGACGACGGCGCGTCCGGCAGCGGACAACGGCACCCGGGTGCCGGCCATGGCAGCCCCCGTCACCCTCCGCGGCGACGCTCCGGGAAGGAGGCGTGCCGCATGGCTCCTGGCCGCCGTCGTCGTGCTGGTGTTCCTGGCCGGCGCTTCGTTGGCCGTTGGCGCCCGGGACGTTCCCCTTGGCACTGTGTGGCAGGCGCTCACAGCGTTCGATCCCGCAAACGGGGACCACGCCGTGGTGCAGGCCCGCATTCCGAGGACCGTCCTGGGCCTGCTGGCCGGCGGCGCGCTGGGCCTGGCCGGTGCAGCGATGCAGGGTGTGGCCCGCAATCCGCTCGCCGATCCCGGCATCATCGGTGTCAACGCGGGTGCCGCCCTGGCGGTAGTCAGCGGGATCTACCTGTTCGGCGTCACCACCTTCACCGGCTACATCTGGTTCGCGTTCGCGGGGGCCGCCGCGGCCGCCGTCGTCGTGTACCTCATCGCCTCACTGGGCCGGGAGGGAGCCACCCCGGTGAAGCTCGCGCTGGCCGGAGCTGCACTCAGCGCCGGGCTGTCCTCGCTCATGAACATCATCCTGGTCTCCAGCCAGGACACCCTTGACCGGTTCCGCTTCTGGCAGGTGGGCGGCATTGCGGGCCGTGACTGGTCGGTGCTGCTGCCCGGTCTGCCCTTCCTGGCCGCCGGTGCCCTGGTGGTGCTGCTGGCCGGGCGGACCCTCAACGGCCTTGCCCTGGGGGACGACGTTGCCCGCGGGCTGGGCCAACGCGTGGGGCTCTCCCGCGCCGTGGTGGCCCTTGGAGTGGTCCTGCTGTGCGGCACGGCCACGGCGCTGGCGGGGCCCATCGGGTTCGTGGGCCTGGTGGTGCCGCACGCCGTCCGCTTCCTCACGGGCCCGGACTACCGCTGGATCCTGCCGTTTTCCCTGGTGGCCGCCCCGGCGCTGCTGCTGGGCGCCGACATCGTTGGCCGGGTGGTGCTGCTTCCCGGTGAAATCCCGGCGGGCATCATGACCGCCCTGATCGGTGCACCCGTATTCGTGTGGCTGGTCCGCCGCGGGAAAGGGGCAGCACTGTGACCGGCGTTGCTCTATCAGATCTGGCTGCCAAAACCGGTCCTAAGGGACCAAAAGTGATGGAGCAACGCGGGGGACGGGGGCGACCGCACCGGACAGCGGTGCTGGCCGCCGCCGTCGTGATCCTGTTCTTCGCATCCGTCCTGCTGGGCAGCTACACGGTGACCATTCCGGACTTCTTCACCATCGTCTTCAACCACCTCACCGGCGGCAAGAAGATTCCCGGTGCCAGCTTCATCGTGATGGAGAACAAGCTTCCCCGTGCCGTCATCGGCACCCTGATTGGGATCGCCTTTGGCCTGGCCGGCGCCCTGTTCCAGGCCATACTGCGGAATCCCCTCGCCAGCCCCGACGTCATCGGCATCAGCTCGGGGGCCAGCGCGGCGGCCGTTGTTGCCATCGTTGTCTTCGGCGCATCCGGGGCCGCGGTGTCGGGGGCAGCGCTCGCAGGAGCCCTTGCCGTGGCGGTCCTTATCTACGCGATCTCCCGCGGCAACCGCGGACCCGGCAGGGGAACCGCTGCCGGAAACAGGCTGGTCCTCGCCGGGGTGGGGACCGCGGCCGCGCTCCAGGCCGTGGTCAGCTTCCTAATGACCCGGGCCGACATCCGTACGGCCGCCGACGCCCTGGTCTGGCTGAACGGATCCCTGAACTCCGCCAACTGGGACCGCGCCGGCATCCTGTTCCTCGCACTCGCTGCCCTGCTTCCCGCCACCGGGCTTGTCGCCGGGCCGCTGCGCATCCTGGAACTGGGGGATGATGCTGCCGCCGGCCTGGGCGTCCGGGTCAATACCGCGCGCCTGGCACTGGTGGTCGTCGCGGTAGCGCTGGCAGCAGTGGCGACGGCGGCCGCCGGACCGGTCTCGTTCGTCGCCTTCCTGGCCGGTCCCACCGCCCGCCGCTACACCGGCAAAGCCAGCCTGCCGGCGTCGGCCATGGTGGGTGCCCTGATTGTCCTGGCGGCCGACTACTTCGCCGCCAACCTGGCCCCCTTCCTCCTGGGCGGCACGGTCCTGCCGGTGGGCGTGGTCACCGGCGCGCTCGGCGCCCCGTTCCTGCTGTGGCTCCTGGTCACAGCCAACCGAAAGGATGCCTGACGTGGCAGTTCTCCAAGCCAAGGACCTGACGCTTGCCTACGACCAACGGTGCGTCGTGGACGGGCTCAGCGTCCGGATCCCCGAAGGCAGGGTGACCGTGATCGTGGGTGCCAACGCCTGCGGAAAGTCGACCCTGCTGCGCGGCCTGTCCCGGCTCCTGAAACCCGCCGGCGGCACCGTGACCCTGGACGGCAAGGACATCCATACCCGTCCGGCACGCGAACTGGCCCGCACCCTGGGCCTGCTTCCCCAGCATCCCAGCGCCCCGGACGGGATCACCGTCCGCGACCTCGTGGGGCGGGGACGGTACCCGCACCAGGGCTTCTTCCGCAGCTGGAGTGACAAGGACGACGCCGCCGTGCAGCGCGCGCTGGAGGCCACCGGAACCGTGGAGCTTGCCGGGCGGGACGTGGACGAGCTGTCCGGCGGGCAGCGGCAACGGGCCTGGATCGCCATGGCACTGGCGCAGGAAACCGACGTCCTGCTGCTGGACGAACCCACCACCTACCTGGACCTGGCCCACCAGGTGGAGGTCCTGGACCTGGTGACGGACCTGAACCGCGCCCGCGGCACCACCGTGGCCATCGTCCTGCACGACCTGAACCTGGCCGCACGCTACGCGGACCATGTCATCGCTATGAAGGACGGCGCCGTGGCGGCCCTGGGCTCCCCGGCGGACGTGGTGACGGAGGAGCTGGTCAAGGACGTCTTCGGCCTGGAGAGCCGCGTCATTCCGGACCCCGTCTCCGGTACCCCGCTGATCCTTCCCATCGGCCGCCACCGCGCCGGAGCCAACGAACTGGAGCTCGTTTCATGAAGACCCGGGAGACCACCCCCGCACAGCAGCCGGCAACCCAGCCCATGAGCCTTGCCTTCGAGGTGGCCGTGTCCGCTGTCCAGCAGCTGAGCCCCACGTTCCGCAGGATCACCTTCGGCGGCTATCCGCTGCGTGACTTCGGCGTCCATGGGGACACCCTGGACCTTCGGATCAAGCTTGTGGTCCCGTCACGGGCCCCGGACGGTACGCGGTTGCCGCTCCCCGCCTTCGACACGGCCGGCGCCGGCTGGTACCGGGACTGGCTGGCCATGGACCCGGGGGTGCGCGGCTCGATGCGGACCTATACGGTCCGGGAGGCGCGGCTGGATGCGGTGTACCCCGAGATTGACGTCGATTTCGTGATGCACGCCGATGAGCACGGGGACGCCGGGCCGGCCGCGGACTGGGCATCCAACGCCAAACCCGGCGACCAGATCACCATCATCGGCCCGAACAACCGCGCCGCGCACTGCGTCACCGCGGAAACCTATTCCGGCATCGAGTGGCGCCCCGGCATGGCCCAGCGCATTTTGCTCGCCGGTGACGAAACCGCCGTCCCCGCCATCTCCGCGATCCTGGAAACCCTCCCGCCGTACATGAGCGGACATGCCCTCCTGGAGGTTCCGCAGGCCGGCGACTTCCTGGAACTCAGCTCCCCGGCGGACATCGAAATCACCTGGCTGGCCCGCGGCGCCGCCCTCGGGCGTTCCAGGCCGCATGGGCAGCTGCTGCAGGAAGCGGTTCGCAAAGCAGTCCCCGTGCCCGGCTGGGTGGGCGTGACAGCGGACGACGGCGGGGCCGGGCCTGAGCCCGATGACGTCAATGTGGACGAAGACATCCTGTGGGAGACGCCCGCGCGCCTGGAATCAGCAGCCGTCAGCAGCTCCAGGAACCCGCACCTGCCCGCCGGCGCCCTGCCCTTCTACGCCTGGATGGCGGGCGAAGCCGGGGTCATCAAAGAACTGCGGCGCTACCTTGTCCGCGACGTGGGGATCGACCGGAAACAGGTGGCGTTCATGGGGTACTGGCGGCAGGGCAAAGCCGAAGGGTAGGCAGGCGCCCCATCACTTACTGTTCATCCCGGCGTCGTGATCGCTTTGACTTGTCCAGGTACTTTCGTGCCTGTGCCCTCTGAACCCCTGCTTCCGGACTCCGGGCGGCGGGTGTTTGTTGCCCTTGGCGACTCCTTTACCGAAGGAGTGGGGGACCGGGATGAGCGGCTGCCCAACGGGGTGCGGGGGTGGGCCGACCGGGTAGCCGAGAAACTGGCGAAGGCGCAGCCAGGGTGGAAATACGCCAACCTTGCCATCAGAAGCAAACGGCTGCGCCACATCGTCGACGAGCAGCTGGAACCGGCGCTGGGGATGCGGCCAACGCTGGTCACCCTCTATGCCGGCGGCAACGACATCCTTGACCTTCGAACCGACATGCCCGCGCTCATGGCGGACTATGAGCAGCTGGTGTCGGCGCTGGCAGGCACCGGGGCCACGGTGGTCCTCTTCACCGGCTTCGACGTCAAGGTCTCCGCGCTGCTGGAGCCCCTGAAGAAGCGCAACACCTACTACAACCAGCGGGTCCGGGACATCGCGGACAAATACGGGGCAGTTCTGGTGGACTACTGGTGCCTGGACGCCTTCCATGACCGGCGGATGTGGGACTCGGACCGGCTCCACATGTCCAAGGCCGGGCACAAATACCTGGCCGGGCAGGTGCTTGACCAGCTGGGCGTGCCGCACAAGATCAGGCCCAAAGACTGGGAACCACCCACCCGGCCCAGCCTGCGTGAATGGGAGCGGCGCCAGCGGCGCTGGGTGCACGACTGGGTCCTGCCGCTCTTCGGCCGCAAGCTCCGCGGCGTCACGCTGGGGGATGCCCTCACGCCGCGCTGGCCGCAGCCGGTCAAGGTGCCGCGGAAGGGTGGGTTGAAGAAGCTCGCCGCCGGAATGTCCGACGCCGGCAGCGCACCTTCGGGAAGCAGCCCGCCTTAGGGCGCGGGCTGGGGAGGGGCGTCCAGCAGGATTTCGTACCCCGGGGCCACCCGGCCGGCGTGGAACTCCATGATTTCGAAGTCGGCAACCCCGTTGGTGTAGAACGGATCCCGGGCCAGGCTCGCGTCGAGCGTTTCCCGGTCAGCCTGCGACAGGAGCAGCCCGCCGGTGCGCGGAATCTTGCGGCCGGCGGCGATGAACACGCCGTCGTCAAAGGCCTTCTGCAGCCAGCCGATGTGCGCATCGTTGTGGAAATCGACGATCTCCTGGGGCACGCGGTAGGTGAGGGAGACAACATACATGGGGCAAGCCTACCGGCGCCGCACCAGCTACTTGAAGGATCAATCGTAGAATGGTGACCATGACCGATCCCCGCTGGCTCAACGCTGACGAACGCCGCGCCTGGCTGGCGCTGGTAAGCATCAATACCCTGCTGCCTGCGGCCCTGGACACCAAGCTGCACGCAGCAGGAAAACTGTCCCTCTTCGACTACACGGTCCTGGCCATGCTGTCCGAAGCCGAGGAGCGGTTCCTTCCCATGAGCGAGCTCGCCGCCCGCACCAGTGCCTCCCTGTCCAGGCTTTCACACGTCGTGACCAAACTACAGAAACGCGGCTGGGTGGAGCGCCGCCCGCATCCCCACGATGCCAGGGTCACCACCGCGCATCTTACCGATGAAGGGATGGCCACCATTGTCGGGCTGGCCCCGGCCCACGTGGAGGACGTCCGTGACCTGTTCCTCGATGCGCTGACCGAACAGGACGTGCTGGACTTGGCGCGGATCGGTGAAAAAGTGGTGGGCCGGCTGGACTCTGACCACTGGATCCTGCGCGAAACCCAGGGCTGACCCGGGAACAGCCCGCCGATTGGTTGCTCCCGGCAACGGGTGGCAAACTAACCGAATGGATTTTACTTCCCGGTTCGTGGCCCTCGGCGACTCCTTCACGGAAGGCGTGGGTGACGACGACCCGGCACGTCCCAACGGCGTTCGGGGCTGGGCAGACCGCGTGGCCGAGCAGCTCGGCGCCGCCGACTCCGGCTTCGGTTATGCAAACCTGGCCATCCGCGGCCGGAAACTCCGCCAGATCCTGGCTGAACAGGTGGACGCTGCCGTCGCGCTTAATCCCACCCTGGTTAGCATCTACGCCGGTGCCAATGACATCCTCCGCCCGCGCGTGGACATCGATGACCTCCTGGTGGAATACAACGACGCCGTGGGTAAGCTCGCTGCCACCGGCGCCACCGTGGTGATGTTCACGGGTTTTGACGCCCGGGGTTCGAAGGTCTTCGGCACCATGCGCGGCCGCACCGCCATCTACAACGAACTGGTCCGCGGGATCGCCGGAGACCACGGCGCCCTGCTGGTGGACTACTGGCGCTTCAGCGAATATTACGACTGGGGCATGTGGGCCCACGACCGGATGCACATGTCCGCCGCCGGCCACGCGAACATGGCCAAGCGCGTGCTCGAGGTCCTCAAATATGACCACTCCATCGACATCCCGCCCATGACGCCGGTCCCTGAATTGAGCGGGGCAGACGCTATCCGCGCCAATGCCCGGTGGTTCCGGGAGTACGCCGCGCCATGGGTGGTCCGCCGGGTAACCGGCAAGTCCTCCGGGGATAACCTACAGCCCAAGTACCCGCAGCTCACGCGGCTGTAGCGCGGGTTCCCTACCCGGGCTGGAACGCCGGAGTAGCCAGCATGGAGCCGTCGGCGCGGATGGCCAGTACGGCAACATCCCAGTGGTCCGCTGCGTGGTCCAGCATCCGTGTTCCACCGGCAACGATCGCCGTGGCCAGGACATCGGCGGTGACAATGTCGGCCGCGGCAACGGTGACCTGGACAAACGGGCCCGCGTCCGGGGTGGCGCTTCCCACGCGCCATATGTGTTCCCCGCGTTCGGCCGATCCTGACGTGGCGATGGCGTGGTGCCGGTTGGTGCCGCCGAGGGCATATCCGGTGATGAGCGTGCGGCGGTCCGCGGGATCCACGACGCCGGCCTTCCAAAGTTCCGCGCTGCCCGGACGTGGCGAGCCGCTGACCAGGACGTCTCCGCCGGCGTTCAGGCACCAGTCCCGGCGGCCCAGCGCCAGGAGTGATGTTCCCGCCTCACGGATGGCATGGCCTTTGATAATGCCGGAAAGGTCCAGCACCCCGTCCGGCCTTTCGGGCGTGAACGCCCCCTCCGTGCGCAGCCGCCATTCATGCGCCTCCGCGTATGCTTCGCGCATCTGCGCTGAGGCGTGGGGCAGCGTCAGTTCCCCACGCGCCAGCCTGCTGGCCTCCGAGTCGGGGCGGTACAAGCTGAAGGTCTCGTCAAGGTCGCGGAACAGGCGTTCGACGACGGCGGTGGCGGCCGCGAGCTCGTCGGGCCACGGCTGCCCTTCCGCGGGGTCGCCGACGGGCAGCGTCAGCCCGACGACGGTTCCCATGCACTCAAACGTGCGGGCCTTCAGGGTGGTGCCGGCCGCGGCGGGCAGGGAGTCAGAGGTTCGCTGCATCGATGGCTGCCTGGAGTGAGGTGAGGTAGGCGTCGCTGGTGATGGTGGCGCCGCTGACGGTCTGGACATTGGCAGACTGCGCTGCCAGGACCTTGCTGCGGAGCAGGGGTGCGGCCCGGTTGCTGATCTGGATGGATTTGCCGTCCGTATTGGTCAGCTGCAGCGCCGTGACATCGGTGATCTTTCCGTTCGCCACAGTGATCTGGACCTGCACGGGGCCGAACCGGGTCTGGACGGTGTTTCCCTTGTAGGTGCCGGCGGCCGCGGAAGTGGATCCGGAGCTTGCTGACCCGGAGGAACCCGTGGTGCCCGATGCGCCGGAGGACCCGGCCGACCCGGACGAACCCGTCCCGGTGGAACCGGTGCCTGTGGCACCCGTGGGGCCGGCCGCCGTCGTACTCGACGCGACGGTACTGATGCCGCCCGCCTGCGTGCCCGTCTGCCAGCCCACCAGGAGGATCCCGGCGGAGGCCAAAGCTGCTGCGACTGTTCCGCGTATTTTCACCAGTCAAACCTTTCGTGATGGATCTGTTCCTCGGGGACGCCGGCCTTCCCGGCATCAGCTACGACATTGGCCGCCCACACCGCCGGCCCGCAGACGTACACGTCCGCCTCAGCAATGTCCGGCACGTAGGAGGTGAGGCTGTAGCCGCTCCGCACCGCGTCCTCGGGCAGCCAGGTGGACCTGCTGCGGGACCGTGGCCCGGTGAGGTGGAACAGCCGGACCCCGCGCGCCTGGCAGAGGTCCAGGATTTCGCCGCCCAGGTAAAGCTCCTGGTCCGTGTGGCCGCGGAGCAGGACCGTGGCCTCGCCGGGGGCGAACGGCGTGGTTTCGAGCAGCGCCCGCAGCGGGGTGATGCCGATGCCGGCGCCGATCATCACCACCTTGTTCTTCGTACGGGCTGCCGTGCTGAGCAGGCCGTAAGGGCCTTCCAGGGCCACCTTGGTGCCTTTCCGCAGCCGGAGCAGCTGGGCGGAGCCGTCACCAAGGTTCCGCACGGTGACCCGCAGCGTCCCCTGGCCGTCCCGGCCGTTGACCACCGGCTCCGCGGACAGGCTGAACGGGTGGGGGTGCCACCACGTGCCCGGAGCCAGGAACCGCCAGATGAAGAAGCGTCCGCCCGTTCCCGCCAGCTGGTCCAGCTTCCGGCCCTGCATGACGATGTTCACCACACCCGGGGCCACCCTTTCCACCCGTGCCACGGTGAGCTGGTGCCGTGCCGTGGCCAGCACGGGCTCAAGGATCCGGAAGTACACCAGGGCAGAGCCGGTATAAATGCAGATGGCGATCCAGTACCAGCGCTGCCAGGTGCCGGCGGCAAAGAGGCCGCCCACACTGAACTGGTGCGGAATCGACGTTGCCACTGCGGCATAGGTCAGCAGGTGGACCACGTACCAAAATTCGTACGGGAAGCGCCGGCGCACGGCCACCAGGGAGGTCACCACGACGGCGATGAACAGGGCCATGGAGACGAACGCCAACCACATATCGGGAACCTGGACCCAGAGGTTGATGGACTCGCTGACCGGGTCCAGGCCTTCGGCCATGCCGTATCCAATGACCAGCAGGAGCCCGTGCGCCAGGAGGAGGTACAGGGAGGGTTTGCCCAGTTTGGCGTGGAATTCCAGGGCACGGTCGTGGCCGATGGTGCGGTCGATGAACGGGATCCTCGCGGCCAGGAGCAGCATCAGCAGGACCAGGTCCATGCCCGCCAGGCCGGCTACGATGCCCGCCGCCGTGAACAGCGAAGCGGGCGAGGTGATGTTGGTGGCCCCGCCGTCGGCCAGCCACAAGGCGATGGCGGCCGCCACGGATGCCCAGGCAATGACGGTCAGGAGGTCCGTCCGCAGCATGCGCCGGCGGTACTGGCGGGCGAACCAGCCGCGGGCGGGTACTTTCGGTGGTGAGAGCTCCGGGCGGCCGGAGCTGCTTGCGGCCGGTGATGCCGGCAGGAGCTGCGTGTTCATGAATCAAACATGCTGGGGGAAGCTATGTCCCTGCTGTGAAAAGGGGCCAGCGGCTGCTGTGACATTCCATAAGCGGCGAACCCTTATACACCCGATTGGTCTTTAATTGCGTCAACTCGTAGACTTGGTAGGCGCTAAGTGCGCGGAGCGTGCGCAATTGCTCCGGTTGCCCGGTAATTTTCTCCAGGGTGGCCGGTAGTTAGGGGCTCAAGTTGCGTAACTAACCGTTGCCCGTACTTTCTGTGGGTCGCCCTTAGCAGCATGGTCCAGCAGCAGATATGCGGATCATTACATTCAATTCTTGAGGAGAAGTCATGGCAGCACACTGCCAAGTGACCGGGGCCGAGCCGGGCTTTGGGCACAGCATTTCGCACTCGCACCGCCGTAACAAGCGTCGGTTCGATCCGAACATCCAGAAGAAGCGCTACTGGGTTCCGTCCCTGCGCCGTAACGTCACGCTGCAGGTCTCTGCACGTGGCATCAAGACCATCGACGTGCGCGGCATCGACGCAGTCGTCGCCGACATTCTGGCTCGTGGGGTGAAGCTCTAGTGGCTAAGGACAAGGACGTACGTCCGATCATCAAGCTCAAGTCGACCGCGGGCACGGGTTACACCTACGTAACCCGCAAGAACCGTCGTAACGACCCGGACCGCATGGTCCTGAAGAAGTACGACCCCAAGATCCGCCAGCACGTCGAATTCCGAGAGGAGCGCTAAACATGGCTAAGAAGTCCAAGATTGCTCGCAACGAGCAGCGCAAGGTCATTGTTGAGCGTTACGCTGCCAAGCGCCTCGAACTGAAGAAGACCCTGGTTGACGAAAACGCAACCGACGAAGCACGCGAAGCAGCCCGCCTGGGCCTGCAGAAGCTGCCCCGTAACGCGTCCCCGATCCGTCTGCGCAACCGCGACATCATCGACGGCCGCCCCCGTGGCACCTTCCAAAAGTTCGGCATCTCCCGTGTCCGTTTCCGCGACATGGCACACAAGGGCGAACTCCCGGGCATCACCAAGTCTTCCTGGTAATCCAGCACCGCTGATTCCAGCTGCTTGAGGAGGGCCGGCAACCTTAGGGGTTGCCGGCCCTTCAGCGTTTAACCCACATGCTTGATCAGCGGCCGGGCCTGTTTTGGACCCCTGTGCGGCAGCACACATCGGCAGGATTACGACGGCGGGCGGCCTGGTGAGTGCTCCATGCCGGGTTCTGCCGCGGGATTGCAGGGATTTCGGGCCACGGGAGGGCCGGTTTGCGATGGGCCGGGTGTGCGTGTATTGTTTTCTAAGTCGCCGCGGGGGAGACAGTGAAGAACTGATCACCGGGTGGCCACAACCCCCAATTCAAAGCCAGAATCTGGTTGCTCTTTAGGGTGCTGGAATTCGGTGTGGGGCGGTCTTCTTTTCGATTCGGATCCTGAATGATGGATTTGCTTCGGGGTGGGGGATCGGGTAAGTTTGAAAAGTTGCTCCGGAGCGATCCTGAATGTTGGTTTGGGTGGTGCCGGGTGTGTCTGTTGTTTGAGAACTCAATAGTGTGCCAA
>NZ_JBHVTN010000005.1:0-350986 GCF_042884655.1 Pseudarthrobacter sp. NPDC058119
AGCCTTTCGAGCTGTGGCGGGAGAGTTCTCCCGGCCATCACCGGGCAGGCGCCGTAGGAGCAAATCCTCCCCAGGAATCTCTCAGGCCCATGTACCGTCACGGCGAGGCGACTCTGGAAAGCAGTGCTGCTGAGGCGGCACTCACCGACGGTGCAAGCAGGCCCTGGCTGGGTTTGCGGAATCTCTCAGGTCCAATACAGAGCGGGGAGGGACCCGATCCATGCCGAGCCACCCGTGGCCGGCCAAACCTGGAGTTCCTCATGACGATTCAATCCCTGATGGCACCAGCCGCTGCACCGATCCCCGCGGAAGGACAGGCCTCCGGTTCCGGGGCCGCGTTGCCAGTCCGGATGCAGGTCAATCCCACCGAGGACGTGGCCGCGCTCGTCCAGGCGCACGCACCCGCAGGCACGGCCCTGACGGTGACCTGCCTGCCGCGCCAAGGTGTGGGGCCGACCATCCGGACAGCCATCGAGCTTGCTTACCTCGGCTTCGAAGTTGTCCCGCACCTGGCCGCGCGGAGCATCGAAAGCCGTGGGCAGCTGGCCGGTGTGGTCCGGAACTGCCACGATGCCGGGATCACCGAAGTGTTCGCCGTCGGCGGTGACGCAGGGCAGCCGGCCGGCCCCTACGACAGCAGCCTTCCGCTGCTGGAGGACCTCGCAGAGCTGTCCGGCGGCACCATCCGGGCAGGCGTGGCAGGTTACCCGGAAGGCCATCCCGGCCACAGCGAACTGCACATGCTGGATGCGCTGCTGGAAAAGCAGCATCTGGCATCCTCCGTGGTGACCCAGCTGTGCTTCTCAGCGCCCCGCATCCAGTGGTACGCCGAAACGCTCCATCGCGAAGGGGTGCGGCTGCCCGTCTGGGCCGGAGTTGCCGGCGCCGTTCCACGGGCGCAGCTCATTCGTGCCGCACTGAAAATCGGTGTGGGCCCGTCCCTCAAATTCCTGAATCGCAGGGGCCCGCTTGGCCGCCGCCTGCTCAAGGACGGCCTCTACTCGCCGCAGGCGATCCTTGCGGAGCTGGAAGCCGCCGGGGCGGTGAAGGGCGTCCATCTGTACACGTTCAACAACCTGGCGGGTGCCCGCAGCTAAGGACGAGCGGCCTGGGCGAACCACGTGCCGGGCGAAAAGTTCAGCATGCTTAGTGTTTGTCCACATAGGATGGATAAGCACGGCAGCCCACCCGCTGCAGGTCGATTTGAATGAAGGTGACCATGGCCAGGCGCAGCAATCCCGCAGTACGAATCGCACAGGAAACCGCCCACAACGCAATGTTCGATGCAGACGGCAAGCCCAAGCCCGGCGTCCACAACATGCTCCTGAAGGCAGTGCAGGTCCAACGGCCCTTGGTGGTTGCCTATATCCGCCGGCTCCAGAAGAAGCATCCGCGGGCCACCGCAGCGCAACTGGCAGACATCGCGGAGCGCGACTACCTGCGGGCGGTAGCCGGCGGGGGAGCCCTCGTGGGCGCCACCGCCGTCGTCCCGGGTGTGGGCACCGTCGCGTCGCTGGGACTTTCCGCGGCCGCGACCGTTGGCTTCCTGGAGGCGACAGCCCTCTACGCGACGTCGCTGGCGGAGCTCCACGGCATTCGCCTCACCAACCCTGAGAAGGCCGGCACCATGGTCATGGCCATCATGCTGGGCGAGGAGGGAACCGCCCTGCTGGGAACGCTGAGTGGACAGGCAGCCGGCGGAGCAAAGCCTGCGGACGTTTGGGGAAACGTGTTGTCCAGGTCTTCGATCCCGGGCTTCGGCAGCGTCCGGAAGCGGATCCAGAACGCCTTCCTCAAGAACCTTCTCAAGCGGCAGGGCACCGCCCTGTTCGGACGGGCCCTCCCGTTCGGCATAGGGGCGGTTGTGGGCGGAGCCGGTAACCTCGTGATGGGCCGTGCAGTGGCCAAGAACGCCAGGGAGGCGTTCGGACCCATGCCGGACACCATCCCCGGGGAGCTGACCGCGGCTGCCGGGGCGGACAACCTGACCCTGGAAGGCAACACCCTTGGATCTCAACGCTGACATAGGCCAATCATTCGGTTCCTGGACCGCGGGAGGCGATCCGGCGATGTTCCAGCTGGCCACAAGCGCCAACGTAGCCTGCGGCCTCCACGCGGGCGATCCCGTCACCATGCTGGACACCTGCCGGGCCGCTTACGAACTGGACGTCACCGTGGGTGCGCACCTCGGCTACCGCGATTTGGCCGGGTTCGGCCGGCGCTCGCTGGACATGAGCTTTGATGAGCTTTTCGGCGACGTGCTGTACCAGCTGGGCGCGCTCGACGGCGTCGCGCATGCCGTGGGCGCTTCGGTGGACTACGTGAAACCGCACGGTGCGCTGTATGACACGCTGATCCACGACGCCGAGCAGGCTTCCGCGCTCGTTGCGGCCGTGAACGCCTACGATCCCGGCCTGCCTATTTTGGGATTCCCCGGCTCGGAGCTGTTGAAGCAGGTCAAGGAGGCCGGCCACCCTGTGTTCACCGAGGCCTACGCCGACCGTGCCTACTTCGCTGACGGCACTTTGGTGCCGCTGTCGAGGGAAGACGCCATGCTGAACGACGTCGACGCGATCGTTGAGCGGGCCGTGCGGCTGGCTACCAGAGGCGAAGTGGTGGCCGTTGACGGTTCGGTGGTCAGGGTCCAGCCGGACTCCATTCGCCTGCCCGGCGGCAGCCCCGCAGCCGTAGAGGCGGCGGCCCGCATCCGGACTGCTCTTGAGGCCGCAGGCGTGGAGCTGGAGGCTTTCGCGTAGAAGGCGGAGGTGTGCTCACGACTCAGAGACCGACCGTTGTACTCTCCAGGGCCCGCATCATCCCGACGGCACTAAAGGCGTGGCCAGGAGTTCGGCCCATAGGGGATCGTCGGGGGAGAGGTCGCTGGGGTCTATGGATGCTTCGTCGTCGGGTTCCCACTGAGGGAGGTTTTCGAGGCTGGCTTCCAGGCACGGGCATGGGGCGGCTGCGTGCTCGTCCGCCTGCTTGGTTGCGCCTGTCGAGGTGTCCCGTTCCGAGGTGCCGCTGAACAGTGCCAGTAGCCATTGTGGCCAGTGGGTTGGTTCTGCGTCTTGTTGTTCTGGGTTGTAGTGGCGTCCGGTGGGTGAGGTCCAGCCGGGTGGTTCATTCTTGTTGGCCGGGCCGGGTGTCCATTGGCTGTGGTGTTTGAGTCGATGGTGTTTGGGGCAGAGCTGGGCCAGGTTGCTGACATCAGTGGTGCCGCCGTGTTCCCAGGCTTGGAGGTGGTCGGTGTCGTTGTCAGGGGTCTTGTTGGTGCAGCCGGGGAAGGTGCATTTGGCATCGCGCAGCCTGATCCAGTGTTTGATGGGGCCGGTGAGCCGGTAGTTCTTCCGGCCGATCTCCAGCGGTGCCCCGTCCCTTGGGTCGACCAGGACCCGGTAGAACGAGTCGGCCCCGTCCGCGACCAGCCTCCGCGCCATGGACGCCGGGATCGGTCCGAAACCATCCAGCATGGCTGGTTCGTCGGTGAGGCCGAGGAGGGCGAACACCGGCACCGTGACCAGGACGTCGGCCCGCGGGGCAGGGACCTTCCCGACCTCCGTGAATTTCCCGGTCTGTGTGGTGTTCCCAGTGCCGAGGAGCAGGGACGCGGCGATGTCGGGGCGGAGTTGGGTGAGGGTGCGGGGTTCGTCGGGGCCTTGGAGGCCGCGAGCGGTCGCGGTGGTCCGGTTCCAGATCGCGCACGCGGTGTCCCCGGGGAGGTAGAGCGAGACCCAGGCCATGCCGTCCGTGTCGGGGGTGTATTCCATCCGCCGATCAGCCACCCCCTTTACATGGCGTTTCTCGATCGATTCCGGGTGGTGGCGTTCCCGCCACCCACGGACCTTGGCCCGGAACCTGGACGGAACAAGGTCACCGGCGGCGGCGCCACGGGCAGGGTGGGGTGCGTCGGGGTCGAAGAAGTGCGCCACCAACGCAGCCGCGGACTCAGGGGTAAGGCCTTCGGTTTCGTCCGCCACGATGCGGGCGTGCTGCCACGACATCGCCCCGGCGGCCAGCGTCTCGAAGGCCAGCGGGAGGGAACAGACCCGCCGTGACTGCTCCACCAACGCCCCCGCAGCCGCGGAGCTGATGGCCAGGACCCCGGCGATCTCCTCCACCACCGACATCCGCACATAAGTGCAGTCCGTAACGGAGGCGTCAGGCGGAGTCAGCGCCTCCTGGAACCCAACCGACTCGGCGGCATCCCGTGCTTTGACCGCGGCGAGCTGCGCCTCCAGCCGGGCCGCAACCTCCAACCGTTCCAGCCGGATCTCATACCGCCGCTGCAACACATCAACACCGGAACCAACGGCGGTCATTGCAGCATCTTCCAGGTTCTGGTCCTCAAAAGTGAGCCCATCCAGGGCAGCAACAGAGGCACGAACACCCTCCAAAACCACCCCAACACCACCGCCGATTCCCATACCCACATCATCCAACGACCCACTGACATTTAGGCCGGAAGCCGTGGCCGCCAGCCCCTCTGCAGCGGACGGCGCCCTGACCCGCTAACCCGCCTGCCGCCGTCGTGCGCATTCCCGCTGCGCAGGCTCCTCCCCGCACCCCAAATACCCCGTGCGAAAATGAACCTGCGCAGCGAAAAGGAATGCACGCAGCTAAAAGGCATACCCGCAGCGAAAAGGAATCTGCGCCGCGAAAAATCCCGAAGGGGACTACCCGAAAATCAGCTGCGCCACCGTGAAGATCGCCAACCCGGCCAGGGACCCCACCACTGTGCCGTTGATGCGGATGAACTGCAGGTCCTTGCCCACCTGGAGCTCGATCTTCTGCGAGGTTTCCTCGGCATCCCAGCGCGCAACCGTATCCGTGATGACTCCGGCGATGTCGGAGCGGTAGGTCCGGACCAGGTATCCCGCGGCGTCGCCGATCCAGGCGTTGACCTTGCCGGCCAGCTCGGGATCGTCCACCAGCCGCGACCCAAAATCGCGGACGGCTGCCTTGAACTTGATGGTGAGTTCGCTGTCCGGATCGTCCACGGCACCCAGCAGCGCGTTCTTCACGGTGCCCCAGGTCCGGGACGCCAGCTCGCGCACCTCGGGATCGCCCAGCACCTGCGCCTTGATGTCCTCCGCGCGGGCAATCATCGCCGGATCGTGCTGCAGGTCCTGTGCGAGGTCGTTCAGGTACTTGTCGATCGACTGGCGCACCTGGTGGCGGGGGTCGGCCTGGACGGCCCGCACGAACTTGAGGATTTCGAGGTAGACCTTGTCGCCCACCAGGCCATCCACGAACTGCGGAACCCAGGTGGGGGAGCGGTCGGACACCAGGCGGGTGACGGTCTCGTGGTTGTCATCCACCCAGTCCGCGGCGCGGTCCACCAGCAGGTCCACCAGCGTGTGGTGGTGCCCGTCATGGAAAACCCGCTCCGCCAGCCTGCCCACCGGCGGTCCCCACGGCGGAGCGAGGAGGTGCTTGCGGACCATGCCCTCGATGACGGCCTGGACGTCGTCGTCATTCAGAACCTTGAACGCGCCACGGATCACCGCAGCACCCTCCTTGGCCACCCGGTCGGCCCCACCCGGTGCCGAAAGCCAAACACCTGCCCGGCGGGCGATGTTGACGCTGGCCAGCTTGTCCTGGACCACCTGTTCGGAGAGGAAGTTGGTCTCCACGAATTCACCCAGGGAGGCGCCGATCTGGTCCTTGCGGCGCGGGATGATGGCGGTGTGCGGAATCTTGATGCCCATGGGGTACTTGAACAGGGCGGTCACCGCGAACCAGTCAGCCAGTGCGCCCACCATGCCGCCCTCCGCCGCCGCACGCACGTACTGCAGCCACGGATACTCCTTCTGCAGGGCGAACGCGAAGACGAAAATCACGGCCATGGCGATCAGCAGGCTCAGCGCCAGCAACTTCATTTTCCGCAGCGCTGCCGCTTTTTCGGCGTCACCGGCGCCAAGCTGGCGGGTTACGACGGCGCCTGCCGGCATAGTGCCCGGCTGCGGCTCCCGCGCTGGTTCGGTGGGTGGTTGCTGCGTGGTTGGCCCAGTAGTTGCCTCAGAGTTCACCTGCATGTGCCAAGCCTAGCCCTGAAGGTGGGGGCCGGTCGGCTACCGTGTGTCCATGACAATTGACGAGTCAGTGCCCCAGCGGCCGCTGGTCTTTGCCCACCGCGGTTCCAGCGGCACCTATGCCGAACACACCCGCGCCGCCTACCTCCAGGCCCTGGCCGACGGCGCCGACGGAGTTGAGTGCGACGTCCACCTGACGCGCGACCAGCACGTGGTCCTGCTCCACGACGCCAACCTTGACCGCACCTCGGACGGAACAGGACCGGTGGCCGAACGGACACTGGAGGAGCTGCGCCAGCTGGATTTCTCGTCCTGGAAGGGCGTCCGCATTCCTGAAGCGTTCGGGGCGCGCTCCGAACAGCTCCTGACCCTAACGGAACTGCTGGACATCCTTCGCGGCGCGGGCCGGCCCGTGAAGCTGGCCATAGAGCTCAAACATCCCAGCCCCTACCAGCTCAAACTGGAGGACCGGGTCCTGGAGGTTCTGCGCAGCGAGGGCTGGGAACCGCAGAGCTCAACCGTGGACAACGTGGCCGTGACGTTCATGAGTTTCAGCCCGGACTCAGTCCGGCACCTGCTCCTCTCGGTACCGCCGCAGTACATTTGCCAGCTGGTGGACGACCTCACCATCCATGAGATCCGTGGCGGATTGGGGGTTGGGCCGATTACCGGGGGCGCCATCGCGAACCTGATGAAAGCCACCCAGCTGGAGGGCGAACGGATCCTGGACGACTGCGAGGTGGGCATGGCCGGCCCCGGCATCGAATACGTCCGTGAACGCCCCGGGACAGTCCGCCGCTGGCTGGACTCCGGCCGCCGCTTCAGGGTGTGGACCGTGGACTCCCCTGAGGACGTCTCGCTCTGCCGGGAACTGGGCATCCAGGAGATCACCTCCAACGTGCCGGCGCGTGTCCTCGAACAGCTCCACGTGCCCGCACCGCAGGGAAAGTAGCGCGGACATGGGTACCCCCGGCATACCCTCCGCGCCCCGGTGGTGGGCGGGGAAGCTCGACGTCGAAGGGCTGGCGCTGCAGTCGGTGGAAGCCGCGGCCCAGGCGCTGAACGTGTTCTCAGGAACGCCCGGCCGCTTCAGCACCACACCCGAACTCACCGCGCCCGCTTTCGATTCCTTCGGCCACCTGCGGATTGCGGGGCGCAAGCCGCAGGGTTTCGCGCCCCTGTCCGGCTTCCGGCAGACCGCCGACGGCTGGATCCGGCTGCACGCAAACTATCCGCACCACGAACAGCGGCTCCTGCGCGCGCTGTCTGCCAGCACTGCGGCGGATGTGGACAGGAAACTCCGCTCCATGGCCGCGCTGGACGCCGAGGCCGCCATCCAGGAACAGGGAGGGATTGCCGGAGCCGTTCGGACCCGCGGTGAATGGCTCGCAACGGAAATGGGGCGGGCGGCCGGCTCGGGACCATGGATCGCGGTGGAGTATCCGGACGGCACTACCAGTGGCTTCGGACTGCAGGACGCTGCCGCGGCAACAGGCGCCGGTTCCGGCGCGGGACACGGCGCCAGGGACCTGCCGCTGGCCGGGGTGCGGGTCCTGGACCTGACGCGGGTCATCGCCGGTCCGGTCGCTACCCGGCTGCTGGCCGCGCTCGGGGCAGACGTCCTGCGGATCGACCCGGCCGCCTTTCCCGAGATCCAGGACCAGTTCGTGGACACGGCGTTCGGCAAGCGCAGCGCAGTACTCGACCTGGGGGCGGCGGCAAACCGGAAGGACCTCCAGCAGCTGCTGGCCAGGGCGGATGCCGTGGTCAGCGGCTACCGGCACGGTGCCCTGGACCGGTTTGGACTCAACCCCGCGGAGCTGCTGGCAGCAAGGCCGGAACTGGTGGTGGTCACCTTGGACAGCTGGGGAAGCGCGGGACCCTGGAGCAGCCTGCGCGGCTTCGACAGTATTGTCCAGGCCGCCTGCGGAATCGCCCACGCCTACGGATTGGAGGACGACGGCGGGTGGCGCCCGGGTGCGCTGCCGGTCCAGGCGCTGGACCACGCCACAGGCTACGGGGTGGCCGCGGCCGCCGTCCGCCTTCTGGCTGCGCGCCTTCGGACCGGGCTGGGCGGTGCCGCGCACCTGTCGCTGGCCCGCACTGCGGAGGCGCTGTTTTCCCTGACCGGTACGCAAAACGCGGGCGGCCCGGATAACCCAACCAGCACGGAAAGCCCTGCTGAACTTCAAGCCCCCGAACACCGGTCCGTGGCCAGCAGCTATGGGGAACTTCGCTACGTGGGCCCGCCCCTGCTTGACGCGGGACATCCCCTGGATTTCCCGTCACCGCCGCCACCGTATGGGAGCTCGCGGCCCGCGTGGCTGTGAAACCACGCAGGGGCAGAGCAGTGACGCCGACACCGGTGTGCCCCTGCCGCCCGCGGTGCCCACCCTCGCCGCGACGCCGACACCGGTGTGCCCCTGCCGCCGGCCCTTGGACGCCGGTTTCTGCGCCGTGCTTTGGCTGTGGTTGAGTGGTTCCATGTCTTTTCCCAGGTCCCGCACCGCTGCTGAGGGCTGGTCCGCTCCGTCCCATTTCATCCAAGGGCCGGCCCTGCGGCACGTGTCCGCAGCGGCCATGGGAGCCCTCCTCCTGGCCAGCGCCGGCAAGCATTTCCGGGACCCAGGTTTCTACCGTGACGTCGTTCCCGAATACCTGTGCCGGCAGGACCCGGCGCCCGGCGAACCCCGCAACGGCACACCCCAGCATCCGTGGGCCGTCCTCTCCAGAGACGAATGGATCGCCCTGAGCGGCCTGCTGGAGCTCGCCGCCGCCGTCGGAATCCTGCTCCCACCCACCCGAAAGCCCACGGCCACTGCCCTCACTGCCATGTTCACGGCATTCCTTGCCGGGCATGTGGACGCCCTCTTGAGGGCGTATGGGCCGCAGGGCACTCCCCGGCGACGGAAGATCCATGCCGTGCGGCTTCCCCTCCAGGGGCCGCTGATCCTGTGGGCGTGGAGGCTGCGAAGAGCCGCCGGGCCCGCGGGCAAGCCGGGAGGCCGGGGGTGAAGCTGCTGGCTTCGCCGGCGGTGAAGGTGGGCATCTCCATCAGCATTGCCACCGGTCTTTACGGCATCTCGTTCGGCGCGCTGGCGGTAACGTCCGGGCTCACCTTCTGGCAGACCATGGCGTTGAGCCTGCTCCTCTTCAGCGGCGGCTCCCAATTCGCGTTCATCGGGGTGGTGGCAGGGGGCGGTTCCGGCGTCGCGGCAATGAGCGCGGCGACCCTCCTGGGCATGCGCAACGGCATCTACGGCATGCAGCTGAACGCGCTGCTCCGGCCCACCGGCTGGCGCAAGTACATCGGGGCGCAACTGACCATCGACGAGTCCACGGCCACCAGCACGGGCCAGACGGACCCGGCCGAACAGCGCCGCGGCTTCTGGACAGCGGGTGTTGGGGTCTACGTGCTCTGGAACCTCTTCACGGCAGTGGGCGCGCTGGCCGGCAGCGGGTTGGGCGACCCCAAGCAGTGGGGCCTTGACGGGGCAGCCGTCGCAGCCTTCCTGGCGCTGCTCTGGCCCCGGCTCAAAGGACGCGAGCCGATAGCCATCGCCGTGGTTTGTGCCGTGGCTACGGTGGTTGCCGTTCCCTTTGTCCCGGCGGGCGTGCCCATCCTGGTGGCCGCCGTCGTCGCCGCGGTGGTGGGCTGGTTCAGCCACGGGCGGCGCGACGAAGGCCTTGAGCCCGACGTCGAACCCTACGCCGAACACCGCCACGGCCATCACCCGGAGGAGGGGGCGTGACGTTGTGGATCTGGCTGCTCATCGCCTGCCTGCTCGCCTATGCCTGGAAACTGGTGGGCTACCTCGTCCCCGCCAAACTCCTTGAGGACCCGCGCACCTCACGCATTGCGGGAACCATGACGATCGGCCTGCTCGCCTCGCTGACGGTGGTGAACGCCGTGGTGTCGGGACAGGGGCTTGCCGCGGATGCCAGGCTGGGAGCGTTGGCCGCGGCCGCAATCGCCCTGGTACTGCGGGCTCCATTCCTGGTGGTAGTGATCGCCGGAGCGGGCACGGCGGCGCTGCTGCGGATGCTGGGGTGGAACTGATCCGGTAAATCCCCGCCAAGGCAGGGTAACCCGGGTCACATTTTTGCGCAGGTGCCGGTTGTAGTATGAAAGCGGCTTATGCAGTTGGCCATGGAATTCCTTATCGAACGGCAACCATGGAAAATCAGCTGCACTCAGCGGGTGGCTTGGCGGGCAGGCTCCGCCAAAAGAACGCCCGACGGCGGGCGGGCCTTCCCGCCAAACGGTTCTTCAGGCGCTTTTCCGGACTTTCGGACGTGCCGGAAGAGGAACTGGAAATTCTCTCCCAACGGCTGCGGGCGGCACTCGACGTGGATCCGTCGTCGCCCGTTCCTGCCCTGCAGGCCCTGCTGCGGGAGGAAAACCGCAGGCGGGCAGACACAGCCCAGGCCTAGTGGCCCAACATTCCGGCAGCCATCTGTGATGCACTGGAAGAGAGGCAGCCCACACCCAGGCGGCCACCAAAGGAGGATTCGAGATGGACGAACAGTCACGGCCGGTTGAGCCGCAGGGCGGCCAGGGTACCGAAGATACCGGCAGGAACGCCAGGGGAGAGCAAGGCGCCGGGGCGCCGGCCGCAGAACAGCCCGCAAAATCCCGGGCCAACTACCTGGACCCCCGTGGCTCGGAATCAACGCGCGAGCTGCGGGATACCGCCAGGCGGCGGCGGGATGCCGAAGAGAAGCTCCAGCAGCACCTGATGGAAGCCAAGGAGCACGTTCCCAACGAATTCCACGAGCACCCCGGCCACGGCTACCAGGGTCACGGCCACGCCGAGCATGGTCACGCGGACGCTGGGCATGCCAGTGAATCCCACGCCGGGGACAGCCCGGCCGACGAAAACGGTGCGGACAAAGCCTGACCCTGCGAAGGGAATCGGAATGAGCGGGTAGCTAGGCTACCCCGTGGGCCGCACCGTCAGGGGAGACAGACCTGCGGCCGCATTCCTCCACGCCCATTTCGTACCAGACCTGGGCGCCAAATTCCGGCTCGGAGGTATCGAGGTTTTGGTACAGCGCGTCAAGGAGCTCCACCAGCTCCGCCGTCGTGAGCCCGGGCAGGACTTCTTCCGGTCCGAGGGGATCAGTGAGGTAGTGGAGAAGCTTCGAATGGTTCATTGCAGTGCAGCCGTTGCTTGGGGGCCAGGCGCGAAGTGCATGGGTCGCTCCAACATGGAAGTGCCGAGGCTGGCTGCCTAACCCCACCTTCGAGTCTATTGCACGTACCTCCTGGTAACAATGGACCCCGCTCGTAGCCGGCGGTCCCGGCCGGCATGCTTGCTCCGGCAGGCTATTCGGCCCGGGCGCCGGGCTGGCCCTGCGTGGTGGTGAAACCAGGTGCGGCGGGGACGGGCACGAACACCGGAAGCGGGCGCGTGGGCCGGACTGTGCGGATGGCATCCTCCACCAGCGCAAGCGGCCTGCGCCAGGCGTCGGAACCCGGTTCCATGGTGTCCACCACACCGATCAGCATGGCCAGCAGCCGGAACATATCCGTCATCGAAATATCCGGCCGCAGGCTCCCCTGGCCCTGCCCGCGGACCAGCAGCACTCCCATGGACTCCATCAGCGAGCCCGTGATCCCGGTGAGGAGCTCGCGCCGGCCCGCCACCGCACACAGCAGGTTGGCGTCGTCGCTTGCTGCGGCCATCAGGGCTTCGAGGACGCGCAACATCCCTGCGGCAGCATCGATATCGGCAAGGGCGCCGTCCATGACGGGATCAACGGTCAGCCGGAGCTGCCGGTTGAGCGCCGCCAGCACCAGTTCCTCCTTGTCAGCGAAATTTCGGAACAGGGTTGCCGGGCCAACGCCGGCGGTAGTCGCGATGGTCTGGAGCGGCACCTCCGGGCCGAACTCGCGGAAGCACTGGCGCGCCGCAGTGATGATCTTATCCACGTTCCGCGCTGCGTCTGCGCGGAGGGGCTTTCGGGCGACTGCGAGGCTCATGCCAAAAAGGGTAGCAACGGAGCCTGCCGCCACCATGGTTACTTCGGGGTAGCCGCTTATGTGACGCAGCCGGCCGGTGCCCCGCCATGTGGCCGCCCGCTGCCGCGTGCGAGACTGGGGAGCATGTTGCTTGCATTTTCAGTTGCCCCGTCAGGCGTCCCCTCTGAGGGCTCCAGGCCCAACGACGCGTCAGTGCACGATGCCGTTGCGGCCGCAGTGAAGATCGTCCGCGAGTCCGGGCTGCCCAACAAAACCGACTCCATGTTCACCACCATTGAAGGCGAATGGGACGAAGTGTTCGACGTGGTCAAGCGCGCCACCGAAGCCGTGGGACGCTACGGAAGCCGCGTTTCGCTGGTGATCAAGGCAGACATCAGGCCCGGCTACAGTGGCGAGCTGACGGCGAAGGTCGACCGCCTGGAAGACGCGCTGGCACAGGAGCCCTAACCGTTTTTCAAGGGGCCGGATTGTCTGGACCGCCGGGGCGCCGCGTGCCAAACTGTGGCAATGTTCGAGCACAAACCCCGGCCGGAATGGGTTGCCACCGAGGAGTTCCTGTCCGACGCAGTGGTGCATCCGGACCGTGGCGTCCAGCAGGCAATCCGCGCCGCCGCGGAGGCCGGGATGCCCCCCATCGAGGTGGCGCCGAACGCGGGGAAGCTCCTCAAGCTCCTGGTCCAGCTCACAGGTGCGCGGCGCATCCTGGAGATTGGGACGCTCGCGGGCTACAGCACCATCTGGATGGGCCGGGGACTTCCGCATAACGGCACGCTGGTGACCTGCGAATACCTACCGCAACATGCGGAGGTGGCGTGGGCCAATATTGACGCGGCCGGCCTGGGCGAGCGGGTGGAAATCCGGCTGGGCCCTGCGCTGGAAACCTTGGCTGCCCTCGAGGAAGAGGAACGGGAGCCGTTCGACTTCATCTTCATTGACGCCGACAAGGAGAACAACAGCCGCTACCTGGACTTCGCTGTCCGGCTCGGCAGGCCCGGAGCAGCAGTGGTCCTGGACAACACCATCTGGGAAGGCGCCGTCCTGGACCCGGATATCGACCCCGTCAACGCGCCCGGCATCATCGACGCCCTCAAGCTGCTGGGCGATCACCCTCGGCTGGACGCCACGGTAATCCAGACCGTCGGCTCCAAGGGCTGGGACGGGTTCGCCCTGGCGCGCATCCTGCCGAAAAATAGTAAGTAAGCTGTTGAGATGCATCCGGTGCCACCGGACACCTTTCATGGAGGACGTACTTGCCAGCGACAATTACCCCCGTGCTCCTGGGCTCCACTCCCGCCGGGCTCTCCCCGTGGTTCCCAATCCTTGACTCGGCCGGCGGTGCTGCCGGTGACGTGCCCGCCCTGCTGGACCTTGCCGTGGACGCAGGGCACACCTGGCCGCGACCGGGTGAGGGGCGCACCACGATGTTGTGGGAGCTCCTGGCCTCCGTCGCCGCCATTGACGTGGCAGCCGCCAGGGTGTTTGAGCCGCACCTCGACGCCGTCGCCATCCTCGCCCAAGCCGCCACTGCGTCACCGGCGAACCATCCAGTGCCGGAAGGGGCCGCAGACGCATCGTGGGGCGTCTTCGCCGCGGAGGCACCCAACGCCCGGCTCGAGGCGCGCTCCATAGGCACCGGGGTGGTCCTCGACGGGACCAAGCCCTGGTGTTCACTTGCCGGGAGCCTGGACTGCGCCGTCATCACGGCCCACACGGACGACGGCGGCAGGGCGGCTTTCGCTGTCAGCCTTCGCCACCCAGGGGTGGAATGCGAGGAACCGGCATGGATCGCACGCGGGCTCCGGGAGATACCGAGCGGAAGCGTGCACTTCGACCAGGTCCCGGCAACACCCGTGGGAGGTGCCGGCTGGTACCACAGCCGGCCCGGATTCGCCTGGGGCGGGATGGGCGTTGCTGCCTGCTGGCTGGGCGGCGCCGTAGGGGTTGCGCGGGACTTCCGGGACGGCCTGCTGGCCGGTGCCGAGATCGGCCGGGAACCGGACCAATTGGCGCTCGCGGCCTTGGGGGAGGTGGACCGGACCATCACGGCCGCCCTCCAATATCTTGCCCGCACCGCGGCCCGCATTGACGACGGGTCGCTCAGTGCCGACGGGAACCAAAGCACCTGGAGCGAGGCCCAGCGCGTCCGCGGAACTGTTGCCGCCGCCGTCGAACGTGTCCTTCACCTGGTGGGGACCAGCCGTGGTCCCGGGCCGCTCGCCTTTGACGGAAAGTATGCCAAGAGGATGGCGGACCTGGCCCTCTACGTCCGGCAGCATCACGGTGCGCGGGATGATGCCCAGCTGGGCCGGCTCGTGCTGAAAGGGGACTGCCCGTGGTGACCTTTTCGCACACGGACGACGGCACCAGTGAAGCGGCCTGGGCCCGGAGCAGGCTGGCTGTGGCGCCTGAGCTGCCGCTCGATCCGGCCGAATTGTCGGGCATGCGGTTCGTTGTCCTGGCTGCGCATCCGGACGACGAAACCCTTGGTGCCGGTGGCCTGATGGCCTCGTTGGTGGCCCTGGGCGCCGAGGTGGAAGTGGTGCTCTGCACGGCGGGGGAGGGATCGCATCCGGAGTCGCCCAGCACCACCCCGGAACAGTTGGCTTCCGTCCGGCTCACCGAGTTCTCGGCGGCCCTGGACGTCCTCGGCCTGGCGGACCGCTGGACGTTTCTCGGGCTGCCGGACCGGGGACTGGCCGGCCATGCGGACGCGATTGCCGGCGCCATCCGGGACGCTGCGCGGCGGCTGCCCGGCAGCCGGGACCGGCTGGCCCTCGTGGCGCCATACCGGGCCGACGGCCACGGTGACCATGACGCGCTGGGGGCGGCAGCGGCACACATCGCCAACCGCGACGGCCACGCCCTCCTGGAATATCCCATCTGGTTCTGGCACTGGGCCACACCACGCTACCTGGAGCGGCAGCCTTGGGTCCGCTTCCATCTCGATGAATCCGCCCGCCGGGCCAAAAAGCGGGCCATGGAGGAGCACGCAACGCAAGTGCAGCCGCTGTCACCCCTTCCGGGGGACGAAACCCTGCTCAGCGAGGCGTTCTTGAAGCACTTCGCGCGAAGCTATGAGGTCTTCGCCTGGACGCCGGCGCCCGGTTCATCCGGCCGGCTGCATTCCAGCAGGGACGCCGAGGAGGTTTTCGACAGCGTCCACGACGGGTCCGAGGATCCCTGGAACTATGGCAAAAGTTGGTACGAGCGCCGCAAACGCGCCCTCACGCTGGCCGCACTTCCGGAGGAATCCTATGGACGCGGCCTGGAAGTGGGTTGTTCCATCGGCACCCTGACGGCCGCGTTGGCTCCGCGGTGCCGCAGCCTCCTGGGGGTGGATGCCAGCGGAACCGCTGTGCGCCGCGCCGGGGAACTGCTGGCGGGGACGCCAGGGGCCCGGGTCGAGCAGCGTGTGCTGCCCGGGTCCTGGCCAGGAGGAACGTACGACCTGGTGGTGGTCTCCGAAGTGGGCTACTACCTGGCGCCGGCCGAGCTGGCGCAGCTGTGGGACAGGGTGGAGGCGTCCCTGGAACCTGGCGGAACCCTGCTCCTGTGCCACTGGCGGCACCCCATCGAAGGGTGGGAGCTCGACGGGGATACTGTCCACTCCCTGGCGCGGCAGCGGTTCGGATGGCGGACGGCCGGGCACTACCAGGAACGCGACTTTGTGCTTGAAGTCCTGGTTGCTCCGGGCGGGAAGCCCGGATGAGCTGGACTGCTCCGGGCAACGCCGATCCCTTGCCACCGGTCGGCCAGGGAAACCACGGCATCCGGCAGGTTGCGGTGGTCATTCCGGCCCACAACGAGGAGCAGCACCTCGAACGGGCTCTCACCGCGGTCAGGCGCGCGGCAGACCGGGCCGAGTCGGAAGTGCCGGACCTTACAGTGCGCGTGGTCGTTGTCCTGGACGGTTGCACGGACCGGTCCGCGGCGGTGGCCGCCGATGCAGTTGCCGGTGACCCGCGGTGCGTGCTGCTTCCCGTGACGTTCGGGAGCGTGGGCAAGAGCCGGCAGGCCGGTGTCCGGGCTGCACTGGATCACGCCACCGGGTCCGTGCAGGCGGGCGCGCCGGCAGATGGTGGTTCCATGCGGGAAATCTGGCTGGCCAACACAGATGCTGATTCCTGCGTTCCCGGGCACTGGTTGCTGCGGCAGCTGGAACTGGCCGCCGCGGGCTTCGATGTTGTCCTGGGCACCGTCCAGCCGGACCCCCACGGCATGCACCACGAGCTCCTCGCCCGCTGGCACGCCCGGCACACCAGCACCGAGAATCACCCCCATGTCTACGGTGCCAACCTCGGGGTCAGGGCTTCCTCCTACCTGGCGGCGGGCGGCTTCCCCGGCGTTGATTTCGATGAAGACCAGGCCCTGGTGGGCCGGCTGAGGCGCAGCGGCGCACGCATTGTTGCCACGGACACCACCCGGGTGCTCACGTCGGGACGGACTGCGGGGCGGGCACCGAAGGGGTTTGCTGCCTATCTCCTGGCACTCGCGCGGCCGTAGCGGCAGCGCGCTGAAGGCTGGGTGCGGAAAAGGGCTGCTGCCCTGCGGCAACAACCCTTTCCCTTTACGTACTTATCCGTGCGGCCGTTACCGACGTGTATGAAGGCTCCCTGCCGGGCCGGCGTCCCTGTCAGACCAGGTCCGGTGCGCTGGCAACGATGTAGTCAGCCGCGGCCGGCCCGGTCATGGACAGGTTATTGCTGTCCGGGTTGATGCCGGCGTGATGGAGGGCCTCCCAAAGGGTTGCCGGCGGCTGGAGCTCCGCCTTGTGCAGGAGGCACCAGCTTGTGTAGAGACCGTATAGCTCATCGCGTCGGAGACCCAGTCCGGGCTCCCTGTCCGCGATGACTGCTTCGGCAAGAAACTGTTCAAAATGGGTAGCAGGCATGTCCGCTCATAAATGGTTGACAGTAATCCCGCCGACTGCTTCAGCGGCCTTGCCGGTCTTCCGGGGAATTCCGGCGAGGTATTCAAGAAAGTATTGCAGTTCCACGTGCTTGTCCAGTTGGTCCAGGCGCGGTTGCGGTCTGTGGGGTTTGGTCCTGTACAGTGGCGCGCCGTCCGGCCATGAACGGTACAGGGATGGGCCTGAGGGGGCCGACGGTGACTGGGGGGACTGGCCTCGGTCTCAGAAGAGGCCATCTCACCGCCGACCCCGTATTGCCCCGGGTATGCTGCCTCCCGGGAAACCAAACAGGACCTCTAGGATGAATTTTCCTCCATCCTGAAGGTCCTGCCTAGTCCCTCTGCGCTGCGGTTGCGCCTGGCTGCTTAAGCGCTCCCGCCCCGCCGGATTCTGTCGTCGGACTCCCCGCTCCCGGCGCGCTGCTGCACCTTGTCGCGGACCCGGTCCCGGTGCCGCTCGCCTGGCCGGTCGCTGGCCTGGCCGACCCCGGCAGGCTGCCCGTCCCGGTCTTCGCTGGAGCCCTCCTGGCCATTATCCGAGGCATATTTTTCCCGGAGTTCGCGGCCGTGCTTGATGTCTTCTTCGATCTGCTTCTGCAGTTTCTCGCTCTTCTTGGTGTCCCGCGGAGGCAGCTGGATGGTTTCCTCGGCCTTGATCCCGGCCTGCAGCTCGCGGGCCCGTTCCATCTCGGCGTCAAACTCGGCACCGAAAAGAAGGGACATGTTCAGGATCCAAAGCCACAGCAGAGCGACGATGACGCCCCCGATGGCGCCGTAGGTCTTGTTGTAGCTGTTGGAGAACGCAACGTAAAAACCGAAAGCCAGCGACGCCAGCAGGAATACCGCCAGGGCGATGGCAGACCCCATGCTCATCCACCGAAATTTCGGCTGCTTGACGTTGGGGGTGGCGTAGTAAAGGATGGCGATCGCGACAATGATGAGCGCAAGCATCACCGGCCATTTGGCGATGTCCCAGGCCGCCAGGAAGGCGCCGCCGAGTCCGATCAGGTTTCCGACGGACTGTGCCACAGGGCCGCTCAGCACCAGCATCGCCGCGATCGCGACGACGATCAGGAGGTTGACGACAGTGACGCCGAGCATGGTGCCGCGTAGTTTCACGAAGGCACGGCCCTCATCAACTTCATAGACGCGGTTCATGGCCCGGCCGAAGGCTCCGACGTAGCCGGACGCCGACCAGAGGGCAGTGAGGAGACCGAGGATCAGGGTGAGGCCGGCGGCCGAGGAGCTGGCGAGGTCCTGGACCACTGGGCGGATCGTCTCCACGGTCTGCCCGGGGGCGAAACCCTGGACGATATCTAGTAGGGCGGACGTGGTCTTTTGCGGGTCCCCGAAGATTCCCAGGAGGGACACCAGCGCCAGCAGGGCCGGGAAGATCGACAGCACCGAATAGTACGTCAGGGCCGCTGCCAGGTCGGGGCACTGGTCCTTGGTGAACTCACGGAGAGTCTTCTTGGCGATGTACTTCCAGGACGGCTTTTCCAAGTCCCGCAGGTTCCCGGGTTTCCTGGAGTCGTTTGGATCCGGGGCCTGGTCCGCCTTGGCGGTACTGGTCTCGGATGTGTCGTGAGTGGCCATGGGGTGTCCTCTCAATCAGGGGGCCAAGCGGACAGGCCGGCCCGCGCATCGCGGTGCCGGCCTGCCGATCAAACTGTTGCCTACAGCGCCGCGTGGGGTCAGGTGTTTTGGATGTTGTCTTTGGCGTCGGTGGCGCGGTCTTTGACGTCGGTGGCGGCGTTTTGGCCTTCGGTTTTGACGTTGTGGGCGGCGTCGGTGGCGGTGGCTTTGACGTTGTCCATGGCTTCCTGGGCAGGCTCCTTGAGGTCCTGGGCCATGGTTTTAGCGGCGTCGGTGACCTGTTCTGCCAGGGGTTGGGCGGCGGTTTTGAGCTGGTCCGCGGCTTCGCGTTCCTTCTCGCTGGCCGGGATCAGGGAGGACAGGAGCATCCCGGCGCCGAACGCGATGAGCCCGGCGGCGAGGGGGTTCCCGGCGGTTTTGGCTTTGACCTGGTCCGGGGCGTGGGAGACGGCCTCGCCGGCGTCGGAGAGTTTCGCGGAGACCGCGTCTCCTGCCTGGTGGAGGTTGTCTCCGGCGGTGTGCATGGCGTTGGTGGTGTGCCCGGCCCCGGTGGCGGTGGCGTCGTGGACGTTTGTGGTGGCGTGGTCTGCTGCGCCCATGATTTTCTCCTTCACGCCGGTCACGGCGTCGCGGACCCTGTCGGTTTGGCGGTGGACGATGTTGGACGGGGTGACTTTGTCGGCCACGGCGTCGACGTTGGTGCCCAGGCGTGCCCGGGTGGCTTCGATGTCTGCTCGGATGACGTCGGGGTTTTCGCTCATCGGTTTACCTCGCCTGGTTTGAGGGTGGGGGGTATTTCGGAGAGGGTTTCCCCGGTCTGGGGCAGTCCCTTGATCTGCTTGAGTTCCTTCCGGCCGAGTGAGGCCAGGACCGCGGCGATGATCGCCCAGATGACGGCGACGATCAGCGCGGCCCAGCCCAGGGCCATGACGGCGCCGAGGGCCCACATCAGGGCCAGGGAGAGGAAGAGCAGGACGAAGTGTCCGCCGATCCCGGCGCCGGCGAGCATGCCGCCGCCCTTCCCTGCCCGGGTGGTGGTTTGTTTGAGTTCGGCCTTGGCCAGTTCCACTTCCTGGCGCATCAGGGTGGACAGGTCCCGGGTGACGTCCCCGAGCAGCTCCCCGAGCGAGGCGTTCTCCGCCTTCAGGTGCGCCGCACTGGGCGGCGGCTCCGGTATCTGGCTGCTCATCACAGACCACCCGTCTGGCCACCCCGGGTGCGGTCCTGGGTGAGCGGATCATTGGCCATGGGGTCGTCGGCGAGGGCGCGGTCCCGGAGCGGGTCGTCTGAAAGCTGGTTTCCGGACCAGGGTTCTTCCACGAGCTGCGGGCTGTCCAGGCCGCTGGCCGGACCTGCGGCCTCGGGATAGCTGCTGCCCGGTGCGCCGCCGTCGTAACCCGCCGTGGTGGTGGCCGGGCCGGGAAGCTGGACCGGCGGCGGAGGAACGGTCCCGCCCGCTACCGGGTACGACTGGTTGTACTGGTCGCCGTAGGGTGTGCCCGAGTACTGGCCTCCGGCACCGGTGCCGGCAGCTTTGGACGTCGATGCCTCGGGCGGGCCTGCGGTGAGGCCGCGGGTGAGGCGGCCTGCCAGGACGCCGGCGCCGGCGGCGAGGAGCAGGAAGGTTCCGGGCTTGTTGCGGGCGAAGCGCTGGACCTCGTTGAGGAGGTCGCCCGGTTCGCGGTTTTCGAGCCAGGTGGCCATCGAGGAGGTGCGCTCGGCTGCCTGGCGGACCAGGTCACCGGCCATGCCCTGCTGGTCCGGGGCGTTGGCCATGCTGTGCAGCTGGGTGGAGATGTTGCGGATGCCTTCGGCGGCCTTCTGCTGCTGGGTCCCGGCCTGGCTGGCCAGGCCTGACTTCGCCTGTCCCAGCAGGTCCTGCGCATTGGCCTTCGCCTCCTGCGCAACATTCGCAGCCTCATCCTTCGCCGTTTGGGCCACATTCTGCGCGGAGCCGGCGGCGGTACGGGCTACATGGGCCGCTTCTTCCTTGGCTGGATCCTTGCGGGACGAGCCGTAGGGATCATCAGCCTGGCTTTCTCCGCCCAGGGGAGCGGCGGTGGAGGGGAAGGTGGCGGGCTCCCGCTCGCCAGGGATTCCTGCATTGGCCGGCGGAGCCGTGTAGGCGGGATCCTGGGGCCATTGGTTCTCTGTCATCTTCGCTCTCTTTCCAAGAAGGCCGGTTGTTGATTAAGAACCAGCAATACTGGCCGTAAAATGATAAGCATGATTACTAATGAAAGGTAAGTACCCTTGCTAAACGAGTTATAACCGTTCCAAAAATGTCAGCCGGAAGGCGAGGGCCTGCCCGGTCACAACGAAGTGGAAAGTGGTGGGAAACGTGGACACAGCTCCATGGGTATGGGTTGTAGTTGCCGTTGTTGTGGTGGCACTGGTCGTGCTGCTGCTCCTGGCCGGAGGCAGGCGCCGGAAGGCAATGCAGGAAAAGCTGGACCAGGAGCACCGGGAGAAGGCCGCTGAGATCCGGCGCGAAGCCGAGAATATGGAAATCGATGCCCGCGAGCGTGAAGCGAAGGCCATCCGGGCCCGTGCGGACGCCGAGCAGGCCAAGGTTGATGCGGCGCGGTTGGCAAAAGAAGCTGAACAGCGCAGCCAGGAAGCCCAGACCCTGCGGGGCGACGTTGCCAGCCGTACCCGTAAGGCAGACGAGCTGGATCCCGACGTCGGCCCGGATAGCGGGCGGCAGGACTCCGGCGTGGTGCACGACGCCCGGGATGATCGCCGCGACGGAATGGATGCCGGGCATGATCGTCCCGATGTCCATGACGCCGGTGCGGACCGCAGGGAAATGCGCGACGCCGGGACGGATCGCCGTGTAATACACGACGCCAGGCAGGACCGCGTCGAAGCCTACGACGGCCGGCACGACCGGACGGAAGCGTATGGCGAACGGCAGGACGCGAACGGCGAGTTGGGGCATGCTGAACACGGTGCCGGCCAGACGGGTTCCGCAGCGGACGTTGACAGGGGTTTGCGCGGGGAGCCAGGCCACGCCGACGACGGTCGCACCGGCGTTGAAGATGGCTTTGGCGGCCACCGTAACATTCCCGCCGCCGGTGCAGGCGACGGGATTCCGGGGGCTGAGCCGGGACGGCGGCGCCAAGCGGAGGCTGGGGATGCCGCCGCAGGGCCTGGCGTGCGGCATGACCGTGACGGCGACCAGGGCGCCGGCATCTAATCGACTCTTCGATTACTTCATGGTTTGAGGACGGGGGAAGGGCTGACTCCTTCCCCCGCTCCCATGCCAGCAAGCAGCTCCTTGACGGCATCGACCGATGACACCTTCGGCTCCCAGGCCAGGATGCGCTCCGCGCGGCTGGTGTCCATGATGGGTGCTCCGGCTGCCATCTCCACCCATCCGGCGTCGGTAGGCTGCAGCCGGGCCCGCCATGTCAGGTCCACCAATGCATGGAGCAGCCGCATGGGGATGGGGAGGATCCTCTTTGCGCCCAGGATGCGGCCCAGTTCCCGGGGCGTCAGAACCGGCTCGGCGGCGATATTGAAGGCCCCGCCGGCGCGCTGGTCAACTGCCCGCCAATAGGCCTCTGCAACGTCGTCCGCATGGACGGCCTGGAAAACCAGGTTGTCGGGAACCGGAAGTAGGGGCAACCATGGCCTGGGCGGCACCAGCCGGGACAGGATGCGGCCCAGGAAATACCTGCCGATTTCGGCCCCGGCCTGTCCCTGGAAGATCAGCGCAGGCCGCAGCCTCGCGACTGCGATGTCCGGGTGTGCGGCCGTAAATTCGTCAAGGAGCTTCTCCTGCTCGGCCTTGTGCCTACTGTAATGTGAGCCAGCCATTCCACCTGCCGGCCATGATTCGTCCCGCCGCTGGTCTTTGCCGGAAGCGCTGTAGGCCCCCACCGAGGAGGCGCAGACAACCTGCTTGACTCCCGCCCGGGCAGCAGCCTCCAGGACGTTCCCGGTCCCGGTGACATTGGTCCGGTGCAACTGATCCAAGTCGCGGTTCGGCTGGATCTGCCACGCCAAATGGACCACGGCGTCAACCCCGGCGAGCGCTTCTTCGAGCAGGGGTATGTTCCCCTCCAGCCCAACATCCAGGGTGTGCCACCGCACGCCGCGGTAGGGGTCACCGGACGTATTGGGAAGCCTGCGGCTGATTCCCACCAGCTCCAGGCTGCCGGGCTTCCTGGCTAGCTGGCCCTGCAGATTGCGCAGCAGCGCTGTACCCGCGTTTCCGCTTGCTCCGGTAATGGCGATTCGCATGACTAAGGCTCCTTCGCGGCTTGGTCCGGCTTCCCCGTACTTTCCGAGCTTATAGCGCAGGAGCATTGTTTTATAAGCAAGCTTATGATTTGCTGCTTCTAAGTCTTGCCGCAGGCTTTCGGAACCAGACCGAGGGAAACCAACACTCATGCCCGAATCCTTTGCCGCACTTGCCGTGGACGCTGCACCCGTCCACCACCAGCCGCCGGTGCCAGCACAAAACCAAAACCCTCCTGCCACCTCCGGGCGGCTTCGGGAGACATTCGAAAATGACCTGGTCCTCAAATACCTGGACCTTGCAGAAGCCCTTGCTGCCCGCTTTGAAGCACGCGGCCGGGAGCGGGCAGACCTGAACCAGGTGGCCTATCTGGGCCTGGTCAAGGCAGCCCGGGGCTTCGACCAGGCTAAGGGGGAAAGTTTCCCCGCCTACGCGGCGCCCACGATTACCGGCGAACTTAAGCGGTACCTCCGCGACCGGACCTGGGTCGTGCGCCCGCCGCGCCACATCCAGGACCTGCGGACCCGGCTGTTCCGGGCAGAACCCGAATTGACCCAGTCGCTGGGCAGGAATCCCAGCGTGACGGAGTTGGCCAGCGAACTGGGGAGCGACCCGGCCGAGGTGCAGGAGGCCATGTCGGCGTCCAGCAGCATGCACCCCGATTCCCTGGACGCGGTCAACCCCAACTCGGATGCACCATCCATCGGCGAGGTGCTGGCCTGCCCCGAGGCGCCGCTGGAGCGATTTGAAGAACTGTCCTGCCTGCGGGACGCCATGCAGGACCTGAGCGACTCGGACCGGGAGCTCCTGTATCGGCGCTACTTCTGCGAGGAAACCCAGGTGCAGCTCGGGAAGCGGCTGGGTATGTCCCAGATGCAGGTTTCCCGCCGCCTGGCCAAGGTGCTGGTTGAACTGCAGCGCAGGCTGGAGGAAGGCACCCATGCCGGAGATGCGGACCGCGCTGCAGGCAACGCAACGCAGGGCCGCGCAGTCAGGCAAGGCCGCCCTGCTAACGCTGTTGCGCCATTCCACCGGCCCCTGAGGGCTGGACACTCCGGCAGCACCGCGAAGCGGGGGGACCTTCACCACCGCGGAACGGGAACCAGGTAGCAATCACCCTGCCCACCGCGGTCTTGGCTGGCGGTACCGGTTACGCAGCCGAAGGGGCTGCTGCTGCGCAGATCTGCATCGCCGGGACGACGTATCAGTCCCGCCGTCTGCGCGGCGCAGGCCCTTATCTTGCCTGTTCAACTCGGTACCAGTACGCCGCGGAGATGGCCGAAAGGCAGGCCGCCATGTTTAGGAGCAGCAGCAGGAGGGAACAGGTTCGTCATGGGAAGCTCTGAAATGTCCAAGCTCCGGGCTGTCCTGTTCGACAGGGACGGAACCCTGGTGGTCGACGTGCCGTACAACGGGGATCCCGGCAAGGTGAGGCCGATGGCCGGGGCGAAAGAGGTGCTGGACGCCCTGCGGGCGGACGGAATTGCCACAGGTGTGATCAGCAACCAATCGGGTATCGCCCGCGGGCTGCTTTCGGCCGAGGACGTGGCAAAGGTCAATGCCCGGGTGGAAGAACTCCTGGGGCCGTTCGATGTGTGGGAGGTCTGCCCGCACGCGGAACAGGACGGCTGCGCCTGCCGCAAGCCGGCTCCCGGCATGGTGCACAGCGCCTGCCGCAAACTTGGGATCCGCGAATCGGAGGCCGCCCTCATTGGGGACATTGGCGCCGACGTAGGGGCTGCCGAAGCTGCCGGCGCCACCGGAGTCCTGGTCCCCACGCCCGTGACCCGTGCCGAGGAGGTGGCCGCGGCGCGTCTGGTCGCCTCCGATCTGTCCTCCGCCGTGGGCCTGCTGCAGGAGAGGCCCTGATGGGGCGCGTCCTGGTGGCCCGGCTGGACAGCATGGGCGATGTCCTCCTCACCGGCCCGGCCGTCCGCGCGGTGGCCAACGGCCACACCCGGCACGGCGGGAGTAGCAACCAGGTGGTGATGCTGTGCGGCCGGCAGGGTGAAGCCGCCGCTGCCATGCTCCCCGGGGTCGACGACGTCTACAGCTGGGACAGCCCCTGGATCATGAATCCGGCGCCGCGGATGACGGGTCCGCATGCAGACCGGTTGATCGAATATGTCCGCAATTCCCGCATCACCGAAGCCGTCATCCTTACCTCCTTCCACCAATCGCCCCTGCCGCTGGCCCTCCTGCTGCGCCTGGCGGGAGTGGAGCGCATCACCGGCGCCTCCACGGATTACGCTGGTTCACTGCTCGATATCCGGCTTAAACCGGGGGAGGACTTCCCCGAGGACCAGCCCGAAGCGGAGCGGGCCCTCGGCATCGCGGAAGCTGCGGGCTTCCAACTCCCGGCCGGGGACGACGGCAAGCTGCGCATAAACTCCGTGGCCGAAGTGGCTGGCATCGTTGGTACCGAACCCTACGTCGTGGTCCACCCCGGGGCGGCCGTCCCGGCAAGGGCGTGGCCTCCCCTGCACCATGCTGCCGCCGTCGAACTCCTCCAGGGGGCCGGGCACCGCGTGGTGGTGACGGGCGGTCCAGGCGAGAAGTCGCTCACCGCCACGGTGGCGGGCCCCTCCGCCCTGGACCTCGGCGGCCGCACCGACCTTGCCACCATGGCGGGCGTCATGGCCGGCGCCGATGCCGTGGTCAGCGGCAACACCGGGCCGGCCCACCTGGCGGCCGCGGTCGGCACTCCCGTAGCCTGCCTGTTTTCCCCCGTGGTCCCTGCGGTCCGGTGGGCACCCTACGGTGTTCCGCTGGAACTCCTGGGCGACCAGAACGCGCCCTGCCGCATGTCCCGCGCCCGCGACTGCCCGGTTCCCGGACACCCCTGCCTCGACTCGGTGTCGCCGGAGGAAGTGGTGGCAGCGGTGGAGCGCCTGATCAGCGGTGTGAGCTCCTTCAGCACGTACGTCAGCACCCGTAGAAAGGCCCGCAACAGATGAGGATCCTGCTCTGGCACGTCCACGGTTCCTGGACGGACGCGTTTGTCCGCGGCCGGCACGAGTACCTGCTTCCCGTCCTGCCCGGAGGTGGGGCCTGGGGATTGGGCCGCGCGGGCAGGGACTGGCCCGAATCAGTCCGGGAGGTGGACCTGGCGACGCTCGACGCTGACGCCGTGGACGCCGTCGTGCTCCAGCGGCCCGAAGAAATCGACGAAGTGGCACGAACCCTGGGCCGGATGCCCGGCGTCGACGTGCCGGCTGTGTTCGTGGAGCACAACACCCCCAAGGGAAATTTCCCGAACACCAGCCATCCGCTCGCCGGCCAGAACCGCATCCCGGTTGTGCACGTGACCCACTTCAACCGGTTGGCCTGGGACAACGGCGCCACCCCCACCACTGTGATCGAGCACGGGATCCCGGACCCAGGGCTGCTCTACACAGGCGAACTGCCCGAGCTTGGCGTGGTGGTCAACGAACCCGTGCGGCGCGGCCGGGTGACCGGCACGGACCTCCTGCCCGCCTTCGCCTCCGTTGCACCGCTGCAGGTGTTCGGCATGAAGACCGAGGGGCTCGCCGCAGCCATAGGAATCGATGACACGCGCCTGACTTCCCGGGGCGACCTCAAAACCCCTGAACTGCACAGGGAGCTTGCCCGCTGCCGCGTCTATGTCCATCCGATGCGCTGGACGTCGCTGGGGCTATCCCTCCTGGAGGCCATGCACCTTGGGATGCCGGTGGTGGTCGTTGCCGCCACGGAAGCCCCCCGGGCAGTGCCGCAGGAAGCCGGCACGGTTTCGGCGGACATGGATGAGCTGCTCCGTTGCGCGGAGCGCCTGGTTGCCAATCCGGATGAAGCACGACGGCGGGGACTCGCCGCCCGGGAGGCCGCACTCGAGCGATACGGCCTGGGCAAGTTCCAGGACCGCTGGGATGGGCTCTTGGCGGACCTGCGAAGCCGGCCCCTGCACTCGGTCAACAAGCGTCCGGACGAGCGGATCCTCGTTCCGGCACGGGAGAGGAAGACTCCATGAAAATCGCGATGATTTCCGAACATGCCAGCCCATTGGCGGCACTGGGCGGGGTGGATGCCGGTGGCCAAAACGTTCACGTGGCCGCGCTGTCCGAGGCCCTGGCCAGGCGGGGCCACCATGTCACCGTCTACACCCGCAGGGACGCAACGGAGCTCCCCGTGCGGGTCCGGGTGGCACGCGGCCTGGAGGTGGTCCACGTGGACGCCGGCCCGGCCCGGCATGTGCCCAAGGACGAACTGCTCCCCTACATCGGTGACCTCGCGGACGGAGTGGCCAGGGACTGGGGCCAGCGGCCGCCGGATGTGGTTCACGGACACTTCTGGATGTCCGGCCTGGCCGCCCTGGACGCCGCCAGGCGGCCTGACGCCGGGTACCGGGTGCCGATGCTGCAGACGTTCCACGCCCTGGGCACGGTGAAACGGAGGCACCAGGGCGCCGAAGACACCAGCCCGGAGGAACGCCGCTGGCTGGAACCGAACGTGGGACGCTCCGCGGACCGGATCATCGCCACATGTTCCGATGAGGTTTTTGAACTCAAGGCCATGGGCATCGCCACCGGAAAGATCTCAATCGCGCCGTGCGGTGTGGACCTCGACTTCTTTTCCCCCGAGGGGCCCGCGTCCGGCAGGACGCGCCGCTACCGCATCCTGTCGGTGGGGCGGCTGGTTCCGCGCAAAGGCGTCGACCTGGTGATCCGTGCGCTCCCGTACCTCACAGCGGCCGGTTTCGACGACGTCGAACTCCTGATCGTGGGCGGAGGCGGTGACTCGAAGGAGATGCAGGCGGACCCGGAAATCCGCCGCCTGATGGACCTTGCCGCCGAGCTCGGAGTGTCCGGACAGGTAACCCTGCAGGGGCAGGTGCCGCGGGCGGACATGCCCGGCATCTTCCGCAGCGCCGATGCCGTCGTCTGTGCCCCCTGGTACGAGCCTTTTGGCATCGTGCCGCTCGAGGCCATGGCGTGTGGCGTCCCCGTGGTGGCCGCGGCGGTGGGCGGACTTCGGGACACGGTGGTGGACCACGCCACCGGGCTGCACGTCCCACCCCGGGATCCGGAAGCCATCGCGTCTGCCCTGTCGCTGCTCCTGGAAAACCCTGCCCTCCGGGAAAGCCTGGGCCGGGCGGGCGAAAAGCGCGCCCGCACCCGGTACTCCTGGGACCGGGTAGCCGCGGAAACGGAAAAGGCCTACCAGCTGGCCGTGGCCGGGTCTCCGGCCGGCATCATCCCGATGGAAGGAGCGGCCCTGTGACTGCAAATCCATCCCTGCGCGACGCGGGACTGGGTACCCTGACCGCACCTCCGGCGCTGCCTGCAGTGCTTCCCGGTGCCACGTTCGTTGATCCCGCCAGCGCCGACGCCGTCCGCGCGCACCTGGACAATGTACTTCCGGCACTGGACTCGTTGCGCAGCCAGTCCGGCCGGCTCGCCGCCTGGGGCGTGGAGCTGGCACAGCGGCTGCTCCGGGGCCAGCGGCTCCTGGCCGCCGGCAATGGCGGGTCCGCGGCGGAGGCCCAGCACCTGACGGCGGAATTGGTGGGCCGCTTCGACGGCGAGCGCGTCCCGTTCTCCGCCATCTCGCTGCACGCCGAATCCTCGGCCCTGACAGCCATCGCCAACGACTACGGCTATGACGACGTCTTTGCCCGGCAGGTGCGCGCCCACGGCCGCTCCGGCGACGTGCTCATACTCCTGTCCACCAGCGGCAAGAGCCCCAACCTGCTGCGGGCAGCGGACGTGGCCGCCCGGCTCAACGTGACCACCTGGGCGTTGACCGGCGCCGGGCCCAACCCACTGGCGGACGCGTGCCATGAGGCCGTCATGATCGACGCCCTGAACGCCAACGCGCAGGAAGGGCACCTGATCGCCCTGCACGCCATCTGCCGGGCGTTCGACCTTGAAGTCGCCCGGCACACGCCCGCCCAGGTTCCCGGCAGGGCCACAGGGGGCAGGCCATGAGGATCGTCGTGGTGGGTGATGTCATGCTCGACGTCGACCTCTCCGGGGAGGCCACCCGGCTCAGCCCCGACGCCCCCGTCCCCGTGGTGGACGTGTCAGGTGTCCGCCGCCGTGCCGGCGGCGCAGGCCTGGTGGCCCGCATGCTGGCAAGGGACGGCTGGCCCGTCACCCTGGTGACAGTCCTGGGGGATGACGACGCCGGTGCCCAGTTGCGCGCGCACCTCACCGGGGTGCAGCTCGTGGCGGGGACCAGCGGCTATCCGTCGCCCGTCAAGACCAGGGTACGGGCCGGTTCACACCCGGTGGTCCGCTTTGACCAAGGCTGCGAAAAGACACCGATCCCGGACGTCAGCCCGGCCATGCTGCGCGCCGTGGAACAGGCCGGCGTAATCATCGTGGCCGACTACGGCAGGGGGTTGGCGGCCAACCCCCAGCTCCGCGCACTGCTGGGCCGGCTGGCGGGCGAGGTTCCCATCGTGTGGGACCCGCACCCCTCGGGGCCGGAGCCGGTGCCCGGGGTTGCCGTGGTGACACCGAATATTTCCGAAGCGGCCAAAGCCGTCCAGGCCGCGGCTGGGACCGGTCCCTCGTCCGTGGAGGGCGTGGCGCAGGTCCTGCTGGAGCGTTGGCGCACCCGTGCCGTCCTGGTGACCAGGGGCGTGGACGGGGCCGTGCTGTTGCAGGAGGGCGTAGCCGCTTCCCATGCCATCCCCGCGCCCAGGGTGGAGACCGGCGACCCCTGCGGCGCCGGTGACCGCCTGGCCGCCAGCCTGGCCGTGCACCTCCTGGCCGGCCGGGACCTGCCGGAAGCGGCCGCCCTGGCCGTGCACGAGGCCGCCAACTTCCTGGCCGCGGGGGGCGTAGGGGCGCTGCCCGACACGGAGGGGACAGCTGCTGCACCGGGGAAGGCCGCGCCGGAACCGTTCCGGCGCACCACTGAACCGCTGCTCCTGGCCCGTTCCGTGCGCGAGAACGGCGGGACGGTGGTGGCTACAGGCGGCTGCTTCGACCTGATCCATGCCGGGCACATCAGGTCCCTTGCCGCGGCCAGGGACCTGGGCGACTGCCTCATCGTTTGCCTGAATTCGGATGACTCGGTGCGGCGGCTCAAGGGCCCGCAGCGTCCCATCATCGGCCAGCACGACAGGGCCGAACTGCTCCTCGCGATGGAATGCGTGGACGCGGTGATGGTCTTCGATGAGGACACCCCGGAAGCCGCCCTGGACCGGCTCCGCCCCGATATCTGGGTCAAGGGCGGCGACTACAAGGGGGCCCGCCTGCCCGAGGCGGGCCTGGTGGAAGGGTGGGGCGGCCGCTGCCTCACCGTTCCCTTCCATCCGGCCCGCTCCACCACCGGCCTGGCTGACGCGCTCGCCAAGGTCAGCTGACCACTCGTTTTTGTCTTGCTTTCCCATTGAAAGGAACACCATGACCGCAGAACCAACCGCAACTGCCGCCACCACGCCCGGACGCGTCCTTGTCACCGGAGGGGCCTCCGGGCTGGGGGCCGCCGTCGTCGAAGCCGTCCTCCGCTCCGGTGGTACTCCAGTGGTCCTGGACCGCGACATCAGTACCGTCTCCGGGGTCAAGGCGTTTGAAGTTGACGTCGCTGACCGTGCTGCCGTGGAGCATGCCGTCCGGGAAGCCGCCGAAACCCTCGGCGGCCTCGACGCCGTGGTCACCGCGGCGGGGATCGACCGATGCGGCAAGCTCGCCGACGTCGAAGCCACCGAGTGGGAGAAGGTCATCGGGGTCAACCTGATGGGCACTGTTTCCACCGTGCGCGCCGCCCTGCCCTACCTGAAGGAAAGCCACGGGCGCGTGGTCACGGTGGCCTCCACCCTGGGCAAACGTGCCGTGGCCGATGCCACCGCGTACTGCGCCTCAAAGTTCGGCGTGGTGGGATTCAGCCACGCGCTGGCCGCGGAAACCGGAGGGGAAATCGGCGTGACCACCATGATCCCGGGCGGCATGAAGACCCGTTTCTTCGACGACCGGACCGAGCAGTACAAGCCACAGGACGATTCCCGGCTCAACGATCCCGCCAACACCGCACAGGCCATCCTGTTCGCCTTGAACCAGCCCACCGGCTGCGAGGTCAGGGAAATGCTGATCTGCCACGAAGAAGAAGGCTCCTGGCCCTAGGCCATAAGCCGGCCACCGCGGTGGCACGCACCACCACCACGACCCACAAACCAGCACCGAAAGGCGGGAGGAACACCATGCCCACCACAGCCACTGAAAAAACCGCAGGCAACGACGCAGCCCGGGGCGCCGGCATCACCATCCAGGACCCGCGAACAGGTGAAGACCTCTGGACGGTGCCTGAAGCCGGCCCGGACGCAGTGAATGATGCCTTGGACGTGGCCCGCAGGGCTGCCCCCGGCTGGGCGGCAACCGCTCCCGCCGAACGGGGTGCCGCACTCCGGGCCGCCGCCACAGCGCTCGATGCCGCCGCCCGGGAGCTCGCCGGCCTGAACGCAAGCGAAACCGGGCGGCCCGAAGAAGAAGCCCTGGCCGGAATCGCCGCCGCCGTCTCCACCCTTGAGCAGTACGCGGAACTGGGCCCGGTCCACCGCGGCCACAGCCTCCGCGGCAACCGGCTCGCCTCGGACTACACCATCGCCGAACCACGCGGCGTGGCCGTCCTGCTGACCCCCTGGAACGACCCCGTCGCCGTCGCCTGCGGCCTGATCGGTGCTGCCCTGGTGACAGGCAACGCGGTGATCCATAAGCCCAGCGAGCGCTGCCCCCGGCTGGGCGAGGCGCTGGGCGAAGTCCTGGCACCGGCCTTCCCCGCCGGCGTCTTCCTGACCGTCTCCGGCGGCGCAGGCGTGGGCGCAGCCCTGTCAGGGGCGGACGTCGACGTGATCGCACACGTGGGTTCCAGCGCCTCCGGTGCCCGGATCGCACAGGCCGGAGCCCGTACCGGCGCACACGTCATCCGCGAAAACGGGGGCAACGATCCGCTGCTGGTGGACCGGGACGTGGACCCGGCGTGGGCTGCGGAGCAGGCTGCCATCGGCGCCTTCAGCAACAGCGGCCAGATCTGCACGGCCGTGGAACGCATCTACGTCCACAAGGACATCGCCGAGGCTTTCTGCAGCGCGCTGGAAGCCGAGGCGGCCCTCCGGAACACCAACGGATCCGTGGCACCGCTGGTGGACCTCCGGATGCGCGACGCCGTCCACGGGCACGTCGCGGAGGCCCTGGGCCGCGGCGCCCGCGCCGTCGAAGGCGGCACCCTGCCGGACGGGCCCGGGTCCTTCTACCCGGCCACCGTCCTGCTGGGCTGCACCGAAGGCATGCAGGTCATGGCGGAGGAGACGTTCGGCCCGGTTGCCCCGGTCCAGGTGGTGGACACGTTCGACGACGGCCTGCGCCTGGCGGGCAGCGGCAGGTACGGCCTCGCAGCCACCGTCCTGAGCAGCAACATTGGGCACATCCAGCAGGCAGTGGCGTCCCTGCCGGTGGGAACCGTGAAGGTCAACGCGGTCTTTGGCGGCGCCCCGGGCGGGGCCGCCCAGCCCCGCGGCGGGAGCGGCGCCGGGTTCGGCTACGGACCCGAACTGCTGGACGAGTTCACCCAGGTCAAGGTGGTGCACATCGAGGCCCCGCCGGCCCCAGCCAGTGCCGGCAGCGCTGGAGCGGACCGGCCATGAACGCGTCCCCGGACTCCATCGACCTGTCCACCCAGCGGGCGCTGTCCGACTGGCTGCCGGGCAGGCTCGCGGCCGAAAACCCATCCATCCTGGTGATCGGCGATGTGATGCTCGATGGCTGGTGGAGCGGCACCATCGAACGGCTGTGCCGGGAAGCTCCCGCACCCGTGGTGGAACTCCAATCCCGCGGGTCGGTCCCCGGCGGGGCTGCCAACACCGCCATGAACCTGGCATCCCTGGGGGCACAGGTATCGGTGGCCGGGATCATCGGCACTGACGACGCCGGAGAGGACCTGCGCGGACAGCTTGCCGGAGCCGGCATCGATGTCCGATACCTGCGGTCCCACGCGGAGATGGTCACCACCACCAAGATCCGGATCAGCAGCGGAGGCCAGGTGATGCTGCGCCTCGACGACTCTGCGACTACCGTCCCGGCCGACGCCCTTGAAGCGCTCACCGCCTCGGTGCGGGCCGCCGTCGAACACCGGGACGCTGTCCTGGTGTGCGACTACGGGACCGGGGTGGTGGGCGGCCCCGTCCGTGCTGCGCTCGCGGAGGTCCTGGGGAACCGGGCCGGGGAAGACCGGCCGCTGGTGGTGGTTGACGCCCACGACCCCCGGCCGTGGGCGGCCCTGCAGCCGGACCTGGTGACGCCGAATTCCCAGGAAACTGCGCGGCTGCTCGACCGCCGGCTGCCGGAGGGGCAGGACCGGGTGGAAGCCGTAGGGGGCGCCTCGGCAGACCTTCTGGCCAGCACCGGCGCGCGTGCCGTGGTGGTCACCCTGGACCGGGACGGGACCGTCCTGCTGACGCCCGACGGCGTGCGGCACCGGACGTGGGCACGGCCGGCCGCCGAGAAGCAGGCGTCCGGGGCAGGCGACACGTTCGTGGCTGCCCTGACGCTGGCCCGTGCTGCCGGCCTCCCCCTCACGGCCAGCCTGGACCTGGCGCAGTCGGCCGCCGACATCGTGGTCCACCAGCCGGGAACTTCTGTGTGCAGCACGGCCCAGCTCAGCCGGTATCTGGAGGCGTTTGCCGATACTGCCCTGAGCGAGGAAGAACTGGAGCGCCAACTGGAGCTGCACCGCGCCCAAGGCCAGAGGATCGTGTTGACCAACGGCTGCTTTGACGTCCTGCACAGCGGCCACACCCGGTACCTGAACCAGGCCAAGCAGCTGGGCGACATCCTGGTGGTGGCGCTGAACAGCGACGATTCCGTCCGCCGGCTCAAGGGATCCGACCGGCCCATCAACAACATGGCGGACCGGGCAGCGGTGGTGGCGGCGCTGAGCTGCGTGGACTACGTGACGGTCTTCGACACCCCCACGGCTGCCCCGCTGATCAGCCTGCTCCGGCCCGAGGTCTACGCCAAGGGCGGGGACTACACCCCCGAAATGCTGGCCGAGACGCCAGCGGTGGAAGAATACGGCGGCCGCGTGGCCATCCTGGACTACGTGGCGGAACGGTCCACCACAGCCGTGGTGAACCGGATCCGGGACGGCCAGGGGGCTGCCACCGCACCGTAGCCGGACGTCGTCGCTCCTCCTGTTTCCGGCAGCTGATGCACCTGCCCCAGGCCACCCGAATAGTGCTCCTCGCGGGGGCCGCGTTCAATGAGGTAGAGCTCGAAGCCGCCGGGCGCCAGGAGGAGGGCTTGTTGACCCCGCCGCCGCAGACCACCAGCCTTCCTCCAGGGCGTGCGGGCTTCGGACGGTTCCCGGCTTCCGCCCCGACGGCGGGCAGCAACTAGGGTTGACCCTGTACAACTCACACGGACTGAAGCGGGGCAACGGGCAATGGCGAAACGCGGACGGTCGGCGAACCGGGCCGGACGCCCGGCAGCCGGTGTAGTGGAGGTTCCCAAGGGATCCGCGGTGAACGGTCCGGTGGAGGGCGTCTACTACATCGACACCGGCGACTGCGAACTCATTGCCGACCAGGACAACTCCACCGGCTGGCTCCTGAAGATCAACGGCGTCATGAGCTCGCACATCGACGTGGCCGATCCGCTGTTCCTGGACTTTGAGTACATGCGGTGGATGGCCGCGCTCATCGAGTCGCGGTGGCCGCCGTCGGACGTTTCTTCGGCCAAGCTGCGCGGGCTGCACCTGGGCGGCGGTGCCTGCTCCCTGGCCCGCTACTTCTCCGCCGCCTACCCCGATGCGCGGCAGGTGGTGGTGGAACTGGACGGGAAGCTCGCCGAGTACGTGCGCGGCTGGTTCGACCTTCCCAAGGCGCCCCTGCTGCGGATCCGGGTGGGCGAGGCCCGCGCAGTGACGGAGACCCTCACGGCGCAGACCCGGGACTTCATCATCCGGGACGTCTTCGCCGGAGCATTCACCCCGCGGCCCCTCACTACCGCCGAATTCACCCGGCACGCCAAGCGGGTCCTGGCGCCGGGCGGCCTGTATGTCGCCAATTCCGGGGATGCCCCGGACCTGAAGAACGCCCGCGAGGACGCGGCCACCATCGCGGCTGCCTTCAAGCACACCGTGATCATCGCCGATCCCGCCATGCTGAAGGGCCGGCGTTACGGAAACATGGTGATGGCCGGCAGCGACGTGCCCTTCGGCGACGATCCGCAGCTGCGCCGGCGGCTCCTCGGCGGGGCCGTCCCGGCGCACCTGTGGGATGACGCCCAGGTGCGGGCTTTCGCGGCGGGGGCGCCGGTCCGCCACGACCCTCCGCCATCGATTGCTGAGTAATTGCCGTTCTCAGCGTTCAAAACGGCAATTTGGGAGCAGTCGATGAGCCTTAGGCCTTACCCAGCAGTGCGTCGCGGTGCTCGGCCATCCGTTCCCTGAGGGCCTGCACGACGGCGGCCACCGCGGGGCGGCGGAGTGAGTCCGGGCGCAGAACCATCCAATAGGGGAGCAGTTCGCCGATCTTTTCGGGCAGCAGGCGGACCAGGTCGTCGTGGAGGTCGGCCATGAAGCACGGCAGGAACCCGACGCCGGCACCGGCCCGGGTGGCCTCGACATGGACGAACACGTTGGTGGAGGTCAGTCCGTCCTTCATGGCGGGAACCAGCCGCCGCGGCGCATCGAGGTCGTCCACCTGGAGCATCGAGTCCACGAAGTAGACCAGCGGATGCCCGTTCAATTCGGCCACGGTGGCGGGTGTCCCATGCTCCGCAAGGTAGGCGCGGGAGGCATACATGCCCAGCCGGTACTCGCCCAGGCGGATGGCCTCCGCGCGGTGCACCTGCGGCTCGCCCACCACCACTTCGATGTCCAGCCCGGACCGCTGCTGCAGGGCCCGGCGGGTCATGGTGACCACCTCCACGCTCAGGCCCGGATGGTCCCGCCGCAGCCGCGCCACGGCAGGAGCAGCAATGTAGGCGCTGAAGCCATCCGTCGCGGTCATCCGTACGACGCCGGCAATCGGGTCGGGTGCCTGGCCGGCCGGTCCCAGCGTGCCCAGCACCGCCTCCACCTGTTCGGCCGCCCGCACGGCCCGTTCGCCGAGCTCCGTGAGTTCCCAGCCGCCCGCAGCGCGGGACAGGACCCGGCCGCCCAGGGATTTCTCAAGCGCGGCGATCCTGCGCGAGACGGTGGTGTGGTTCAGGCCCAAGGCCTGGGCCGCCGTCGTGAACCTGGCGGAGCGGGACACCGCGAGGAGCACCAGCAGGTCATCGGGATTCGCGTTCATATCTGCAATTGTGCACATGTTGACTGCTTCTTTGGCCATTGAAGAGCCGCTCTTGTGCAGCAATACTCATCTGAGTCACTTGTGCTGGAGATCACAGCACGTGTCAATGTGGACACTGAGGAGAACCATGAGCATTGAGCAAGGCCTGGCGAACGACGCCGGGCATGCACCCAAGGGATCGGGCCTGAAGAAGATTGTTGCCGCCTCCATGGTGGGCACGGTGGTGGAATGGTACGAATTCTTCCTGTACGCCACTGCGGCCACCCTGGTCTTCGGCAAGTACTTCTTCCCCGCCACGGGCAACGACCTGGACGGGATTATCCAGGCGTTCCTGACCTATGCCGTGGGCTTCGTCGCCCGCCCGCTGGGCGGCATCGTCTTTGGCCAGATCGGCGACAAGCTGGGCCGCAAGCCCACGCTGCAGCTCACCATCATCATCATCGGCATTTCCACGTTCCTGATGGGCTGCCTGCCCGGCTTCGCCGACATCGGGTACCTGGCCCCCGCACTGCTGGTGGCCCTGCGCTTCATCCAGGGCTTCGCGCTGGGCGGCGAATGGGGCGGTGCCGTGCTCCTGGTGGCCGAGCACAGCCCCAACAAGACCCGAGCCTTCTGGTCCAGCTGGCCCCAGGCGGCCGTCCCGGTGGGCAACCTCCTGGCCACCCTGGTGCTGTACATCATGTCCACCACCCTCAGCAGCGAAGCCTTCCTTGGCTGGGGCTGGCGCGTGGCGTTCTGGCTCTCGGCCGTAATCGTCTTCGTGGGCTACTACATCCGCACCAACGTCAGCGAATCGCCCATCTTCCTCGAAGCCAAGGAACTGGTGGAGAAGGAACAGGCTGTCAGCTACGGAGTCTTCGAGGTCCTGCGCAAATACCCCAAGGGCATCTTCCAGGCCATGGGACTGCGGTTTGCGGAAAACATCATGTACTACCTGGTGGTCAGCTTCGCGATCGTGTACCTCAAGAGCGTGCACAAGTACGACACTTCCTCGCTCCTGCTGGCACTGCTGATCGCGCACGTCATCCACTTCGCCATCATTCCGCAGTACGGCCGCCTGGCGGACCGCATTGGCCGCAAGCCCGTCTACCTGGCCGGAACCATCCTCGGAGCCACCTGGCCGTTCTTCGCCTTCCCCATGTTCGACACCCGCAACGCCGTAGTGATCGTTCTGGCCGTTACCATCGGCCTGATGATGCACGGCCTGATGTACGCCGGGCAGCCGGCCATCATGGCCGAAATGTTCCCCACCCGCATGCGGTACTCCGGCGCTTCCCTCGGCTCGCAGGTAACCTCGATCTTCGCCGGTTCGCTGGCTCCGCTGCTGGCCACCCAGTGGCTGAAGGACACCGGTTCGTGGGTGCCCACCGCCATCTACCTGGTGGTGGCCTGTGCTATCACCGCCGTGGCCGTGCTAAGCCTGAAGGAGACCAAGGGCGTTGCCCTGGAGGACGTGGACCAGGAAGACGCGGCCCGCGAGGGGCTGCTGACCGCCGGCCGCCGCTGACCTGGCTGGTGGGTTGACCTAACCGGTTGACCGTTTGGGCGAGCAAGCCGTTGGCTGTACACAAGGAGAATTGCAATGGATAACACGTTGAATGGACGTAAGGCCCTGGTCACCGGCGGTGCCAGTGGAATCGGGGCCGCCTGCGTGCGCGCACTGGCGGCGCGCGGAGCGAAAGTGGTGGTGGCCGACGTCGATGCCGCCGCCGCAGCGTCCCTTGCCGATGAGGTGGGCGGCAGCGCCTGGGAAGTGGACCTGCTGGACGTCGACGCCCTGGCCTCGCTGAGCCTTGACTGCGACATCCTGGTCAACAATGCCGGCATCCAGCGCATCAACCCCATCGAGGAGTTCGATCCCGCAGATTTCCGCCGGATTCTCAGCCTGATGCTGGAGGCGCCGTTCCTGCTTATCCGGGCTGCCCTGCCGCACATGTACGCGAACAAGTTCGGCCGCGTCATCAACCTTTCCTCGGTGCATGGACTGCGCGCATCCCCGTTCAAGAGCGCGTATGTCGCCGCCAAGCACGGCCTGGAGGGGCTCAGCAAGGTCACCGCGCTCGAAGGGGGGCCGCACGGTGTTACATCGAACTGCGTCAACCCCGGATACGTCCGCACGCCGTTGGTGGAAAGGCAGCTCGCGGACCAGGCCAAGATGCACGGCATCCCGGAATCCGAGGTCCTCGCGAAGGTCATGCTCACCGAGGCCGCCATCAAGCGCCTGGTGGAACCGGACGAGGTTGCCTCCCTGGTGGCCTGGCTGGCGTCCCCGGACGCCGGCATGGTCACCGGTGCCAGCTACACCATGGACGGTGGCTGGTCTGCCCGCTAGGACATCAGTCCAGGGGCTTGACCAGCCGGTGGTCGAAGAAGAAGACGCCGTACGGGGTCTTGACTCCCACTGACCGGCGGTCCTGCCACACGACGACCCCTTCGCGCCGGCCGCTGAAGGGGTCGTCGCCTATGACTGTGTCCCCTACCCGGTAGGGGCAGCGGGGGCTGAAGACTGTCACCGTCCGGCCCCACACCCCGGAAAGGGCGGACCCCAGGCTGATGGGCCGGCCCATGCCGGAAAGATCCTGTGCGAAGTCCCTGGCCATGTGACCAACTCCTTCAAGCGGCAGCCTGCCGCCTGCTAACGGTGCTGGTTGGCGGAACGCTCCCAGCGGAGGATGTCCTCCCATTCCGGCCGCCACCGTACCAGCACGCTAAGCGCTATTCACATCAGTCACACCAGTAACAGGTACTCAATTTGCCGTGGCGTGACTACTTGGCCGGGACGGCCCCGTTGATGATCTCCTCGGCGTGGTCAAAAGCCCAGGCTGCCAGCGGCACCAGCAGCGCACTCAGTTCGTAGCCCCGCTCGGTGAGGCTGTAGTCCACCCGGGGCGGAATGACAGGCTGCGCCTTCCTGCTGACCAGGCCGTCGCGCTCCAGGGTCTTCAGCGTCTGTGCCAGCATCTTTTCGCTGATGCCCTCGGCGCGCCGCCGCAGGTCGCTCCACCGTTGTTCGCCTTCCGACAGGGCGATCAGGAGCAGGACGCCCCATTTGCTGGTGACGTGGTCCAGCAGTGTCCGGCTGGGGCACCCGGCCGGGAACACGCCGTCGGCAAAGGCCATGGGGAGGGGAGCGGCTTCCATGTCACCAGCTTACCCCCGGGTCAGTACCTTACTTTGAAGTGCGTACTCCCTTCTGGGAAGTTATCTGCCGGCGGGCTGGTTGTGCCCTTCGACAGAGCAAAATCCCGAAAGGAATCATCGTGAGCATCGTTGTTACAGGCGCCACCGGACAGTTGGGCCGCCACGTTCTTGAAGCACTCCTGGAGCGCGGGGTGGCGGCCGGGGACATTGTCGCGGCCGGCCGGTCCGTGGAGAAGCTCGCGGACTTCGCCGGGCAGGGCGTCCGAGTACAGCCGATGGACTACGCCGACGCCGCATCGGTTGCCGCGGCTTTGAAGGGTGCCACGCGGGTGCTCCTGATTTCCGGCAGCGAAGTGGGACAGCGGGTTGACCAGCACCGCACCGTCATTGAGGCGGCCAAGGCCGAAGGAGTGGAACTGCTGGCCTACACCAGCATCGCGAACGCGGACACCACGTCCATGTTGCTGGCCGACGAGCACAAGGCCACCGAAGCGCTGCTGCGTGGGTCCGGGGTGCCGTTCGTGCTGCTGCGCAACGGCTGGTACCTCGAAAACTACACGGAGCAGCTGCCCGGAACCCTTGCGCAGGGTGCTGTTGCAGGAAGCGCCGGTGACGGCAAGGTCAGCGGCGCAGCGCGGGCCGACTATGCCCACGCGGCTGCCGCGGTCCTGGTGGCCGACGGCCAGGCCGGCAAGGTGTACGAACTGGGCGGCGACGAGGCCTTCAGCATGGCGGACCTCGCTGCGGAGATCAGCGCGGCCACCGGCAAGCCCGTCAGCTACAACGACCTGCCTGCCGGCGATTACGCGGGGCTGCTGGCGTCCGTAGGCGTGCCGGAAGCCTTTGCAGAGATCCTCGCGGATTCCGACCTGGGCATTGCGCGCGGTGACCTCCTGGTCAGCACCGGCGACCTCCGCCGGCTGATCGGCCGCCCGACGACGTCGCTGGGCCAGGCGGTCCGCGCCGCCGCTGCCTCCGCATAAGCCAAGCGAACGCCAAGGTGCCCGGCCCTTTGTGGGGGCCGGGCACCTTTCGCTTTGAACCGCTCAGGCGGGCTGGGGTGTTATTGCCTGCGGTGCCGGCGGCGGTTGTGCTTCCCGCGGGTTACTTAACCAGGTCGTTGGTGTACGTATCGGCAAGCTTGATGTCCTTATTTCCCACGTCAGGGTTGGCCACCTGCTGGGTCTTCAGGACTGCCTGGACGCCGTCGTCGGTAAAAGTGCCGTCCTTGCTCAAAGTCTTCTTGAGGTCATCGATGACCTTGGCGTAGAGATCCTTGTCGCCGCCTGCGAAGTTTTCCGGCATCTTGGCCGCGATTTCTGCCCCCGAATGCCCGTTGATGTACTCCAGGGTCCGCTTGATGGCCTTGGCCAGCTTGGTGGCGGTGTCCTTGTTCTGGTTGAGCCAGTCAGTCTTGGCGTACAGGCAGGCGGAAGGCCAGGAATCGGTGGCGAACACTTCCTTCAGGCCCTCGGAGCTGCGGACATCCTCCAGGACCACCGGGTTGTGGCCGATGCGCTTGGTAAGCACTGAGACGTCCGGTTCGAGCATCACTGCGGCGTCAACCTGGCCCTGCTCAACGGCGGCAACGGCAGATGAGCCGGCGCCGATGGCGGAAACAGCTGCATCAGACTGCTGCATGTTGTTCTTGGCCAGCAGGAACTTCACGAACATGTCCGTGGAGGAGCCGGGAGCCGTAACGCCGACGTTCTTGCCCTTCAGGTCGGCAATGGTTTTGATCTGGCCTTCGTTCTTGGGTGCCACCAGCAGCGCAAGGCCGGAAGACTGGCCCATGTCCACGAAGGCCTTGATCTGCTGGTTCTTGGCCTGCATCTGGATGGTGTGCTCGTAGTAGCCGCTGGTCACGTTGGTGCTGCCGCCGATCATGGCAGTCAGGGCCTTGGAACCGCCCTGGAGGTCCTGGAGTTCGACGTCCACGCCCTCATCCTTGTAGTACCCAAGCTGCTGGGCCAGGGTGGTGGGAAGGTAGGTCAGGAGGGTCTGTCCGCCGACGCCGATGACCACCTTGCCGCCACCCCCGCCGCCGGCAGCGGCCGATCCGCTTTGGCCGGGAGGGGCCGCCGCGGGTGCGCCGCAGGCGGAGAGCGCCAGGGCAACCGAGGCGATCAGGGTCAGCGGCCGGAGGAGGACCCGGCCACGGCGCCGGGTTGCTTTCTGTGTCATGGATGTCCCTTTCAGGCGGGTTGTTGAGTTTCTGCGCCGGTAAAGCAGCTCTTGGCCGGGCGGGGTCAGGCAGACCGGACCGGGCGCCACCTGAGCAGGTGCCGCTCCAGGCGGTTGACCAGGAGGTCGATGATCAGGACGACGATCATGAGGATGAACATCCCCGCAAACACGCCCTTGGTATCGAAGACGCCCTGGGCCTGGGCGATCGCGTATCCAACGCCGCCCGACGCGCCCAGGTACTCGCCCACCACTGCGCCGGTGATGGCGAAGCCGACGCTGATGTGCAGGCTGGAAAAGATCCAGGTCAGGGCGCTGGGGATGAAGACGTGGCGCAGGAGCTGCTTTTCGCTGGCCCCCAGCATCCTGGCGTTGTCCACCAAGACCCGGTCCACGCTCTTGACCCCTTCCAGGGTGTTGAAGAAGACGATGAAGAACACCAGGGTGAAGCCGAAAGCGACCTTGGACCAGATGCCCAGGCCGAACCACAGCAGGAAGATCGGGGCCAGGACCACCCGGGGGAGGGCATTGAACATCTGGAGGAAGGGGTCCAGCAGCCGTTCAAGGAAACGGACGCGGGCGAGGATGAAGCCCAAGAGGAGTCCGACGGCGGCACCCACCAGGAAGGCGAGGATGGCTTCCTGCATGGTCACCCAGAGATGGGGGAACACGAACCCTGACGACACCCAGAGCCACACGGTCTGGAAGATGTCCGAGGGAAGGGGGAAGAAGAATTCGTCAATCACCCCGGCCCGGCCCAGGACCTCCCACGCTCCCAGCACGACGACCGTGAGGAGGAGCTGGATGCTCCGCATGGCCAGGGGTGACATTTCTCCCCGGCGGGTGGACCGGCTGGCGGGGCTGCGGTCCTGGGTGCTGCCGGGAGAGCCGTTCCCGCGCGGACCCGGCTTCCGTGAACCGAGGATGGTCATGCTGCGTCACCTTCCTCTGCCATGGCGCTTTCGTAGGTCTTTGAGACTTCGATTTTCAGGCGCCCCCAGATCTCCCGGTGCAGGGCAACGAAGCGCGGGTCATCCCGGATGTCCAGCAGGTCGCGGGGGCGGGGAATGTCGATCTGGTAGCTTCCCACCACGGTGCTTCCGGGGCCCGCGCCCAGGATGACCACTTCGTCGGACAAGGCAATCGCTTCGTCTAGGTCGTGGGTAATGAAGACCACCGCCTTGCCGGATTCCTGCCAAAGCTGCAGGAGTTCGTTTTCCATGATCTGGCGGGTCTGGACGTCGAGGGCGGAAAACGGCTCGTCCATCAGGAGGATGTCCGGGTTGACGATCCAGGCCTGGGCGATGGCTGTGCGCTTGCGCATGCCGCCGCTGAGCTGGTGCGGGTAGCGGTCCGCGAAGTTCTTGAGGCCCACCTTTTCGAGCCAGCGCCGGGATTCCGAGTGGGCCTCGGCCTTGGAGACGCCGGCCATGGTCAGGCCCAGGCTGACGTTGTCGATGACGGTTTTCCACGGCAGCAGGGCGTCCTGCTGGAACATGTAGGACGCCCGGCGGTTCACTCCCGCCACCGGTTCGCCGAAGCTCTTGACCTCGCCGAAGCTGGGAGTCAGGAGACCTGCCGCCATGTTCAGGATGGTGGACTTTCCTGATCCGGTCGGGCCAACAATCGAGACGAAGCGGCCGGGTTCAACCTTCAGGTCGATGTCGCGGACTGCGAAGTAGGTCTCGCCTCCGGATGTTGGAAATTGTTTGGTGCACCCGGTGAGCTCCACGGCATATCCGGACGTGGCTGGCTGTGCAGTTGGCATCTTTGCCTCTTCCCGGCCAACTCCGGCCGCTTGTTCCCCCTGCTGGTTCACGCTGTCGGAACGATGGTGGTGCATCGGTCCGCGTCCAGAGTCCCGTGTACGGACTCCGTTGGTATTGCTCATCAGCAGGTGTCCACCTGCCACATCGTGGGTTCTCCATCATGATGTGGACCTGATGCTAACAGTTACTTCGGTCACACTCAACGCCTCCGTGGCTCATACACTTTCCCCATGAGCTCCAGCGACACGTCGACCACGCCCCTGTTGGTCCTGCGAAAGATCACTGCCATCCTCGATGCCTTTTCCCTGGTCCGGCCCGAGTTGTCGCTGGCCGAGATCCGTTCCAGCACTGGGGTTCCGCACTCCACGGTGCAGCGCCTGGTGGCCAACATGGTGCAGGAAGGAATCCTGGACCGGCACGGCGACCGTTACCGGGTAGGGGTGCGGATGGCCCACTGGGCAGCGCCGGCAACCCAGGGCCTGGACTTCCTGGAACTGCTGACCCCCGTGCTGCGGAGGCTTCGTGACGAACTGGGTGAGACAGCCTGCATCTTCCGCGAATCCCAGGGAAAGCGCGTCTGCATCGCCCTGGCCGAGACCCGCCGCATGCTTCGGCGGGCGGTGAGCGTCGGTGAAATCATGCCGTTGCACGTCGGCGCGGCGGGGCGGGTGCTGCTGGCTTGGAACCCGGACGTCGCGGAGCGCGTGTACCGGTCCGGCCTGGCGTCCCTGACCGACCAGACCATCACCGATGCCGCGAGCCTGGAGGAGTCGGTCGCCAAAGTCCGGGCAGACGGTTTCGCCATCACCACCGGTGAGCGCGTGTCCGGCGCCAGCGGAATCTCGGCTCCGATTTTCGGGCCGCAGGGTGAACTCTTCGGGGCCCTGACGGTGATGGGTCCCGCGCTGAGGATGCCCTTCGACGTCTGCGCGTCCTGGGTGGAGCAGGTGCTGGCGGCCGCCGAGGAGGGCACCCGGGTGATGGGCGGCACCATCCCCCAGTAAGGCCGGTTCCCGGATCCCTCTATCCACATTGTGATTTTGGGTCCACAATATGAGTTGTCGGGCCAACGATGCTTCGCGATCCACGGCAGGCCGGGCAACGCGGCCCGGACACCGGCTGCCGGCAGAACAGGAGTCCCAAAGATGGTGGAAACTTCACAGACCGCGCCTACCGACGGCATGCGCGGTGGGCAGCACACAGACTCCGGACCGGGCGCCCGGGAGTGGGCCGGCCCCGGGGCTGCACCTGCCCTCGGCGCCGTGGGAACGGCCGACGGACCGCTCGCCGGCGTGCGGGTACTGGAGCTCGGCTCGCTGATTGCGGGCCCTTTTGCGGGACGGCAGCTCGCAGACTTCGGTGCGGAGGTCATCAAGATCGAGTCTCCCGACCGTCCCGATCCCATGCGGGAGTGGGGCCGGGCCCGGGTGCAGGGCCATACGCTCTGGTGGTCGGTCCAGTCACGGGGGAAGAAATGCGTCACGCTGGACCTCAAGTCACCCCGCGGTCGTGAGCTGTTCCTGGAACTTTGCAGGGAAGCCGACGTCATCCTGGAGAATTTCCGCCCCGGAACGCTCGAGAAACTCGGCCTCGCCCCCGAGGTGCTGTGGCAAAGCAACCCCGGCCTGGTCATTGCCAGGGTGTCCGGCTACGGCCAGACCGGACCGGACGCGAACAAACCGGGCTACGCTTCCGTGGCCGAGGCCCGCGGCGGCCTGCGCCACCTGAATGGATATCCGGACCAGGCGCCGCCCCGGACAGGTATCTCGCTGGGGGACAGCCTCGCTTCGCTCTACGCGCTGCAGGGAATTCTGTTGGCTTTGTACTGGCGGGATGCCAAGGGAGGGACGGGGCAGATTGTGGACGTGTCCCTCGTAGAGGCTTGCTTCTCCCTGTTGGAAAGTGCCGTGCCCGATTACGCGGCTGCGGGCGTTGTGCCGGGCCCCAGCGGTTCCGGACTGAAGGGGATAGCGCCGTCGAATATTTTCCGCTCCAGCGACGGAAAGTGGGTGGTGATCGCTGCCAACCAGGACTCGGTGTTCGTGCGGCTGGCTGCCGCGATGGGCGCCCCCGAGCTGGCTTCCGACCCCCTCTACAGCAACCACGCTTCCCGCGGCGTCAACCAGGAGGCGTTGGAACAACTGATCGCCGAATGGGCCGCAGGCTTCAACCACTCGGAACTGGTGGCGTGCCTGGACCGGCACGCGGTTCCCAACAGCACCGTGAGTACCATCGAGGACATCTTCGAGGACCCACAGCTGCGGGCGCGCGGGATGCTGGTGGACGTTGCTGATGAACAGTTGGGGACGGTGGTCCAGCCGGGCATCATCCCCAAGCTGTCCCGGACCAGTGGCGGCATCGCATGGAACGGGCCTCTGGTGCCCGGCTCACACAACAGCGACGTCTACGGGGGTTTGCTCAAACTGAATGTCGAAGAACTGCAGGATGCCAAGGACGAAGGTGCCATCTGATGAACGGAATGACAGCAGCCGGAGACGCAGTCTCCATCGTGGACGTCAGTCCCCGGGACGGGCTGCAGAACGAAAAGGTTCCGGTCAGCACCCACGACAAGCTGCGCCTTATCAACGAACTGATTGCCCTGGGCGCCAGGCGGATTGAGGCAGTGAGCTTCGTAAACCCCAAGAAAGTTCCGCAAATGGCCGACGCCGATGCCGTCATGGCCGGGGTGCCGCGGGACGCCGGCGCCAGCTACATCGGGCTGGTGCTGAACACCCGCGGCGCGCACAGGGCGGTGGACGCGGGGGTGGACGAGATCAACTACGTCCTGCCGGTGACGGATGCCTTCGCGGCGGCCAACCAGAACACCACCGTCGCCGAGGCCCTCGACGCTTTGGAAGAAGTATCAGGAATCGCTGCCGCTGCCGCCATCCCGGTCACGGTCACGGCCGCCGTCGCCTTCGGTTGTCCATACCAGGGTGACGTAACGGGGGAACAGACCCTCTCGGTCGTCCGCAGCGCACTGCAGCGAGGCCAGCTGGCGGAGGTTGCCTTAGCCGACACCATCGGCTGCGCCGTCCCGTGGCAGGTCAACGAGGTCTTTGCCGCCCTGGCATCGGAAACGGAGGTGCCGCTGCGGGCCCACCTGCACGAAACGCGCCACACTGCACTGGCAAACACCTACGCGGCCATGGCGTCCGGCGTCAGGGTCTTTGACAGTGCCGTGGGAGGCCTGGGCGGCTGCCCCTTTGCTCCCGGCGCGGCCGGCAATATCTCCACGGAAGACCTGGCCTGGATGTTGGAACGGGCAGGGTTTGCCACCTCGATAGACCCGCGGGCGGCCACCGAACTGGGGCGCTGGATCTGCGCCAAAGTGGAGACGGTGCCGCGCTCGGGGCTCGCCGGCGCAGGAGTGTTCCCCAAGGCCGCCTAGGAGGAAACCACGGGCAGCGGTGAGGTCTCGTCCTCAAGGTGGGCCCGCCGTCGTCCGTCACCCTTGATCCACAGCCGGTAGGCCAGGACCAGCAGCCCCAGCCAGGCCGCGCCGACATACAGCGCGATCCGGGTGTCCTCGAAGGCGCCCAGCACGGCGATCACCAGTGCCATGAAGGCGATGGTCAGGATAGACGCGGCCGGCCACCATGGCGAGGGGAATTCCGACGCCGGCAGTCCCTTCCGCGCGATTTCCCGCTTCATGGCCACATGGGACGCCAGGATCATCACCCACACCCAGACGGTGGCGAAGGTAGCGATGGAAGCGATCACCAGGAACACGTCTTCCGGGATGACGGCATTGAGGACCACGCCCACCAGCAGGATCCCGGCCATCATCACCACGGTCATCCAGGGGACGCCGTGCCGCGAAACCTTCCCGAAGGCGGCGGGCGCGTGGCCCTGGTTGGACAGTCCGAAAAGGATGCGTCCGGCACCGAAGATGTCGCTGTTGATGGCCGAGAGCGCCGCTGTGATGACCACGGCATTGAGGATGTGCGGTGCTGCAGGGATGCCGAGGCTGCTGAAGATCTGCACGAAGGGACCGCCGCTGGTGCCCACCTGGTCCCACGGGAAGAGGCTCATCAGGACGCCCAGGGTGAGGACGTAGAACAACAGGACGCGCACGGGGACGGTGTTGACGGCCTTGGGGATGACCTTCTTGGGGTCGGCCGCCTCGCCGGCCGTGATGCCCAGGGTCTCGATGCCGCCGAAGGCGAACATCACCACCGCGAAGGATGCCAGGAGGCCTTCGAATCCGTTGGGGAAAAGGCCGCCGTGCGCAACAAGGTTTCCAAGCCCTGGCGCGACAGGGGAATCGGCTGTCTGGAAGCCGAAAACGATGATCGCTGCGCCGCCGGCGATCATGGCGATGATGGCTGCGACCTTGATCAGCGAGAACCAGAACTCGAGCTCGCCAAAGACCTTGACGCTGAGCAGGTTGAGCGCTGCCAGGAAGCAGATGACGGCCAGGATCCAGATCCAGCGGTCCACTTGCGGGAACCAGAAGCCCATATAGATGCTGAACGCCGTGACGTCGGCGATGGCGACGATCGCCATCTCGAACACGTACGTCCAGCCGGTCACGAAGCCGGCCAGGGGGCCAAGATAACGGCTCGCATACTGGCTGAAGGAGCCCGACACCGGGTGCCGCACCGCCATCTCGCCCAGGGCCCGCATCACCATGAACACCGCGGCGCCGCCGATGATGTAGGCCAGCAGGACGGCCGGCCCTGCTTTCTGGATCGCCGAGGCGGAGCCGTAGAAGAGGCCCGTGCCGATAGCCGAGCCCAGGGCCATGAAGCGGATATGCCGGACATTGAGCCCCCTGTTGAGGACTTGTCCGACGACGGCTGCCGGCTTGTGCGTTTCCACCGGACTTTGGGTCCGGGTTGGGGTGGGTTGCATAGAGTTACCTTCTCGTCTTTGGGAGGGGAGCCGCTAACCAGCAGACCATTTTCGGGCCCTTCGTGATGAGGCTCACGCAGGGTTGGTGTCTTCGGTTCCAGACTGTCGGTGGCACCTTTCGCGGAGGGCGGGTTCTTGCGCTGCGCAGGTTCCTTTTCGCGCGGGGTATTTGGGGTGCGAAAGGTAGGTTGCGCAGCGAATACGCTTACGACGGCGGCGCCCGGCTTGAATGTCAGTGGGTCGTTGGATGATGTGGGTATGGGAATCGGCGGTGGTGTTGGGGTGGTTTTGGAGGGTGTCCGTGCCTCTGTTGCCGCCCTGGATGCGCTCACTTTTGAGGACCAGAACCTGGACGATGCTGCGTTGACCTCCGCGGGTGTTGAGGTTGATGTGTTGCAGCGGCGGTATGAGATCCGGCTGGAACGGTTGGAGGTTGCGGCCCGGCTGGAAGCGCAGCTCGCCGCGGTCAAAGCACAGGACGCCGCCGAGTCGGTTGGGTTCCAGGAGGCCATGACGCCGCCGGACGCCTCCGTTACGGACTGCACTTATGTGCGGATGTCCGTGGTCGAGGAGATCGCCGGGGTCCTGACCATCAGCTCCGCGGCCGCGGGGGCGTTGGTGGAGCAGTCACGCCGGATCTGTTCCCTCCCGCTGGCCTTCGAGACGCTGGCCGCCGGGGCGATGTCGTGGCAGCACGCCCGCATAATCGCAGACGAGACCGAAGGCCTTACCCCTGAGTCCGCGGCTGCGTTGGTGGCGCATTTCTTCGACCCGGCCGCACCGAACCCCGCCCGGGGTGCCGCCCCGGGGGACCTCGTTCCGTCCCGGTTCCGGGCCAAGGTCCGTGGTTGGCGGGAACGCCACCACCCCGAATCGATCCAGCAACGCCACGCCAAAGGGGCGGCTGACCGGAGGATGGAATACACCCCCGACACGGACGGCATGGCCTGGCTCTCCCTCTACCTCCCCGGGGACACCGCGTGCGCGATCTGGAACCGCACCACCGCCACCGCCCGCGGACTCCAAGGCCCCAACGAACCCCGCACCCTCACCCAACTCCGCCCCGACATCGCCGCCTCCCTGCTACTCGGAGCTGGTAACCCTGCCGAAGTCGGCAAGGTTCCCACCCCGCGGGCCGACGTACTCGTCCTGGTGCCGGTACTCTCCATGCTCGGGACGACGGATGAGCCGGCCGAACTCGACGGCTTCGGACCCATCCCGGCGTCCATGGCGCGGAGGCTGGTCGCGGACGGCGCCGACTCCTTCTACCGGGTCCTGGTCGACCCAAGGGACGGGGCACCCCTGGAAATTGGCCGGAAGAACTACCGGCTCACCGGCCCCATCAAACACTGGATCAGGATGCGCGATGCCAAATGCACCTTCCCCGGCTGCACCAACAAGACCCCTGACAACGACACCGACCACCTCCAAGCCTGGGAACACGGCGGCACCACTGATGTCAGCAACCTGGCCCAGCTCTGCCCCAAACACCATCGACTCAAACACCACAGCCAATGGACACCCGGCCCGGCCAACAAGAATGAACCACCCGGCTGGACCTCACCCACCGGACGCCACTACAACCCCGAACGGCAGGATTCAGAACCAACCCACTGGCCACACTGGCTCCTGGCACTGTTCAGCGACGCCTCAGAACGGGAGATTCCAACAGGGGCACTGGAGTGGCCGGACGTGTGCGTACCCGAACACCCCGGCTTGCTTGAGGAGCTTGGTGTTCCTGACGATCCAGGACCCCTGGAAGGCCAGCTCCCCGCTGACCCTTTCCCGGAGTGGAACTTGTTTTTTGGACTTCGACGAACTGCCGGTAATCGCTCGATGAGGCGTCGCGTTTGTAATCGAGCCCAACGCGCACCCGCGGCCAACGGAGCCGTCCCTTGGGGAGGATACGGTCCAATGTCTGGTATTGCAGACACTGCAGCTTTACCATGAGACGAAATGGCCAAGGCCCAGGGCGCAAGCTTGAGTACGGGATACCGGACAGAGCTACGCAGAAAGACCCTTTTCGCCCATGAGCACAGCACTAAGCGCCGCAGCACGAACCGCCCAAACACCCGGCACTGAAACGCCCGGCACCGAACCACTAAGCACCGCACCACGGGGCTCCGCAACATCAGGCACCGAAGCCCGCGCCCCCCGTGCAGCGGCCAAGGCTTCGTCAAAAGTGCCTGCCGCGGAAAACACCCTGCGCATCCTCAAGTTGCTTGCATCCAGGCGCGGGCCAATGGCGGCATCCCAGATCGCCTCCAGCCTGGACCTTCCCCGCTCCAGCGTGTACCACCTGCTGGGGGTGATGGAGGCGAACGGCTTCGTCCTCCATCTTCACGAGGAGCAGCGCTACGGCCTTGGCATCAGCGCCTTTGAACTTAGCTCGGCCTATTCCCGGCAGGAGCCGCTGTCCCGGCTGGGCCGACCCCTGCTCGCCAGCCTGGTGGATGCCATAGGTGAAAGCGCGCACCTTGCCGTGCTTCACGGCAGGGATGTCCTGTACATCGTGGAAGAGCGGGCCAAGAACCGCCCGTCCCTGGTAACCGACGTCGGCGTCCGCCTGCCCAGCCACCTCACCGCCAGCGGCCGGGCAATCCTCGCCGCCCTGCCCAAGTCCCAGGTCCGTGCGCTCTACCCGAATGCCGCAGCCTTCAGCGCCCGCCATGAGGTGGAGGGCGCCATCATGAAGTACTCGGCACTGTCCTCCCACCTCGACCAGGTCAGGCAGCGCGGGTACGCCACCGAGCATGGGGAGGTGACCCCCGGCTTCGGCTCCATCGCCGCAGCCGTCACGGACCATCTCGGCTGGCCCACGGCCGCCGTTGCCGTCACCTTCCTGGAGGACAAGCTCACCGCGGAAGAATGGCCGCTCCTGGCCGCCCGCGTCCAAAAAGTGGCCGACGAACTCTCTGTCCGGATCCACGGACGTCCCACCAAGTAAAGCCGTCCACCAAGCCCCGGCAGAAGGTCCGGCGTGCGTCTGGCATTCCGGACAGCACCCTCGAAAAAGCCCTGTGGATCCCTTCCTCCGGGGGCTTTAGTTGATACAGAACTTCTTTCCTCCATCAGACAAATCACCAGAAGGAGCCACCATGGCACCCGCCGATTTCACCACCGGTGCCCGCCCGGTCAAAGCAGCCCGCGGCACCGAGCTCACCGCCAAGTCCTGGCAGACCGAAGCACCCCTGCGCATGCTGATGAACAACCTGGACCCCGAGGTCGCCGAGCGCCCCGATGACCTGGTGGTCTACGGCGGCACAGGCCGGGCCGTCCGCTCCTGGGCCGCGTTCGACGCCATCACCCGCACCCTGGAAAACATGGAAAAGGACGAAACCCTCCTGGTCCAGTCCGGCAAGCCGGTGGGCGTCTTCCGTACCCATGAATGGGCTCCCCGCGTGTTGCTGGCCAACTCCAACCTCGTGGGCGACTGGGCCACGTGGCCCGAATTCCGCCGGCTTGAGGCCGAGGGCCTGCTGATGTACGGCCAGATGACCGCCGGTTCCTGGATCTACATCGGCACCCAGGGCATCCTGCAGGGCACCTACGAAACCTTCGCCGCCGTCGGACGCAAACTCGCGGAAGCCGGCCGCCATCCCGCACCCGCAGCCGAAGGCTCCACTGAAGGACCGCTCGCCGGAACCCTTACCTTGACCGGCGGCTGCGGCGGCATGGGCGGCGCCCAGCCGCTCGCCGTCACCCTGAACGACGGCGCCTGCCTGATCGTCGACGTCGACGAGACACGCCTGCGCCGCCGTGCCGGCAAGCGCTACCTGGACGAGGTGGAAACAGACCTCGACGCCGCCATCGCCAAAGTGCTCAAGGCCAAGGAAGAACGCCGCGGCTGGTCCGTGGGCTACGTGGGCAACGCCGCCGAGATCTTCCCGGAACTGCTGCGCCGCCACAAGGCCGGCGAGCTGACCGTGGACGTCGTCACCGACCAGACCAGCGCCCACGACCCCCTGTCCTACCTGCCGGAGGGCATCTCCGTGGCCGAATGGCACCGCGAAGCCGAGGCGGATCCCGAAGGATTCACCAAGAAGGCCCAGGCCTCGATGGCCCGCCACGTGCAGGCCATGGTGGAATTCCAGGACGCCGGCGCCGAGGTCTTCGACTACGGCAACTCCATCCGCGACGAGGCCCGCAAGGGCGGCTACGCCCGTGCCTTCGAATTCCCCGGCTTCGTCCCCGCCTACATCCGCCCGCTGTTCTGCGAAGGCCTTGGCCCCTTCCGCTGGGTGGCGCTCTCCGGCGACCCGGAGGACATCCGCGTCACCGATGAGGCCATCAAGGAGCTCTTCCCGGAGAACAAGCACCTGCATAAGTGGATCGACGCCGCCCAGGACCGGGTGGAGTTCGAGGGCCTGCCCGCCCGCATCTGCTGGCTGGGCTACGGCGAACGCGCCAAAGCGGGCCTGCTGTTCAACCAGCTCGTCAAGGAAGGCAAGGTCAAGGCGCCCATCGTGATCGGCCGCGACCACCTGGACTCCGGCTCTGTCGCCTCCCCGTACCGAGAAACCGAAGCCATGGCCGACGGTTCGGACGCCATCGCCGACTGGCCCCTCCTGAACGCCCTGCTCAACACCTCCTCCGGTGCCACCTGGGTGTCCATCCACCACGGCGGCGGCGTCGGCATCGGCCGGTCCATCCACGCAGGCCAGGTGTCCGTCGCGGACGGTACGGACCTCGCCGCCGAGAAGCTCGAACGGCTCCTCACCAACGATCCCGGCATGGGCGTCATCCGTCACGTCGACGCCGGCTACGACCGCGCCGTCGACGTCGCCAAGGAACGCGGCGTCCGCATCCCCATGAATGAGAGCAAGTAGCCATGACCACGATTACCCACGAACCGCTGACCGTCACCCTCGGATCCGCCGGCGTCACGCCTGAGGATGTGCTCGCCGTCGCGCGCCACGACGCCAAGGTGGCCATCGCCCCCGAAGCACTTGAAACCGTGGCCAAGGTCCGCGCCCACATCGACAGCCTGGCCTCCAGCGACACTCCTGCCTACGGCATCTCCACGGGCTTCGGCGCACTGGCCAACCGCCACATCCCGGGCGGGCTGCGCACCCAGCTGCAGAAATCGCTGATCCGCAGCCACGCGGCGGGCATGGGCCCGGCAGTGGAGCGCGAGGTGGTGCGCGGCATCATGTTCCTGCGCGCCAAGACACTCGCCTCCGGCCGCACCGGCGTCCGCCCCGTGGTCCTGCAGACCATGGTAGACGTCCTCAACGCCGGCATCACCCCCGTGGTCCGCGAGTTCGGTTCGCTGGGCTGCTCCGGTGACCTGGCGCCCTTGTCCCACTGCGCACTGGTCCTGATGGGGGAGGGTGAAGCGGCCGGGCCCGACGGCGCCACGTATGGCGGGCGGGGAGAGCGGACTGTCGCTGACCTGCTTGCAGAGCACGGCATCGAACCGGTCACCCTGGCTGAGAAGGAAGGGCTGGCGCTGGTCAACGGCACCGAGGGCATGCTGGGCATGCTCCTGATGGCCATCGCGGACCTGCGCCAGCTGCTGGCGACGGCGGACATCACGGCCGCGCTGAGCGTCGAGGCGCTGCTGGGCACCGACCAGGTGTTCCTGCCCGAGCTGCACGCCGCGCTGCGGCCACACCCGGGCCAGGCGGCCAGCGCGGACAACATGCTGCGCGTGCTCTCGAATTCGCCCATCGTGGCCTCGCACAAGGTGGGGGATTCCCGGGTGCAGGATGCCTATTCGTTGCGCTGCGCCCCGCAGGTGGCCGGCGCCGTCCGCGACACCGTGGACCACGCCGAGCTGGTGGCCACCCGCGAACTGGCCGCTGCCATCGACAACCCGGTAGTGCTCCCCGACGGCCGGGTCAGCTCCAACGGCAACTTCCACGGCGCACCGGTGGCCTACGTCCTGGACTACCTGGCCATCGCCGTCGCAGACCTCAGCTCCATCGCCGAACGCCGAACCGACCGGATGCTGGACCCTGCCCGCTCGCACGGCCTCCCGGCGTTCCTGGCAGCAGACCCCGGCGTGGACTCCGGCCTGATGATCGCGCAGTACACCCAGGCCGGGCTGGTCTCGGACAACAAGCGGCTCGCGGTCCCGGCGTCCGTGGACTCCATTCCGAGCTCGGCCATGCAGGAGGACCACGTGTCCATGGGCTGGCACGCGGCGCGGAAGCTGCGCAAAGCCGTGGAGAACCTCCGCCGCGTCCTGGCCATTGAACTGGTGACCTCCGCCCGGGCCCTGGATATCCGTACCCAGCTCTCCGGCGGCGTCCTGACTCCGGGGCCGGCCGGAACCGCGGTGGTGGCAGCGCTCCGTGAGGTGGTGGAGGGGCCGGGGACGGACCGTTTCCTGTCCCCGGAACTGGAAGCGGCTGACCGGCTGGTCGCTTCAGGCGACGTCCGCGCGGCGGCCGAATCCGCCGTCGGGCCGCTCGCCTGACACCGAAGGATCTTCAGGGGCTGCTGCGCCACCGTCCGCAACGCGGAATATCCGGCGCCACGGCACGCCGTGGCGCCGGGAGTGTAGTAGAACTGAAGATGTAGTGAAAGTCACATCAAAGAGGCTGTGGCGGCAGAACGATACAAAGGGGTAGAAGTTCAAATGAAAGCACGTGGGGCAGTCCTGTCGAGGCGCAATGCCCATTCCGCCGCGGTTTCCAACTGGAGGGCACTCCAGGCCGGGGACCGCGTCGAGATCATCAAGCATGCGCATGTGGTGGCAGCGGGGGAGGTGGAAGAGGTGTCGCAGAGCGGCAACGTCCTCTGGCTGGTGCCGGCGGGCCCGTCAGGTCCGGCGGAAAAGCAGCTTTTCCTGAAGTCCGACGGCGTGCAGGTCCGCCGCGGCTGACGGTCCGGGCCAGGCAGTACCCAGGAGCAACAAAAATCCCCGCACTCCCAATCGGAGGGCGGGGATTTTCCTGGTTTTGGTCAGGCGGCGATGGACTCGTAGGTTTCGCCGAAGGGGACTGATTCGTCCAGGGCCACCGTGTAGCGTCCCGGGTGCAGCCTGGTGACCAGGATTCCGCAGGCAGCGTCCTTGGCTGCAACTTCGATCAGTTCTGCCACCGCCTCTTCCAGTCCGGCGTGGACCTCACTGGCGCTGGAAAACTCCAGGCTGATGGACCGGGAAGCAGGTCCTTCGGCGGTCTGGGCGGCGCTTACGCGCTCCAAGGTGGCTGTAGTCATGTGCTGAACTTTCTGTGTTTCGTGCCAGTATGGCTCCAACATTCTACCTATTGATGACGTTATATGTCAGATGACTGCTCTTTCGCCAGCCCCAGATGCGGTCACAAAGCGTTCCGTTCCGGGCGCCGCGCCCTTATCGGGGACCATGGAAGTGGGTACCCGGAGGGCCCGGAAATCCCGTCGAAACAGCTGAGGAGAACACGGTATGAAGATCATGCGCCTGGGCGACAGCGGCCGCGAGCAGCCGGCCTTGCTGGTCACCTCCCCGGAGGGCCCGGACCGGTATTTCAGCCTGCTGCCCCTCACCGCCGACGTGGACGGTGCCTTCCTTGCTGACGGCGGCCTGGAAAAGGCCCGGAAGGCGCTCGAGGCGGGGGAGCTGCCGGACCTGGAAGGCGCTGCCGGCCTGCGGGTGGGTTCCCCCGTTGCCCGGCCCGGCTCAGTGGTTGGCATCGGGATGAACTACGCCGCCCACGCCGCGGAATCGGGAGCGGAGCCGCCCACCATTCCCGTGGTCTTCCTCAAGCCGAGCAACACCGTCACGGGCCCGTTCGACCCGGCCCCGCTTCCGCCCCGCTCCACGCAATACGACTGGGAGGTGGAACTGGGGATCGTGATCGGCAAGGAGGCCAGCTACCTTGCCTCGCCGGACGAAGCTGCCGGCTGCATAGCCGGTTACGTCACTGCCAATGACTTTTCCGAACGGGAGTACCAGCTGCCGGGGGCTGCGGGCCAGTGGACCAAGGGCAAATCGCTTCCCGGATCCACGCCGCTGGGCCCGTGGCTGGTGCCCGCGGACCAGATCGACGGCGGCAACCTGCGGCTGCGCAGCTGGGTGAACGGCCAGCCGCGGCAGGATTCAACGTCGGCGGAGCTCATTTTCAATGCGCCCACCCTGATCCACCACTGCAGCCAGTACATGCGGCTTGAGCCCGGAGATGTGATCCTTACCGGTACACCGCAGGGGGTGGCCTTAAGCGGCCGTTTCCCCTACCTCCAGCCCGGCGACGTGGTGGAGGTAGAGGTGGAAGGCCTGGGCCGCCAGCGCCAGGAGCTGTTCCGGACGCGGGCGGCCACGACGGCCTAGCCCGCTTTGACGGCCAGGACCGGGCAGTCGGCTTCCAGCAGGATGCGTTGTGAGGTGCTGCCCATGATCAGCTTGCCCACCGGGGTGCGGCGGCGCAGCCCGATCACAATCAGGTCGGCGTTGTGTTCCTCGGCTGCGTCCAGCACCTCAGCTGCGGCGTCGTGGCCGCGGACGGGCCGCTTGACCACGTACTGGATGCCCTGGGTGGCCAGCCGCTGCTCGATGTCCTGGATGTCCCGTTCCTGGGCGAAACGGGTGTCCACTGTGGTTTCGCCCTTGGAGGAGTTGATCAGCACCAGGGTGCTGTTGCTCTTCCGGGCTTCGGTGATGGCCTGGGCCAGGGCAGCTTCGCCCTCGGGTGTCGGGACGTATCCCACAACGACCGTCATGGTGTCTCCTTGCTTCTGCTCGATGTGCGGGGATGGCTTTGGTGCGGCTGCTTAGTCACTGTAATCCGCTGCACCCGAGTTGGCCGGGAGCAGCGGCCTGCGCTCCGGACGGTTGCGGCGGTACACCTTGTAGGCAAAGGGCCAGAGCAGGATGAGGCCAATAATGGCATAGATGCCGACGGCGATCGGCTCACCCAGGAGCCCTGCCGGGTCGCCGGCGCTCAGCTGGAGGGTCTTGCGGAGCTGCCCTTCGATCCGCGGGCCAAGGATCACGCCCAGGATCAGCGGCAGCACGGGAAGCCCGAAGCGCCGCATCATGAATCCGAGGGCGCCCAGGACCAGCAGGATCACCAGGTCGAACGCCTGCAGGTTCACCGAGTAGGCGCCCAGCGTGGCGAAGAACAGGATGCCCGCGTACAGGTACGGGCGGGGGAGTTGCAGCAGCTTGGCCCACATCGGTGCCAAAGGCAGGTTGATGATCAGCAGCAGGAGGTTGCCGATGAAGAGGCTCGCGATCAGCGCCCACACCAGGGGACCTTCGCTGGTGAAGAGCTGCGGGCCCGGCTGGATTCCGTAGCTGGTGAAGGCGGCCAGCATCACGGCTGCGGTGGCATTCGTGGGCAGTCCCAGCGCCAGCATGGGGGTCAGGGTTCCGGCGGCCGCAGCGTTGTTGGCTGCTTCCGGACCGGCCACGCCTTCGATGGCGCCCTTGCCGAACTCTTCAGGGTGTTTGCTCAGGCGCTTTTCCGTCACGTAGGAGAGGAACGTGGGGATCTCGGCACCACCGGCCGGCAGGGCACCGAACGGGAAGCCGAAGGCGGTACCCCGCAGCCACGGTTTCCAGGAGCGCTTCCAGTCGGACTTGCCCATCCAGGGCTGGCCCACCGGGATGGCGTGCAGGGGAGTGCGGCGCAGGTGTGCCGCCACCCAAAGGGCCTCGCCCACGGCGAAAATGGCCACGGCCACCACCACGATGTCCAGGCCGTCCCCGAGGAGCGGCTGGCCGAACGTCAGGCGGCGCTGGCCGGTGACGGAATCCATCCCTACCAGGCCGATCGCCAGGCCAAGGCCCAGGGAGGCGAAGCCGCGCAGCCGGGACGAGCCGAGCACGGCGGTGACGGCCAGCAGGGCAAGGACCATGATGGCGAAGTAGCTGGGGGCGCCCAGGCTGACGGCGAACTTCACCACGACCGGTGCGCAGACGGCCAGCAGGGCGGTGCCAATGGTACCTGCGACGAACGAGCCGATTGCCGCCGTCGCCAGCGCCTGCGCCGCCCGGCCTGCCTTGGCCATCTTGTTGCCTTCGATGGCCGTGACCACGGAGGACGATTCGCCGGGGGTGTTGAGGAGGATGGAGGTGGTGGAGCCGCCGTACATGCCGCCGTAGTAGATGCCGGCGAACATGATGAAGGCGCTGGTGGGTTCCAGCGCGTAGGTGACGGGGAGCAGCAGGGCCACGGTCATGGCCGGGCCCAGGCCCGGGAGGACGCCGACGGCGGTGCCCAGGATGACGCCGATGACGGCGTACAGGAAGTTCATGGGGGTCAGGGCGGTGGCAAAACCGTCCATCAGGGAGGACCAGACGTCCATTTAGAGGATTCCTTCCAGGAGGCCGGCCGGCAGTGCAATGCCGAGGCCGAGGTAGAAGCCGTAGAAGGTCAACAGGGACAGGGCCACGGAGATCAACCCGTCCCGGACATAATGGCGGCTGCCCAGGGCCAGGACGCTGCCCCAGAACAGGACCGTTCCGGAGACCACCCAGCCCGCCCAGTCGATGAGCAGGATGTTCAGGATGAAGGCTCCGGCCAGCGGCAGGACGGTTTTCCAGTCGGCGGGGTGTGCCAGGTCGACGTCCTCGCCGCCCTCGGCCTCGCCCTTGCCGCCGCGCAGGACGTTGATGGCCAGCAGGACGGCGCAGGCCACCAGCATCCCGGCCACGATGAACGGGACCGTTTTGGGCCCCACCGGGTCAGACTTCGAATACGGGGTTACCAGGCCGTTGGCGTCCAGGAAGACCAAGACGCCGGCCGCCCCGAGCAGGAGGGAAACTCCCAGCTCGGAGCGGCCTTTGAGACCTGTTGCCAGGGACGTCACGCCAACCCAAGCTTGGTCAGGACGTCCGCCACCCGCTTGTCCTGCTCGCTGAGGAAGGTCTTGAACTGGTCGCCGGTGATGAAGGCGTCGGTCCAGCTGTGGGTCTTCAGCGCTTCCTTCCAGCCCTCGGTGCCGTGCATCTTTTCCAGGGCCGCGATCAGTGCCGCCTTGTCCTTGTCGCTGATTCCCGGAGGGGCCACCACGCCGCGCCAGTTGGTGAACACCAGGTCGATGTTGGATTCCTTCAGGGTGGGTGCGTCCACGCCGTCAAGGCGCTTCTCGCCGCTGGTGGCCAGGACGCGGACCTCGCCGGACTCGATCTGCTTCAGGTACTCGCCGGCGCCGGAGGCGGCGAAGCCGAGCTTGTTGCCAAGGATCGCGGGGAGAAGGTCGCCGCCGCCGTCGTAGGAGACGAAGTTGACCTTGGTGGCGTCGATGCCCACGGCACCCGCAAGCTGCATGGGCAGCAGGTGGTCCGGGCCGCCGGGGGAGGAGCCGCCGCCTACGGCGATGGAACCGGGATTCGCCTTCCAGGCCTTCACCAGGTCATCGATGGTCTTGTACGGCGAGTCCTTGCTGACCATGATTGCGCCGGGTTCTTCGATGAGGCGGGCCAGCGGGGTGGTGTCCGTCAGCTTGGACTCGGACTTGTTGGTGTAGCTGGCACCCACAACGCCCAGGCCCATGAGCATCGCAAGGTCGCCGTTGCCCTTCTCGTTGACGATGCGGGCCAGGCCCACGGTGCCGCCGGCACCGGCAAGGTTGAACACCTCGGTGTTGGTGGAGATCTTCTCGTCATCGAGGACCTTCGCGGCGGCGCGGGCGGTGGTGTCGTAACCGCCGCCGGGGGTGTTGGGGACCATGATCTGCAGGCCGGTGATGGGTCCGGCGGCGGCGCCGGAGCTTTCCGGGCCCGTGGAGCTCTTGCTGGTGGCACCGCAGCCGGTGGCCATCAGGGCGATGCCGGCAGCAACGGCGGCAACTCGCAATGCGCGGATCTGGCGCATGTGTTCCTCTTCTCTCAAAAACAATTCTGGCCGGCATCGGCCGACTCGTGGTTCCGATGCCTTGTGCTTTCCGATGCTAGGGGCGGCCATGACGCCCATCACTCTTGTGTACGCAGAGAAAGTTGTGTTCATTGCGTTCACGTTTCCGGCATCCCACAGCGGCCTGCTGCGGGCTTGGGATATAGTTCCCGGTACACCACCCCAGGCCCCGCGCCCATATCCTGCGCGCACCGCGGGCCGCCACCGGCGCCGGATGTCCGTTGCCCCGCCCGCAATTACCAGGAAGACCATTGTGACTCGACGACGAGGAATGTCCCTTGCGGGGCAATACCTGCTGCTGCAGTTGCTCATAGTCCTGGCCGTGCTGGTGGGCGTGGTGGCCATCTCCCTGGCGCAGTCCGCGGCGGCGTTCGAACGGATCGAGGGCCGGCGGGCCCTGTCAGCTGCCGAAGCCCTGGGCGGCAACCCGGTGGTGCGTGAGCTCCTGCCGGAGACGGAACCGCGCGGCGGGGCAGTGTTGCCTGCGGTGGCGGAGTCTGTCCGGATCGTTTCCGGCTCATCCCGGGTGGCGCTGGCACGCATCGACCGTACGGTGGTGGCGTCCTCGGACCCCAGCCTGATCGGTGAGCCGCTGGAGCTGGGTGCCAGCAGGGTCATGGAGGGCCGTGCCTGGACGGGAGTGGTGGGCGGGACCCCTGCGCCGTTGTTGTCCGCGCACGTCCCGGTCCTGGACGACACCGGGCGCATGATCGGGATCGCCTCCATCAGCCGCAACTATCCAACGGTGCTCGAACGCCTGGGCGACGCCGTGCCCAACCTCCTGACATACCTGGGCGTGGCGAGCGTCCTGGGCATCGCCGGGTCCTTGTTGCTCTCGCGCCGGGTCAAGCGGCAAACCCTTGGCATGGAGCCCAGCGAGATCACCAGCCTGGTGGAAAACCGCGAGGCCATGCTGCACGGCCTCAAGGAAGGCGTCGTGGCGTTGGACCTGCACGAGCGGATCACGGTGGCCAACCACAGCGCGCGAGCCCTGCTGGGACTCCCGCCCGACTGCGTGGGCAAGCGGGTGGCGGCGCTCGCCGTCGAACCCGCCCTCAAGGAAGTCCTCACCCGGGAGCAGCCCGGACCCGACCAGTTGGTGCTGGTGGGGGACCGGCTGGTGGTGATGAACCGGGTACCATTCCAGTCCCGCGGCCGGGTGATCGGCTCGGTGACAACCCTTCGCGACCGGACCGAGCTCTCGGAACTGGAGCATGAGCTCGGCACCACCCGCACCGCCACGGACACCCTCCGGGCTCAGGCGCACGAGTTCGCCAACCAGCTCCACGTCATCTCCGGCCTGATCCAGATCGGCGAGTACGATTCCGTGGTCCAGTTCGTCAACGGTGCCACCGTGGACCGGACCCGGCTCAACGACGAAGTGTCGGCCCGCATCAAGGATCCTGCGCTCGCTGCCCTGCTGATCGCGAAGTCGAGCCTCGCCGCCGAACGGGGCGCGGCCCTGCAGCTGGACCCGGACTCCGTGCTGGACAGCGTGGATGAGGGGTTGTCCCGGGACCTCACCACCGTGGTGGGAAACCTGGTGGACAACGCGTTCGACGCCGTCACCGGACTTCCGCAGGCAGCCGTCAGGGTGCTGGTGGAGGGCAAGGGGGCGGGGGACGTTGTGGTGACGGTGCGGGACAACGGTCCCGGCGTCCCCGGGGGTGCCACCGACCGGATCTTCCGCCAGGGCTTCACCACCAAGGACCCCGGCCCCGCTGGCAGCCGCGGCTTCGGCTTGGCGTTGTCGCGGGCAGTGTGCCGCCGCAGCGGCGGGAACTTGACGGTGGCGAACAATAATGGTGCAGTCTTTACCGCCGTGCTGAAACGAGGGAGTACCCGGCCGTGATCAAGGTTTTGATCGTCGATGACGATTTCATGGTGGCCAAGGTGCATGCCGGCTTCATCCAGCGCACCCCCGGCTTCACCGTGGTGGGGGCCGCCCATACCGGGGCGCAGGCCGTCGCGGAAACCGGGCGGCTCCAGCCGGACCTGGTGCTGCTGGACATCCACCTGCCGGACATCAACGGCCTGGACCTGATGCAACGCCTGCGCGCTGTCGCCCCGGAGCTGGACGTACTGGTCATCAGTGCCGCGCGCGAGGTCGAGACCGTCCGCAAGGCCCTGCGCGGCGGCATTGTCCATTACCTGATCAAACCCTTTTCCCAGACGGACCTGCAGGAGCGGCTGGAGCACTACCGGAATGCGTACCAGGGGCTGGATGCATCCAAGGACGTCGCCGAACAGTCGGACGTGAACCGGGTGTTCGGGCTGGACCGCGCCGAACGGCCGTTGCCCAAAGGCTGCAGCATCGAGACGCTGAAGCTGGTGGAGGCAGCGTTGAACGCCGCCACCGGAGACGTGTCGGCAGCGGAAGTGGCTGAGGAACTTGGAACCTCCCGCGTCAGCGCCCGCCGCTACCTTGAGTACCTGCACGACGAAGGGACGCTGGACGTGCGGCTCAAGTACGGGGTGGGGCGGCCCGAACGGCGGTACGTGCTGAAACCCTGAAACGGCCCGCGGGCGCGTCTCAGGGAACCAGCCCTCAGCGCAGCAGCGTGTCAATCAGCCGGGCAGCGGTTTTGGCGGTCCGGCCGTCAATGTCGAAAGCCGGATTCAGCTCCGCCACGTCGACGTGCAGCAGTTTCCCGCTCCGGGCCACCTGCCGGCAGACGGCCGCAATGACGGTCAGCGGCACACCATAGGCTGCGGGCGCGCTGACGCCGGGTGCCACCGCCGCGGGCAGCACGTCAAGGTCGATGGTCAGGTACAGCACGTCGATGTCTGCCAGGAACTCCGCCACGAAGTCCCTGGTCCGGTCCGCGTCGCAGTCTTCGTCCAGCAGGTAGCGGACCCCCAGTTTGTCCGCGGTGTCGAACAGGACCCGGGTGTTGTTCGGCTCGGAAATGCCGGCGACGGCGTAGCGGAATTCCCGTCCGGCGTCCGCTTCCGCCCGGGCCATCTGCAGGAAGGGCGTGCCGGAGCTGGCCACCGGCTCGTCCCGGAGGTCGAAGTGGGCGTCAAGGTTCAGGACGCCGAGGCGCTGCCCGGACCGTACAGCTAATGATGCGCTGACGCCGAGGTAGCTGGCATAGGCGGTTTCGTGGCCGCCGCCCAGCACCACGGTTTGGTGGCCGGTATCCAGCAGTTCCGCCAGCACCTGGCCAAGCCGTTCCTGGCCGGCCTCCAGGTCTTCCCCGGACACCACCACATCGCCCGCGTCGGCCACGGAGCGGTCCAGGTGGAAGGCCAGCGGACCCAGTGCTTTCCGCAGCGCTGCCGGCGCCGCCGCCGCGCCGGTCCTGCCTTTGTTGCGGCGCACCCCCTCGTCGCTGGAAAACCCCAGGAGGGCCGCCGGCTGCCCGCTGGACGGATGCGGCATCCCGTCTGCCGGTGCCTCCTTCGCCGCTCCCGGGCCCGGCGTTGGGGCTGAATTCACCGCCTGCCACCAGCGGCGGTGGCCGGGCCCATCGCCGTCGAACCTTCCGTTCCAGGGCTGGGGCGGGACATCAACGGCGGGAAGCTGGAGGGACATGCTCCAAGCTCACCGCATGCCGGGCGCGAAAACCAGCACGCCCGCCGTCGTCCTGTCCGGAATCCAAGAATCCGGAAGGCGCCTGGCGTTCGTGGGGAACGTCCCGCCGGTGGGTATGGGGGATAGGGTGAGACCGGGCCGAACCGCAGGCACAGGGAATGGCTGCGGGCCGGCGTCGAAACAATTCCAGGCTGGAGAGCCCATGTTTGAAGCCCCCGACATCCTTTTTGCCGCCGCCGGCCTGGCCGTCTTTATCGCGGCGGTCCTGCCCAAGCTTCTGCGCGACATTCCGCTGTCCATGCCCATGGTCTTCCTGGGCGCCGGGATGGCAGCCTTCGCAGTGATCCCCTCGCTGCCAAGTCCCAACCCGCTAGAGCACAGCGACTTCGTCATGCACCTTGCCGAAGTGTGCGTGATCATCTCGCTGATGGGCGCCGGGCTTGCCCTGGACCGCCCCGTGGGACGCCGGCGGTGGTCCACCACGTGGCGCCTCCTCGGTATTGCCATGCCGTTGTGCATCGTGGGGCTGACCGTGCTGGGGATGTGGCTCCTGGGCCTGGGGCTCGGTGCGGCGCTGCTGGTGGCCGCAAGCCTGGCCCCCACGGACCCCGTCCTGGCCTCGGAGGTGCAGGTGGGCGAACCTGCCGACGAGGACGACCACACCGACAAGGAGGACGAGGTCCGGTTCGGCCTGACCTCGGAGGCCGGGCTCAATGACGGGCTGGCGTTTCCGTTCGTCTACCTTGCCATTGCCATCAGCGTTGCCGGAGCGGACCCCGCAGCCTGGTTCGGCGAATGGTTCGGACTGGACGTGGTGTGGCGGCTGGCTGTCGGGCTCGTGGTGGGGTTCCTCACCGGAAAGCTGCTCGCCAGGCTGTTCTTCTCAGCCCGTGCCGACAGCCTCCGGCTCTCCAACCACTCGGAGGGGTTTGTGGCCCTCGCGGCGACGTTCCTGGCGTACGGGCTGACGCAAATGGTGGAGGGCTACGGATTCATTGCGGTGTTTGTGTGCGCCGTGACCATCCGCGCCGCAGAACGCACCCACGGCTACCACCGGGTGCTGCACTCCTATGTGGAACAGCTGGAGCGGCTCCTCACGGTGGTGATCCTGGTCCTGCTCGGCGGGGCCATCGCCCGCGGGCTGCTGGCCGGGATCGGCCTGCCGGAACTGCTGGTGGCACTTGCCTTCCTGCTGGTGGTTCGGCCGCTGGCAGGCTGGCTGGGCCTGCTGGGAGGCAAGACCGGTCCGCGGGAACGCGTGGCACTGTCATTCTTCGGCATCCGCGGAATCGGGTCCCTGTACTACCTCGCCTTTGCGTTGGGCGAAGGCCACTTTACCGACCAGGCGCGCTGGCTTTGGTCCTTTGTTGGGCTGGTGGTGGCCTTGTCCATCGTGATCCATGGAGCCACCACGTCCCCCCTGATGAACCGGCTGGACCGGCTGCGGCAGCGGAAGGCGCTGGCTGTCTCCGGCGATGAGGGGCTCGCCCCCAACACCCCGGTGTAGGTGCCCGGCCCGGAAAGCCCCGGGCAAGCAAAAGGGCTGGTGCGGCGGACGCCGCACCAGCCCTTTGCCGGAGATGGTTACTTCATTCCCAGGGCCGCCTCGATGGGGCCGATGGCGAAGAACAGCGCGAACGCTGCGGCCACGGCCCACATCAGCGGGTGGATGTCCTTGATCCTGCCCTGGACGGTGCGGATCAGGACGTAGGCGATGAAGCCTGCGCCCAGGCCGTTGGCGATGGAGTAGGTGAAGGGCATCAATGTGAAGGTGAGGAACGCCGGGATGGCGATGCCCCAGTCCTGCCAGTCGATCTTGCCCACCTGGGAGACCATCATGAAGCCCACCACCACCAGCGCGGGCGCCACGGCCTCGAACGGAACCAGGTTGATCAGCGGCGTGAAGAACATGGCCACCAGGAACAGCAGGCCGGTGACGATGGACGCCACGCCCGTGCGGGCGCCTTCGCCGATTCCGGCGCCGGCTTCAACATAGATCTGGTTGGAGGAGACGGAGGCGCCGCCGCCGATGATGGCGCCGAGGGCGTCCACCTGGAGCACGCGGTCGACGTCGGGAATGTTGCCGTTCTCGTCCACCGTGCCGGCTTCGTTGGCCAGGCCCACCATGGTGCCCATGGCGTCGAAGAAGATGCTGAGCAGGATGACGAAGGCCAGCAGGGTGGCGGCCACGAAGCCCAGGTGCTCGAAGGCGCCGAACGGGTTGGCCTTGCCGATCAGCGACAGGTCCGGGGCGGCCCAGCCGGAGAATGCCGGGGCCACCAGGGACCAGCCCTGCGGGTTGAAGTTCTTGCCGTCGAAGCTCGGGCCGATGTGCAGGGTCATCTCGAGGATGACGGAGAGCACGGTGGAGGTGATGATGCCGATCAGGATGGCGCCCTTGACCTTGCGCACCACCAGGGCGATGGTCAGGATCAGGCCGAACACGAAGACGGCGGTCGGCCAGCCCAGGAGCTTGCCTTCGAAGCCCAGGCCAACCGGCACGGTGGTTCCCGCGACGTCCGGGATGCGCCGCACGAAGCCGGCGTTGACCAGGCCGATCAAGGCGATGAACAGCCCGATGCCCACCACGATGGCTGTCTTGAGTCCGTCCGGAACGGCCTTGAACACAGCGGTGCGGAATCCGGTCAGGACCAGGATCAGCATGGTGACACCGGACAGGACCACCAGGCCCATCATGTCCGGCCAGGTCAGTCCGGGGTTGGTGGCGACGGTGACGGCTACGAAGGCGTTGACGCCCAGGCCTGTGGCCAGGGCGAAGGGATGCCGTCCCCAGGCCCCCATGAGGATGGTGAGGACGCCGGCCACCAGGGCGGTGACGGCGGCGACGGCGGTGAAGCCCAAGGTCGTAGCGTTTGAGTCCGCGCCGGACAGGATGAGGGGGTTCAGCACTACGATGTAGCTCATGGCGAAGAACGTGGCGAACCCGCCGCGGATCTCGCGGGACAGGTTGGAACCGCGCTCGGTGACCCTGAAATACCGGTCCAGGGCAGAGCCTTGCTTAAGCATTAGTCCTCCGGGGGAGTGTGTGGGGATACCTGCATCCTAATGGTGCGGCCAGGGACAGGCCGCCAAATTCGCCTAGTCTGTAAGGAAGCCAACACGAGGAGCAGCCCTACCATGCGCCAAGTCCACCGCCAGTTGCTGAGCCTGGTGCTCGGTGTGTTTGTCCTCGCAGCCGCTGCACTGGGCCTGGCGGCCCCGGCTTCCGCCCATGATGCCGCTGAGTCCACCAGTCCGGCGCAGGGGGCGGCACTGGCTGCCCCGCCCGCCGAGGTTTCGGTGACGTTCGGTAGCAAGCCGCTGGGCATCGGATCGTCCTTCTCCGTCAAGGACGCCGGCGGAACCGAATGGGCTGACGGCTCCGTGCAGATCGTGGACAACGTGGCCATCCAAAAGCTCCGGCCGGGCGGCCCGGCGGGAACGTACACGGTGGCGTGGCGCGTGGTCAGCTCGGACTCACACCCCATCGAGGGTACCTTCACCTTTTCTGCGGCGTCCGGCGCCGCAGCGTCAGGGACGCCCACAGGGGGAAGTTCGACGGCGGCCGGCGCGGTCCCGGGCATGGGCACCGCGCAGCCGGGGACCACGGAAGAGCCGTCGGAGCCTGCGGGCGCGGGCGAGCCGTTCCAGTGGAGCATCGTGATTTTTGCGGTGGTCGCCGTTGGCCTGCTGGTAGCGCTCGGCGTCATGGCCAGGCGCAGGCTCACCGGGGACGGGGAAGACGGGGAGTAGTCCCGCCCGCCCGGGGCGGTGGGATCCTGCCGGGCGCCCATTCGGCGGAACCTCAGCAGGTGAGTAGCGCAAAGCCGCCCGCGGCCGGGAAGGTGCTGCCGGAGATCCGGCCGCCGGACGCCTGTCCGTTGTCCGGGTTGACCTTGGCGGAGATGGCCTGGCCCACGGTCTTGGCCTGGCGCAGCACTTCCTTCGGTGATGGCGTGATGAGTTCGCCCACGCCCACCAGGTAGATGCCGATGGCCCGCATGGCGGCAGCCACGTTCCGGCCTACGGCAATGCCGAAATCGTTGAGCATGCGCCGCAACTGGCTGTGGGCGCAGCGGGTGAGCACAATATGGTCCGCCACCAGGACGCCCGTGGGGGTGTGTACCTGCCACTGGGGCGCCGCCTGGTCCGGCGTTTCGAGCATGGTCAGCTGGACCGCCCGCGTGGTGTTCCGGACATCCACGCTGTGGCTGGCAGCGTAGTTGCGGAGGTGGCGCAGGATCTCGTTGCGTTCCCGCAGGGTGTCGCTGTCCGCGGCGTCGCACCGTTGCAGTGAAGCAGTGTTTGCCGGCTGTGCCTGGCCGAGGATATCGAGGCCGTCCACCACGATGGAGTCCACCCCATGGCGGCGCAGTTCAGCGGCCACCGCCAGTCCGGACAGGCCAGTGCCAATGACGACAGTGGTGGTCTGTTCGGTCCCGGAATTTCCAGGCATGCTTGACACTACAGTTTCCCTCCTTTGGAGCTTCGGCAGGTGCCGGCATCCTCGCCGGCCCGCGTTCCGATACCCCCCAGTACGGCCGCAGCGCATGGCCCGGGACCGTCCTGGCAGGAAGATGCAGTTGGCGTCCCGGACCAACAATGTCCTGAAGACTACAGAACAAACGCGGCCGTGGATAGACCAATGGAGAAAACATTTTCTGCCTGTGGAGGCGCTTTCCGGAAACGCCCCGAAAGCCTGTGGATAACTTCGCCCCCATGCCCCTGAACAGGCTTGCTAAGCGGTAGGGGACGGAGAATAGTGGGGAGCAGGAGCGGTCCTGTTCCTGCCGGCGCCGTTGGTGCGCCAGGTGCGCAGGAAGCGGCCCGTTTTCTGGCAGAATAGCCGCAACATCAGGCGTATCGCGAGGAGGCGGCCCCCATGGGCTCACGAGAGTTGCATCCGGACCCGGCCCGGGACGGCGGCGGTACACCTTCCGCCCCGCGGGGCATCGTGGTCGGCGTGGACGGTTCGGACCATGGCCAGTGCGCCTTGGTGTGGGCCGCGCGCGAAGCCGAGCGTCGCCGCCGTCCCCTCCATATCGTCACCGCCTACTCGGTGCCGATCTTCGCCGCGTCCGGCCTGGATGGCGGATACGCCACCGTGGACGACTCCGTTATCCGCGAAGGCGCCGAGGCCATCCTCCGGCAGGCCCTGGAAAAGGTTGCCGCGTACGACGTCGATGTCACTTCTTCGGTGGAAAACGGCGACGCCGCCGGAGTCCTGCTGGAGATCTCCGAAACCGCTGAGCTCCTGGTGGTGGGAACCCGCGGCCGCGGTGGCTTCGTGGGGCGGCTCCTTGGTTCGGTCAGCAGTGCCCTGCCCGCCCACGCGAAGTGCCCCACCGTGACGGTTCCCTTGTTCTGCTCGGACCGGCTGGGGGAGCCAACGGAGGACCGCCGCGTCAAGGCTGAACAGGCCAAATCCGGCCACCGGCCGGTGGAGAACGTGGTGGTGGTCGGCGTGGATGGCTCCGAGCAGGCCCGCGTCGCTGTCCTCGAAGCAGCCGACCAGGCAGAGCGGCTGGGGGCCTCCCTCCGCGTGGTCTGTGCCGTTCCCCAGTACAGCGGCTCGCTGGCCTGGGTTCCCGCGCCCATGGACCGCAAGGCCCTGTTCGACGATATCCGCGTCACCCTGGAAGCCGGCATGGCGTGGCTCCGCAGCCACTACCCCAGGCTCCAGGCAGAGTACGAATTGAAGGACGGCTCGCCGGTGGACGTACTCGTCGAGGAAAGCCGGCACGTTGAGCTGGTGGTGGTGGGTACCCGCGGCCACGGCGGCTTCACCGGGATGCTGCTGGGCTCAACGTCGGATGGCGTGCTCCACCATGCAAAGGGCCCTGTCATGGCTGTCCCGGACAGGGAGGACCCCCGACTGGCGGACCGTGCACGGTTCGGCCCCATACTGGGCGACGCCGCGTAGAGAGCCTTTCCGGCGAGCCGGCGGAGGACCGCGGACATGACGCAGCGCACCCCAACCGATGACGGATCCGGCGGGTTGGTGCTGGACCTCGCCCAGCTCAACGCCGGAATGCTGGCGCTGGTGGGCGGCAAGGCTGCGAACCTTGGGGAGCTGTTGTCGGCCGGGCTGCCGGTTCCGGGAGGGTTTTGCCTCACCACCGCCGCGTACCGGCAGGCTACGGGCGCCCCCGATGACGTGCTGCCCGCGCTGGCTGCGGTCCACGCCGGGCTGGGGGATGAAGCGGCGGCCCGCGGGGGGCCACCCGACGTGGCAGGACTCGCTGGAACGGCCCGGGCCGCAATCCTTGCGGCTCCCATTCCCGCTGGCGTTGCCCTCGCTGTGGAGCAGGCCTACACGGCCCTGGGCACCGAGGTCCCCGTGGCAGTTCGGTCTTCGGCCACAGCGGAAGACCTTCCTTTTGCGAGTTTCGCCGGCCAGCAGGACACCTACCTGAACGTGGTGGGCGCCGCCGCGGTGCTGGATGCGGTCCGGCGGTGCTGGGCATCGCTGTGGACCGACCGCGCAACCGCGTACCGGGCAACCCTTGGAATCGACCCGGCAGCCGTGTCGCTCGCGGTAGTGGTCCAGCGGATGGTGGACGCGGAGGCGGCGGGCGTGATGTTCACGGCGAATCCCGTCACCGGCAGCCGCCGGCAGGTGGTGATCGATGCCAGCCCGGGCCTGGGCGAGGCCGTGGTCTCCGGCGCGGTCAATCCGGACCACTTCGTGGTGGACGCACTGACCGGGAGGATGCTGGAAAGCACGCCCGGCGACAAGACCGTTGAGATACGGGCCGCCGCCGGCGGCGGAACCGAGCTTCGCGAGGTGCCCGGCCGCGAAGGTGCCGCCTGCCTGACCGACCGGCAGGTGGCGGGCCTGGTGGGGCTCGGCTTGCGGGCCGGGGAACATTTTGGTGCCCCGCAGGACACGGAATGGGCCATCGACGGCACTGGCGCCCTGTGGCTCACCCAGTCGCGTCCCATCACCACCCTCTATCCGGTCCCCAGGAGCAACGGTGCCGCCGGCCGGGTGCCTCCGGGTTCCACCGGCGGAGGCACCAGGGCGTACCTTTGCTTCAGCCTCGCGCAGGGACTCACCCGCCCGCTTACGCCGATGGGCCTCGCGGCCATCCGGCTCATCGCCTCATCGGTGGCCACCACTGCCGGTTTCCCCGTTCCCGACCCCCGGGGAGGACCGTCCCCGTACGCTGAGGCGGGGCAGCGGATCTACATCGACTTCACCACGCCCATCCGCAGCAGCGTGGGCCGCCGCCTCGTCCCCCGCGTCTTCGACATCATGGAAGCCCGGACGGCAACGGTCATGCGGCAACTGTTCGCGGACCCCGCCTTTTCGGTGACCACCAGGACGCCCTTCGGGCTGCTCCGGCACGTTGTGCCCGTGGCGGTCCGTGCGGAGGTCCCCGCCAACTTCCTCCGTGCGATGATCCGGCCCGGCGCGGCCTTCCGGCGGCTGGACCGCTTCATCCGGGAATTTGATGCCTCCCTTGCCCTGGGCGACGGCGCCACCGCACTGGCACGCCTGGAGCACGCAGAGTCACTCGTGGGGTCACGCCTGTTCCCGATCGTTCCGGCGATCCTTCCCCTACCCGCCCTTGGCTTCGCGATGCTGGGTGTTGCCGGAAAGCTGCTGGGCGGGGATTCCTGGGACGAGCTGCAGCCGGTGATCCGCGGCCTGCCCAACAACGTCACTACGGAAATGGACCTGGAGCTGTGGCACCTGGCGCAGGCAATCCAGGAGGATGCCGATTCACGCACTGCCCTGCTCGACGGTGATTCCGCTGCCCTGGCTGCCGCCTTCCAGGCCGGCCGGCTGCCGGCGCGCCTGGACGCCGGCCTGACGAGGTTCCTGGACAGGTACGGACACCGGGCCGTGGGCGAGATCGACGTCGGACTCCCGCGGTGGTCGGAGGAGCCGGAACACATCCTGGGGATCCTTGCCAACTACCTGCGGCTGGAGAACCCGGCCTTCGCACCTGACGCCCAGTTCAGCAAGGCGGCCGAGGACGCGGAAGCGCAGGTGGCCCGGCTTGTGGCCAGGGCCTCCGCCCGCGGCAGGATCCGGGGACGGCTGGTGCAGGCCGCGCTCCGCAGGGCACGGCTGTTCGCCGGCCTGCGCGAGCTGCCAAAATACCAGCTGGTGGTGGCCCTCGGGGAAGTCCGCCGGCAACTGCTTGTGGTGGGCGGCCAGCTGGCGCGCGCGGGAACGCTGGAACGGCCCGACGACGTGTTCTTCCTGGACTTCGCCGAGGCCCGGCAGGCACTTACCGGAACGGCCGGGAACAACGGGGCTGCCTTCCGTGACCTGCGGACCCTCGTAGCGGCACGGCGCCAAGACTATGCCGTGGAGCTCAGGCGCCGGCACATCCCCCGGGTGCTGCTCTCGGACGGCACCGAACCTGAAGCGGTGCGTACCGCCGTCGGAACCACCGGGAACGGAACCCTGCCTAATGGAACCCCGCCTAATGGAAACCTGCCCAACGGAGCCCTGGCCGGCAGCCCGGCCTCGGCAGGGACGGTGACCGCTGCGGCACGGGTCATCCTGGACCCGGTCGGGGCGCGCCTGGAACCCGGCGAGATCCTGGTTGCCCCGTCCACGGACCCAGGCTGGACACCGCTGTTCCTGACGGCAGGAGGACTGGTGATGGAGATGGGCGGGGCCAACTCCCACGGCGCCGTCGTGGCCAGGGAATACGGTATTCCCGCGGTGGTCGGAGTGCCGGATGCCACCGGCCTGATCAGCACGGGCCAAAGAATAACGGTCGACGGCGGCGCGGGAACCATCGTGCCGGAACGCACCGGTTCCCCCCGGAACGGATCCGTTCCCAGCGACACGGACCCCCCTGCGCGGGCGTAGTCTTGGTGTATGGGCTCCCACAGGCTGGATTCCAGCGGACAGTCTCGACATACCCCGGTGCAACGAAGCAGCGCCAAGGGCCGCAAGGCGTGGCTGCGGTGGCTTCCCGCGGTCGCGGCTCCGGTGGCCATCGCCTCCGCAGCCCTGGTCGGGTCGCTTCCGGCCGGCGCCAGCAACCCGCTTCCCGCCAAGACGCCCGCCCAGGTCCTGGAGCTGGCGGCCAGCCACCAGGTGCACACGTTCTCCGGCACGGTGGAACAGTCAGCTGACTTGGGGCTGCCGGAACTCCCGGCCGCCGGGAAGCCATCCGGGCCGGCGTCCGGTCCTATGTCCGCCGGCAGCGTGGCTTCGGTGATTGAACTCCTGACGGGCAAGCATACCGCGCGCATCTACGTGGACGGCAAGGACAACGCCCGTGTCCAGATGATGGACCAACTGGCCGAACGGGACGTGGTGCGCCACGGAAGCGACGTCTGGTTCTACTCCTCAACGGACAATTCGGCAGCCCATCTGGCGTTGCCCCAGCAGGCCCAGGACCCTGCCGATACAACCGCCCCCGGGCTGCCGAACCACCCGCACGGCACGCCCGGCATGCACACTCCTGCTGAACTGGCCCAGCAGTTCCTGTCAAAGATGGACCCGAGTACTGCAGTTTCCGTAGGCCCCGATGTATCCGTTGCTGGGCGTGCTGCCTACAACCTGCTGCTCGAGCCCCGTACGGACGGAACGCTGGTGGGCAAGGTGGCCATCGCCGTCGACGGTGAGAGCGGGATGCCCTTGTCCGTCCAGGTGACCGCGCGCGGCGCGGACAAACCTGCCTTCGCCTCCGGGTTCACCAGCCTCTCCCTGGATGCGCCGGACCCGTCAGTCTTCAGCTTCAGCCCGCCCCCGGGCAGCACGGTGCAGGAACTCCCGGTCCCGGACAAGCCGCATGACCCCGCCACGTCGCATGATCCCGCCGATGCCCATGGTCCCGCTGCCATGCACGGCGACGCGAAGGGGAAGGCTTCCGTCACCGGCACCGGCTGGGAGACGGTAGTGGGCACGGCGGCCGGATCCGCCGCTGCCGCCGAACCGCTGCTCCAGGACCCGTTGCTGTCCCAGGCCGCCATCGCCGTACCCGGCGGCCGGCTGCTTTCCACGGCGCTGCTAAACATCTTGGTGACCGACGACGGCCGGATCTTCGCTGGCATGGTGCCGCCTGAGGGGCTGCAGGCCGCAGCAGCAGCGCGGTAGGCATTGGACGGACGGGGGAGTGCCGGCCGGGCCGGAGCAGCCCAGGCTGACTCGGAGTTGGCGATTGAGACCCAGGGCCTCAGCAAGCACTTTGGCCAGCAGGCCGCCGTCGACCAAGTAAACCTGGCCGTCCCGCACGGGACGGTCTTCGGATTTCTCGGACCCAACGGGTCCGGAAAGACCACCACCATCCGCATGCTGCTGGGACTGGCTGCCGCGTCCGCAGGCACCGTGACACTGCTGGGCCAGGAGATGCCGGGAAAACTCCAGGAGGTGTTGCCGCGCGTCGGCGCCCTGGTGGAAGGCCCTGCGTTCTACCCGTTCCTGTCCGGCGCTGCCAACCTCCACCGGCTCGACTCCGCCAGCCCGCACACCGTGCCTGCCACCCGCAGGGCCCGCGTGCAGGAGGCCCTGGAGCGTGTAGGCCTGGAACACGCCGCAGGGAAGCGCGTGCACGCGTACTCCCTGGGAATGAAGCAGCGGCTGGGCATCGCCAACGCACTGCTCTCGCCCCGGGACCTCCTGGTCCTGGACGAGCCCACCAACGGCCTGGATCCGCAGGGCACCCGCGAAGTGCGCAACCTGGTGCGCTCGCTGGCGCACCAGGGCACCACCGTCTTTGTCTCCAGCCACCTGCTGGCCGAGGTGGAGCAGATGTGCACCCACGCTGCGGTCATGAGCGCCGGCAAGCTGGTGGCGCAGGGCCCGCTGGCCGAGCTGCGCCAGGCTGGAAGCACACGCCTCCGGCTGGTAACACCCGACGGCGGTGCGGCGCGGCAGGTCCTGGCTGGGCTCGGGCTGGTACCCGGGCAGGGGGACGCCGAGGCCCAGCCTGAACGTTCGGGCCGTCCAGGCCCGCAGGGGCTGCCGGAACCACGGAGGGCCCAACCGGACGGGGAGACGATCGTCGCGGCGCTGGACGCAACCGGCCAGCCCGCTGTGCTGCCCGAGGACGTCGTGGCGGCCCTGGTGCAGGCTGGGGTCCGCGTCCGGGGCTTCGCCGTCGAACGCGAAAGCCTCGAGGACCGCTTTGTTGCCCTGACGGGGGAAGGATTCGACGTTGCCCAGTAGCGTTCCCGCCGACATTCCGGAAACCGCCAAGGCCGCCCGGCCCGCTCCTACGCCGCGCAGCCAGGGACTGTCCCTGCTGGGGTCGGAACTCAGAGTGCTGTTTGGGCGGCGGCGGACCTGGGCGCTGCTGCTGGCGCTCGCCGCCATCCCGGTTCTCATCGCGGTGGCCGTGAAGGTTTCTTCCGCGGTCCCGCCCGGCCGGGGCCCTGCATTCCTCGACCGGATCACCCAGAACGGCCTGTTTGTGGCATTCACCGCCATGCTGGTCTCCGTCCCGTTGTTCATGCCGCTCGCGGTAGGGGTGGTGGCCGGCGATACGATCGCCGGAGAAGCCAACCTGGGCACCCTCCGGTACCTGCTGGTGGCCCCGGCCGGGCGGGTGCGGCTTCTCCTGGTGAAGTACGCGGGGGCGCTGGCCTTCTGCATCGTGGCTCCGTTGACCGTGGGCCTGGCTGGTGCGGCCATTGGAGCCGCGCTGTTCCCGGTCGGCCCGGTGACATTGCTCTCCGGAGGGGTGGTACAGCCTGGCGAAGCCTTCCTGCGGATAGTGCTGATCGCCGCCTACCTGGCCTTGTCCCTCGCCGGGCTCTCGGCAATCGGGCTGTTCCTGTCCACGCTGACCGTTGTTCCGGTCGGGGCGATGGCTGCCACGGTGGTGGTGTCTGTGGTTTCCGAGGTCCTGGATCAGCTTCCGCAGCTGGAGTGGCTGCACCCGTGGCTCTTTAGCCATTACTGGCTTGGTTTCGCCGACGTGCTGCGCCAGCCACTGGTGTGGGACTCGTTCGGCAGCAACGCCCTGCTCCAGGCCGGCTACGTGGCGGTATTCGGGGTGCTCGCCTATGGCCAGTTCGTCACCAAAGACATTTTGAGCTGACGACGGCGGCGGGAGCCTTCAGAGGCTGCATCCCAAGGTTGCAGTTCAGTAGCGGGCGGCGTACGGATACAGGTCCATGCCCACCATCGAACTGATGGTGGATACGGTGATGCCTTCCTGCGGGTTCAGCGCCTGGACCACTTGGCCGTTACCCAGGTAGATGGCCACGTGGTAGAAGTTCGGGGCGGAACCCCAGACCAGCAGGTCGCCCCGGCGGGCCTGCGAAATCGGAACGTGGACCGGGGCTGCCGCGTACTGCTGGGACGCGGTGCGCGGAAGGTAGGTACCGGCTGCGGCGAACGCATTCTGCACCAGGCCCGAGCAGTCGAAACCGTACGGCCCCGTGCCGCCCCATTGGTAGAAGTACGGTGCGCCCACCTTGCCCATGGCGACGGAGATTGCTGCCTCGAACGTGCCTGAGCCTGCAGGAGGCGCAGGCACAGGTGCAGGGGCCGGTGCCGGTGCAACCGGGGCAGGGGCCGGAGCGGGTGCCGGTGCGGCGGGGGCGGGGGCCGCTGCAACGGGTGCCGGGGCGGGAGCAGCGGGTGCCGGTGCGGCGGCCACCGGCGCGGCAGGCGCGGGAGCTGCCGGGGCGGGAGCGGGAGCCGCAGGAGCAGCCACCGGCCCGCCGCCGTTCTGTCCCGCACTGTTCCGGCTGGCGGCCTGGTCCTGGGCGGCTTTGTCCTGTGGTGCCTTATCGGCTGCTGCCTTGTCGGCGGCGGCGGACAAAGCGGCAAGGCGTGCCTCTTCGCGCTGCCGGTCAAGGGCGTCCACCCGGGCGGATTCGAGCGCCACGGTGGTGTTGCGGAGCTGTGCCAGTTGGTCCACCAGGACGGTCCGCTGCGCCTTGGCATCGGCGACTGCCTTTGCCTGCGCGGCGTTGGCCTGCTCCGCCTGGGATTTCCGTTGCTCGGCGGTCTTGGCTGCGTCATCGGCAGCCTTGGCAGCGTCCTCCGCGGCCGCGGTCAGGGAGCGGTAGGCGGTGGCCGCGGCGTCAGCAGCTTCGAATGCGCGGCTGCGGCTGGCGGAAAGTGCCTCGAGGGTGGCGGCCTGCTGGAGGCTGTCACTGCCGCTGGCCAGGGTTCCAAGGGTGGGGTTCAAGCCGCCGTTGCGGTACAGGTCGCCGGCGAGCTGCCCCACCTGCTTCCGTGTCCTGTCCTGCTGGTCGCGGGCGGACGATGCTTTGGCGGCGGCAACGGAAGCCGCCTCGGTCCGCTGCTGTAGTTCCACGAGCGCTTCACTGTAGGAGTTGTTGGCCTGCATGGCCACCGCGAAGGCCGCCTGCTGGGCAGTCGAAGCATCCGCCAGGATCCGCTCGATCGCGGTGACCTGGTCCGCCGTGGCGGACTCGCTTGCCTTTGCGGCGGCGATGTCGTCCGGGGATGGGATCTCCGGTGACGCAGGCAGGGCCACGGGTGCGGATGGTGCCGGTACCGCCAGCGCGGGCGTGGCCACAGATGCAAAGAGTACGACGGCGGCGCACAGCGCGGCAGTCCTGCGGCCGGATCCGGGTAAAGCCATCTGCAGAGACCTCGCAACGGTAAGGCTGGGAGTGAGGTTCTGGATGCGGCACGACGGTGCCCCTCAGTTGCTCGCCAGCAGTCCGAGGTTACGTCACGATATGCACATTGGCAACAGCAGTCACATCAATAACATAAACCACAACAATGTCATTTGGTGGGGAATTCCACAGGGTGTGTCGGGGTCAGGCGTGCTGGTGTTCCTCGTGTTCTGAATGGCTGGCAGGCTCCAGCTGGAAGGTGCAGTGGTCGGTGTCGAAATGGGAGCCCAGGCAGGTGATGAGCCTGTCCAGCAACTGGTCGGCCCCCCGGGCGTTGAGCACCCCGTCCTCCACCACCACATGGGCTGAGAAAACGGGGACACCGGACGTGATGGTCCAGATGTGGATGTCATGGACATCGGTCACACCGGCAACCGACAGGATGTGCTCGCGGATCATCTGGACCTCCACTCCTTTCGGGCTGGCCTCCAGCAGGACGTCCACCACGTCGCGCAGCAGGCTCCAGGCGCGGGGCAGGATCATCAGGGCGATCAGGACCGATGCGATGGTGTCTGCTGCCTGGAAACCGGTGGCCATGATGATGACGGCGGCGATGATGACGGCTACCGAGCCCAGGAGATCGCCCAGTACCTCCAGGTAGGCGCCGCGGACGTTCAGGCTCTCCTCCTGCCCCCCACGCAGGATCAGCAGCGACACCAGGTTCGCCACGGCACCGAGGATCGCTGCGAACAGCATGATGTCCGTATGCACCTCAGGGGGTGCACCGAACCGGCGGATGGCTTCCGTGAAAATCACCACGGAGATCACGATCAGGATCAGCGCATTCGCCAACGCCGCGAGCACCTCCGCCCGCTGGTAGCCGTAGGTTCGCTGGTCGCTCGCCGGGCGGCCGGCGATCCAGGCGGCAAGCAGGGCGATGGTGACTCCGGCCGCGTCGGAGAGCATATGTCCGGCGTCTGCCAGCAGGGAAAGCGACCCGGACAGCACCGCGCCGACGATCTGGATAACCACGACGCCGAGCGTGATCCCCAGGACGGCCACCAGCCGTTTCCGGTGCCGCCCGGTGGCAGTGATCCCGTGGCCGTGGTTGTGGTCGTGTCCCATGCCTACAAGGCTAGCCCCAGCCCAGCTCGTGCAGCCGGTCGTCGGAAATCCCGAAGTGGTGGGCGATCTCGTGGACCACGGTAACGGCCACTTCGTGGATCACCTCGTCCCGGGAGGCGCAGATTTCCAGGATGGGTTCGCGGAAGATGGTGATCCGGTCGGGGAGCGAGCCGGCGTCCCACCATGAATCGCGTTCAGTCAGGGGGACACCTTCGTAGAGCCCCAGGAGCACGGTATCCGGGTCTTCCCCCGGGCCGGGCACATAGTCGTCGTCGATGAAGACGGCCACGTTGTCCATGGCGCGGGCCAGCCGCTCCGGGATGCTGTCCAGGGCATCCTGGACGGCTGCCTCGAATTCGTCAGGAGACATGGTGAAACCCGACGGTTCATGCGGCCCTTCAGGAATGATGGGCAGTCCCGGCGGAAGGCTGGCTGGCATACCCCGACTCTAGCGCCCGGGCCGCTGCCCGCGTGTCCGCGTCCTGCGCCGGGTCAGTCCCACTCCCACCAGGCATACCAGTCCGCCCACCAGTCCCCAGGCTGTGGGGATCTCGCCAAGCAGCAGCCAGGAGATGAGCACCGTGGTCCCCGGTACCAGGTAGGTGGTGGCGGCCAGTTTCCCGGCGTCCACGAGTGAGAGTGCGTAGGCCCAGGTTGTGAAGGCGATCGCAGTGGGAAACACGCCGAGGTACACCAGCGCCCACGTGGCCTGCGGAGGGGCGGCCTGGACTTCGGACGCCAGCTGCCCGGCGAACGGCAGGCAGCACACCGCGCCCACGATAATGCCGAACCAGGTTGCCTGCGCCGCCGGGAACTTCCGCACCACCGGCTTCTGGATGATGACGCTGACTGCGGCGAGCACCGCCGCAAGGAGGCAAAGCGCCACGCCTGCCAGGTCCGCCGTCGAACTTTCCCCGGGGCTGCGCGGCTGTCCGGAACCGAGAGCGATCAGTGCAACCCCCGCGAACGCCACCGTGCTGCCGATGAGCAGCCAGCGGGGAAAGCCCTCCTTGAGGAAAATGCCGGCCATGATGGCCACCAGGATCGGGTTGACGTTGATCAGCAGGGCGCTGGTGCCGGCATCAAGGATGTGTTCGGCGGCGTTCAGGGCAACGTTGTAGCCGCCGAACCACATCACGCCATAGGCGAGGATCGGCAGCCATTCGCGTCCCCTGGGCAGCACTCGGCTCCTGATGAGTTGCGGCACCACCAGGAAAGCGAGGACGACGGCGGCGACCGCCAGCCTGCCGAGCGTCAGGGAGCCGGGGGAGAAGTGGGGCCCGATGGCGCGGATGCCGACGAACGCGGAGGCCCACAGCACGACGGTGGCCACCATGGCCGCCACGCCAAGGGCCTTCACGGGCGTGGGTGCTGCAGTGGGGGAAGCCAGGGGCTGACGGGCGGGGCTGGTGGAAGGCATGAGTCAAATGTACGGCTGCCGCAGGCGCCGGACTGGCGGAAATCGGCCATGTGGATGCCCCCGGGCTAGGATGCGGACCATGGCTTCTCCCTCGGTTCCCGCCCGTGACACCCCGCGCCCGGTCAGGAAAATCACCTGGATCGCGCTGGCTGTCATCGTCCTGGGCGGCGTCGCCTGGTATGCCATCTTTACCGCCACGAAGCCCCAGCAGGCGGCGCCTCCGGCCGCGGGCGCCGAGCAGCTCGTTCGTGCCGACAGCCACCGCCTCACTGCGCCCGCCGAGGAGAAGGCCCAGCTGGTGGAGTTCCTGGACTTCGAATGTCCGTCCTGCGGAGCGGTCCACCCTTTCGTGGAGGAGCTCAAGGCGGAGTTCGGGGACAGGATCACGTTCGTCAACAGGTACTTCCCGCTCTCTGCGCACCCCAATTCCGGCCAGGCCGCACTGGCGGCGGAAGCGGCCGCGCAGCAGGGCCAGTACCAGCAGATGGCCGCCAAGCTCTTTGAGAACCAGTCCCAGTGGTCCGGCAGCCAGCAGTCCCAGGCGCCTCTGTTCCGCACCTACGCCGGGCAGCTGGGCCTGGACCTGGCGCAGTTCGATGCCGTGGTGGCCGACCCGAACACCGAGGAACGCATCCTGGCCGACATCGCGGACGGCAATACCCTCGGCGTCAACGGCACCCCCACGTTCTTCCTCAATGGCGAGAAGCTCACGCTGTCCACCAAGGCGGACTTCCGCCAGAAGCTGGCCGACGCCGTCAAGTAGCCGCGCACCACGCCGCTGGCGGTTCCAGGGGCGTGCCTAGCTCCGCGAAGCCCAGGCGAGCAGCTTTCCCACTGGCCACGTGGTGATGATCCGGTCTGCCGGAACGTTGTTGCGGGCCGCCCGCTCGGCGCCGTACTGCAGGAAGTCCAGCTGCCCGGGGGCGTGGGCATCGCTGTCGATCGAGAACAGGCACCCGGCTTCCAGGGCCAGCTGGATCAAGTCATCGGGCGGGTCCTGCCGCTCCGGGCGGGAATTGATCTCCACGGCAACGTTGTGCTCCGCGCACGCCGCGAACACTTCCTTGGCATCGAAGTCCGACGGCGGCCGCGTTCCGCGCGAGCCTTCCACCAGCCGCCCGGTGCAGTGGCCCAGGACGTTGGTTTGCGGGGCCGTGATGCCCCCGAGCATCCTGGCGGTCATGGTCTTCCGGTCTGCCCGGAGTTTTGAGTGAACGCTGGCCACCACGATGTCCAGCCGGTCCAGCAGCTCCGGTTCCTGGTCCAGCCCGCCGGTTTCCAGGATGTCCACTTCGATCCCGGCCAGGAGCCGGGTGCGGCCGCCATTGCCGTTAATGCCTGCCACCACGTCCAGCTGGTTGCGCAGGCGTTCAGGCGAGAGCCCGTTGGCGATGGTGAGGTTGGGTGAGTGGTCGGTCAAGGCCAGGTACTCCCTGCCCAGCACCTCAGCGGCCGCCACCATCAGCTCAATGGGGGAGCCGCCGTCGGACCATTCACTGTGGCTGTGCAGGTCCCCGCGCAGGGCCCTGCCGATCTCCGCGCCGCCGGACGCGAGCGGCTCGGCACCCTTCTCCCGAAGGTCTGCCAGGTACTCGGGGACCTGGCCGTCCACCGCCTGCCGGATCACCGTGAAAGTCCGGTCCCCGATCCCCTTCATGGACTTAAGCCGCCCGGACAGTGCGCGCGAGGCCACCTCCTCCGGCTCCAGGGCGCCAATGGCAGCGGCCGCCTTGCGGAAGGCCTGCACCTTGAAGGTGGCGGCGCGTCCGCGCTCCAGCCAGAAAGCGATCTCATTGAGCGCATCGACGGCATCCATCCGTCCATCTTGGCCCGTACCAGGGCCAAACGGCGGGGATTTTCGCCGATTTTGGAATATTCCCGGTTAGCCCCTATAGTTTTAGAGTCCAGTTCGGAGAAACGCAGAGGACAAAGACGGAAAGCCCCGCTTGACGCCTTTTATTTTGTTCCGAACGGGTTCTGGCCCCCATCGTCTAGCGGCCTAGGACACCGCCCTTTCACGGCGGCGGCACGGGTTCGAATCCCGTTGGGGGTACGCAAGGAACTGGTCAAACAGACTAAAAAAGTCTGGTAGGCTGGAGGCCTTGAAAAAAGCGGTAGAGATACTGCAAAGCAAGAAACGCAAGGCCCTGTAGCGCAGTTGGTTAGCGCGCCGCCCTGTCACGGCGGAGGTCGCGGGTTCAAGTCCCGTCAGGGTCGCTCTGATTGTTGGAAGAAATTCCGGCTGTCATGGTGACTAGTCACCTAGGCTCTGTAGCTCAGTTGGTAGAGCGTTCGACTGAAAATCGAAAGGTCACCGGATCGACGCCGGTCGGAGCCACCACTGGGAAGCATCAGTTCTTCGGAACTGGTGCTTTTCTGCTTTAACGCTGGCGTGGCAGCTTTAGCGCTGGCCCTGGCAACCTTGCCCGGGCTTCGCGACTGTCCTGACGCCGCCATCCGCCACGGAGGGGTGCCCGCCCTGCGGCCCGCGCAACATCGCAACCCCCCCCGAAAGAAATCTTTGGGCACCCGACGAAACATTTGACCCCTGCCGCAGGGATATGGCACGCGCGCGCATTGGAGTGTGTAAGCGCTTGCACAATACTCGCCGGTAACCCGTTTTGGCCCGTGAAACAGGGTTTGAAGTGTCCGTTCCACCCCGTCTACGGTGGAGCGCGGCCGGAGGACAGCATGCTTTCCACCGGCCGGCCAGGCCCTACCCAGGCCTGTCTCTCCCCACAGCACAACGGCGTCCCCGATGACTCCTGAGGTGTCTCCGGGGTCGCGGTTTGTTTCGGGATCATGGGCACACGCCCGCCTTCCACGAAAAGTCACAACTCCGCGAGAAGAGCAAGAAATGCACAAGCACCCCCAACCCCGGCTGCTGCGGTGGCGCACCGCCGCCGCAGCGCTGGCGGCGACCCTGGCCGCGTCGGCTTTCCTGGCCGTCCCCTCGGCACACGCCAACGAGCCCTCCGATCCGCCTGCAGTCCAGCAGCTGCCTGCCCCCACGCCAGGCTTCCCCCTGCCGACGCAGCACACGCAGCAGGCTTTCGATCCGGCGTCGGACTTCACCTCCAAGTGGACCCGCGCCGACGCCAAGCAGATCATGGCGCAAAGCAACCCCAACGTCGCAGCGGGCCAGAACTCCATGAGCCCCGACGTCACCATGCCGGAGATCCCGCAGGATTTCCCCGCCATGAACGACGACGTATGGGTCTGGGACACCTGGTCCCTCACGGACGAGAATGCCAACCAGATCAGCTACAAGGGTTGGGACGTCATCTTCTCCCTGGTCGCTGACCGCCACGCCGGCTACGGTTTCGACCAGCGCCACTGGAACGCCCGGATCGGCTACTTCTTCCGCAAGACCAACGCCGACCCAGCGAAGGACAAGTGGAACTACGGCGGCCACCTCTTCCTGGACAACACGTCCATCGGCAACACGGAATGGTCCGGCTCCACCCGCCTGATGCAGGGTGACCACGTGAACGTGTTCTATACAGCCACCACCTTCTACGACAAGGCGGAGCGCAACGCGGGCGGCGGCGGCATCGCCCCGGACGCGGCCATCGCGAAGGCACTGGGCAACATCCACGCCGACAAGAACGGCGTGACGTTCGACGGCTTCCAGCACACCAAGCTCCTGGAGCCGGACGGAAAGCTGTACCAGAACAAGGCGCAAAACGCGGGCTTCGCGTTCCGGGACCCGTACACCTTCGCCGATCCTGCCCACCCGGGCAAGACCTACATGGTGTTCGAAGGCAACACCGCCGGCAACCGCGGCGAATACCAGTGCCAGGGCGGGGACCTGGGTTACCAGCCGGGCGATCCGCATGCCGAAAGCCTGACCGATGTCCAGAACAGCGGCGCCAAGTACCAGACCGCCAGCGTGGGCCTGGCCGTGGCGGACAACAAGGATCTGACCAAGTGGTCCTTCCTGCCGCCCATCCTGTCGGCCAACTGCGTCAACGACCAGACTGAGCGTCCGCAGATCTTCATCCAGAACGAGAACGGCAAGAACAAGTACTACCTGTACACGATCAGCCACCAGTTCACTTACGCGGACGGCATGCGCGGTCCCGACGGCGTCTATGGTTTCGTGGGCGACGGAGTCCGCTCCGACTTCCAGCCGGTGAACAACAGCGGCCTGGCGCTCGGTTCACCGACCGACCTCAACATGCCGGCCAACAACCCGAGCGGCACCATCTCCGGGCAGCAGAACGGCCGCCAGTTCCAGGCATACTCGCACTACGTCCAGCCGGGCGGCCTGGTGCAGTCGTTCATCGACAACGTCAACGGCGTCCGGGGCGGTTCACTGTCCCCGACCGTCAAGATCAACTTCAAGAACGGCGTGACCCAGGTGGACCGCAGCTTCGGCAAGAACGGCCTCGGCCCGTTCGGCTACCTGCCCACCAACGTCAGGGTCGGCGGCGAGGGCCTCTATAAGTAGATCGAGGCGGCCGCGACAGCTACAAGCAGTACATAAACCAGGCGGGGAGCCCCACGGCTCCCCGCCTGGTTTTTTAGCCGCTTTCCGTCAACCACCCCTGGACCAAGTCCCGTGCCGCGGCGCCGACGAGTTTCCAGCCCATCTGTCGCAGGCTGGGGATAGGGTGGAACCAACAGAAGGGGGAGTGCCTGATGGAATACCAGAACCCACAACCCGTGGTGCCCAACCGTCCTGCCGCCAGTCCGGCTCCCGGCCCGGGCCGGACAGTTATTTCCGAGACCGCCGTGGCAAAGGTTGCGGGGATTGCCGCCCGCGCGGTTCCCGGCGTCTACTCCCTGGGGTCGGGCCCGTCCCGTGCCCTGGGCGCCATCCGCGACGCCGTGGGGAGCTCCGACCACGCCGCCGGCGTCCACGCGGAAGTAGGCGAAACCCAGGTAGCCGTCGATATCACCCTGGTGGCCAGCTACGGAACGCCCCTGCATGCGCTGGCCAACGACGTCCGTGCCGCCGTTTACCGGGCTGTGGAAGAACTGGTGGGTCTGCAGGTGATTGAGGTGAACGTCGAGATCACCGATGTCTATGTCCCGCCATCGGTCAAGACCGCCGTTCCGGCCGCTGCAGAACGGGAGGCGCTGCTGTGAACCTCACCGTGACAGGCCTGGCCATGGGCGCATTCGTGGCGTTCATGTCCCTGCAGTTCGGCCTTTGGGGCTTCCTGGTCTCCCTTCTCTTCATGGCCATCGGGGCCCTCCTGGGCCGCGCGGCCGAAGGAAAGCTGGACCTGCGCGGCATTCTCGATGCCATCGTTGGCCGGCGCTCGTCCTCATGAGTTCGCCCGCGCCCGTTGTGCGTGCGCAGGCGCTCAGCGGCCATAACCGGATCAGTACGCAGGCTTTAACCAGCCTTGCCAAGGCGGCGGCCGCGCAGGCGCTGGGCGTCGACGCCCAGGACATCCGTGCGGACTGGACGGACGACGACGGCCTGCTGGCTTTGTCCCTCGTCGCCCCCATCAGCATCCCGCCGTTACAGGCTGTGGCAGCAGACCGGGCCAGGATCGGCGCAATTGGAGGATCCATCTGGGATCGAACCGTGAACGCCAAGGAAAGCATCCTGGCAAAGGTGTCTGAACTGAGCGGTTCCCAGGTGAGCCGGGTGGACATCCGCATCAGCGGGGCAAGGATCAGCACAGAAGGGCGGGTACGGTGAGCAGCAGCGTGGAAAGCCGCCGGGCCGGCAGCGGGTCGCGGAGAAGCAACGGCCCGGACATGCGCAGGGTGGTCTACCGGGAGACCCATTCCGGCAGGGCCGTGGTATCGGTCGTGGCCGCCGTCCTGGTCCTCGTGCTGGCTGGCTACGGCGTCCTCGAATCCGGGGTGCACGCAGTGGGGCAGCCGGCGTGGCTGGTGGAGCCGCAGGTCGCTGCCCAGCGCATCGTGGATCTTCCAGCCGGCATGCCCCCGCTGCTGCTGGCCGCGATCGGCGCCGTGCTCGCCATGCTGGGATTGATCTTCCTGCTGAACGGGATCCTCCCGGGAAAGCGCGCACGCCACCTGCTGGCCGGCGCAGCCGGGGAAGGGCTCCCCGCCGTGGTGGTGGACGACGAGGTCATCGCATCGTCGCTGGCCCGCCGCGCGCGCCTCGCCGCCAATGTCACGCCGGACCAGGTCATGGTGGTCGTCTCCCAACGGCAGGTGCTGGTGAATGTCCGTCCTACCTCCGGCGTCCCGGTAAACCCGGACAGGGTACTGGAGGCTGTACGGGATGAGCTGGACCAGATGTTGTTGGAACCGGCACCCGTTCCCCGCGTCAATGTGGCGCCATCGGGGGTGATCGGGGCATGAACAGCACCCCGACACTGCTTAACCGCATCCTGCTCACCGCGCTGGGCCTGCTCCTGCTGGGCTCCGGGCTCCTCCTGGTGCTGCTGGCCACCGTTCCCTCCGTGGGCACTTGGTGGCACTCCTGGTCTTCAGGGGCCTGGGGCGGCATCAACCAGTTGTTCGATTCCACCCGGTTCCCGGGCCGGCCGGAAAGCTGGTTATGGATTGTGGTGGCTGTGGCCCTGCTGGCACTGATGGGGCTCATGGTCGCCTGGATGGCGCAGCAGGGCAAGGGCAAGTCAAGCCTGCTGGCCGCCGAATACGATCCCGGTGAGACCCCCGGCGACGTGCGGATCGGAGGCGGAGTGGCGGAACAGGCGCTCCGGCACGCCCTCGAAGGGCGTCCGGACCTCGCCGGTGCCACCGTCACCACGTATGAGGTCAAGGGAGCGCCGGCTCTGAAGGTCCGGCTCTTGCCGCGCCAGGGCGTGGCCCCGCACCTGCTCGCCGCCGAGGTCGCCGGACTCGTGGACGCCCTGGAGGCCGTGGTGGGCAAGGAGGTTCCCGTCCTGATCCACATTGGCGCCGGGGCACGGACACGCTTCAGCAGGGCTGAGCGCGTCCGCTGACCTGCCGCCGGACGGCGTCCGGGCTCGCTGTTGCTACCTGCCGCCCATGAGGTACACGGTGGTGTCCACGGGCACCTCCCGCATGGCGGTCCATTCTTCGGCCGGTTCGGGGCCGCTGGACAGCACCACGGCCAAACCCTCAGGCACGGGTGCGGAAGCGAAGCCCATATTGGACAGGACCGTCACGGCTCCATTCCGGAAAGCCAGCAGGCCGCTGTCCGGCGCGTGCTCATCCGTCCACTCCACACTGCCGCTGCCCAGTTGCTGTGCCGCCCGAAAAGCCAAGGCTGCCCGGTACAGCTCAAGGGTTGAGCCCTCCTCGCCGTCCTGCAGGTCTGCGGCCAGGGGCCCGAAGCTTTCCGGCTGGGGGAGCCACGGCCCTGGGGCCTGCCCGGACAACTCGCCCGAGAACCCGTACCCGGGCTGGGCCGCCGTCCATGGCAGCGGGACCCGGCAGCCGTCGCGCCCGATTTCGGCACCATGGGTCCGGAAGAACGTGGGGTCCTGCCGGGCATCGTCAGGAAGGGACGTGTGCTCAGGCAGGCCCAGTTCCTCGCCCTGGTAAAGGTAGGCGGAGCCAGGCAATGCCAGCGCAACCAGCGTCGCGGCGCGGGCCCGCGCCAGGCCCAGGGCCGGGTCGGGCTGTTCGTCGGCGGCCCCGATGCCCTTGGGGAAGGTGGTGGGATCCTTGAGGCCGAACCGGGTGGTGTGCCGCACGGTGTCGTGGTTGCTGAGCACCCAGGTGGACGGAGCGCCCACTGACGCTGCCGCTGCCAGGGATGCGTCGATGGCCTCAGCCATGCGATCGGCATTCCACCCTGCCAGGAGGAAGTCGAAGTTGAAGGCCTGTTGCATTTCATCCGGCCGGACATAGCGGGCCAGCCGCTCGGCCGGTTCCACCCAGGCCTCAGCCACCATCATGCGGTCCCCGTCGTACTCCGCCAGGACGCGGTTCCAGTCCCGGTAGATGGCGTGGACGCCGTCCTGGTCGAAAAAGGGAGACGGCGGATACATGGGGGAAACGGCCCTGTGGGGTTCTTCGGCGTCGGTGTGGGCGTGGGGTGCATCCCCGGGCAAATGGCTCTCCAAGTGTGCAGCGGAGGTTCCCTCCACCATGGCGGCGACGCCATCCCAGTCCGGAAGTCCCGATTCCTTGACCAGTCCGTGGGCAACATCCACCCGGAAGCCGTCTGCGCCGCGGTCCAGCCAGAAGCGGAGAACCGACCGCATTTCCTCCTGGACCTCCGGGTTGTCCCAGTTCAGGTCCGGTTGCTTGGTATCGAAAAGATGAAGGTACCACTGGCCAGGTGAACCGTCCGCCTCCTGCACACGGCTCCAGGCCGGTCCGCCGAACACGGATTTCCAGTTGTTGGGGGCCCGGCCGCCGTCACCGGATCCCGGCACCTTGTCCTTGCCGTTCCGGAACATATACCGGTCCCGTGCGGGGCTTCCCGGAGGTGCCGCCAACGCCTCCTGGAACCAGGCATGTTCGTCGGAGGTGTGGTTGGGTACCAGGTCCACGATGACTTTCAGGCCGCGCCGGTGGGCCTCCCGCAACATGGCGTCGAAGTCTTCCAGGGAGCCGAAGATCGGGTCCACCTGGCGGTAGTCGGCTACGTCGTATCCGCCGTCTGCCTGCGGCGACTTGTAGAACGGGGAGAGCCAGATGGCATCCACTCCAAGAGCCTCGAGGTAGGGAAGCCGGCCCGTGACACCGCGGAGATCGCCCATGCCATCACCGTTACCGTCCGCGAAGGACCGGGGGTAGATCTGATAGACGACGGCGTCCGCCCACCAGGGTGACGAGGCTCGGAAGGGTGCGGGAACGGACGGGACTGGCATTTGGTTCCCCTCTGATAACTTTTTGATGTAAACGCTTGCATTACCGACAGTCACCTTACTAGTGTGATGGTCACCACATCAACCTCACCTACAAGCGTTCTGTCGACTTACTTGTCACTCAGCGAGGAGCTTCAAGCTAATGAAAACCCCGAGATTCCTGCTTCCGGCTGCCACTGCCGGCATTCTGGCCCTGACGTTGTCCGCCTGTGGCGGTGGAGGTGGAGGGGGCACCACCGGGGGCGGCGGTGGAGGCGGTGACGCCAGCGCCAACCTCGACGGACGCGGTCCCATCACCTACGTCCAGGGCAAAGACAACAGCAACGTTGTGCGCCCCCTGGTGGACAAGTGGAACGCGGCCCACCCGAACGAAAAGGTCACCTTCAAGGAACAGACCGACCAGGCCGACCAGCAGCATGACGACCTGGTCCAGCACTTCCAGGCAAAGCAGTCGGATTACGACGTCGTGGATGTGGACGTCGTCTGGACCGCTGAATTCGCAGCCAAGGGCTGGCTGCAGCCGCTGAAGGACAAGATGGCGATTGACACCAGCGCCATGCTCAAGCCGACTGTGGACAGCGCAACCTACAAGGGCACCCTGTATGCGGCCCCGCAAACCTCGGACGGCGGCATCCTTTACTACCGGAAAGACCTGGTACCCACCCCTCCCAAGACCTGGGACGAGATGATGAGCATGTGCTCCATCGCCAAGCAGAACAACATCGGATGCTACGCGGGCCAGTTCAGCAAGTATGAGGGTCTTACGGTCAATGCGTCCGAGGCCATCAACTCCGCCGGCGGTTCCGTCCTGGACAAGGACGGCAAGCCCAACTTGAACACGGCCGAGGCCAAGGCCGGCCTGGGGAACCTGGCCAAGGCATACGCTGACGGCAACATTCCCAAGGAAGCCATCACGTACAAGGAAGAGGACAGCCGCCAGGCGTTCCAGAGCGGTAAGCTCCTGTTCCTGCGCAACTGGCCTTACGCCTTCAACCTGATCACTACTGAAGGTTCGTCGGCCGTCAAGGACAAGACGGGGCTGGCTGCACTCCCGGGCAAGGATGGACCCGGTGCATCCTCACTCGGCGGCCACAACCTTGCCACCAGCGTGTACTCCAAGAACAAGGCAACTGCCCTTGACTTCATGAAGTTCATGACCTCGGCGGAGACCGAGAAGTTCTACGCTACCCAGGGCTCGTTGGCTCCGGTTCTTGGATCGCTGTATGACGACCAGGAACTCGTTGCCAAGCTGCCCTACCTGCCGGTGCTGAAGACGTCCATCCAGAACGCCGTACCGCGTCCTGTGACGCCGTTCTACCCGGCTGTTACCAAGGCAATCCAAGACAACGCCTACTCCGCTATCAAGGGAGAAAAGACAGTGGACTCCGCACTCTCTGACATGCAGAAATCCATCGAATCCGCCGGTGCGGGATCGTAGTCCTGCCATGGCAACCGAACTAGGCCCGACGCCGGTAAAGTCACCGGCGTCGGGCGGGACCCCCGTCCATCATGCGCCTAAGGGCGTAGGCGAGGACAACAGGATCGCCAGCCAGGGACGCTGGGCGTCCTGGCTGCTCGCCCCCACCATCGTCGCCTTGGGCATCGTGATCGTCTACCCGATCATCAGCGCCATCGTCATGTCGTTCCAGAAGGACGCCGGCCTTGATCCCGCCACCGGCCTGTTCACCGCAGGCGGCTCGGCAGGCATCCAGAACTACGTGAACTGGCTCGCGCAGCAATGCTCGTCACCGGACGGCGGAACAGTTGCCTGCCCGCCCGGTACCCTCGGAGGCCAGTTCTGGTCCGCCACGGCCACCACCTTCTTCTTCACCGTGGTGACGGTGGCATTTGAAACGGTCCTGGGCTTCTGGATGGCCATGATCATGGCCCGCGAGTTCCGGGGCCGCAGCCTGGTCCGCGCCGCTGTCCTGGTGCCCTGGGCCATCCCGACCGCCGTGACGGCCAAGCTCTGGTTCTTCATCTTCGCTTTTGAGGGCATCGCCAACAAGCTGTTCAACACCACCATCCTGTGGACGGGCAGCGAGTGGCCGGCCAAGTGGGCCGTGGTCATCGCGGACGTTTGGAAGACCACACCCTTCATGGCACTGCTGATCCTTGCCGGCCTCCAGATGATTCCGGCAGAAGTATATGAGGCAGCAAAAGTGGACGGGACCACGGCCTGGCAGCGGTTCCGGCTGATCACCCTTCCGCTGGTGAAACCGGCCCTGATGGTGGCTATCCTGTTCCGTACACTCGACGCGCTGCGCATGTTCGACCTGCCGTACATCCTCACCGGCGGCGCGAACAACACCACCACGCTGTCCATCCTGGTGATCAACCAGATCAGGCAGGGCTTCAACTCCGCGGCGGCATTGTCCACCATCACGTTCATCATCATCTTCCTCGTCGCCTTCATCTTCGTCCGCTTCCTTGGGGCGAACGTGGTTGAGCAGAGCGGCGCCACAGGAAAGGGGAAGAAATGACCACGGCAACAGCAGACGCCTCGGCGCTGCGGGCCCAGCAGGACAAGGGCCGCAAGGCAGCCCAGAACCGTGAAAAGTGGGCGCAGGGGCGGACCTACCTCAGCGCCGTCATAGTCCTGCTTTGGTGCCTGGCCCCGGCGTACTGGATGGTGGTCACGGCGTTCCGCGAAGTCGGCTTTACCTACGACACCTCGATCCTTCCCACCCACGTAACCCTGGACAACTTCATAACCGCCTTCGATACCTCGTTCGGCAACAGGTTCGGCCAGGCCCTGCTGAACAGTGTGTTCATCGGTGGCGTCGTGACGGTGGTGTCCCTGCTGATTGGCGTGTTCGCCGCGTACGCCCTGGCCCGCTTGAACTTCAAGGGCAAATTCCTGGTCCTCGGCTTCATCCTGGGTGCATCCATGTTCCCCGGCGTCGCTCTGATCACCCCGCTGTTCCAGCTGTTCACCAACATCGGCTGGATGGGTACGTACCAGGCGCTGATCATCCCGAACATCTCCTTCGTGCTCCCGTTGACGGTCTACACCATGACCTCGTTCTTCCGGGAAATGCCGTGGGAACTCGAGGAATCAGCCCGCGTTGACGGCTGCACCCAGGGGCAGGCGTTCCGCAAGGTCATCATGCCGCTGGCTGCTCCGGCAATCTTCACCACCGCAATCCTGGCCTTCATTTCGTCGTGGAATGAGTTCCTGATTGCCAGCCAGCTGTCCAGCGACGCAACCCAGCCGGTGACGGTGGCGATCGCCAACTTCGCCGGTGCGCAGCCCAACCAGATCCCGTACACGGCCATCATGGCCGCCGGCACCATCGTCACCATCCCGCTGGTGATCCTGGTGCTGGTCTTCCAGCGCAAGATCGTGGCCGGCCTCACGGCAGGTGCGGTCAAGTGACGGACGCAGGTTCCCGCCCCCGGACCCCGGGGGCGGGGAACCGCAGCCGGTTGGTCCGCTCGGGGGAGGACTTCGACATCATCATCGGCTTCCTCGCGTTCTGGGCGCTGGTCCTCCTGGTAGCCACTGTGTGGATGGAAGTCACGGCCCAGCCTGCCCTTGGATGGGCGCTGGGCCTGCTGGCCACCTTGCTGGCCCTGTATGGCATGGTACGGCTGCGCCGGAAACTTCCAGCCCGCCGATAGGGAAGAAACCGCCGGATACCGGTGGCTGTGACCTTGGACGCAGCCACCGGGTCGGTAGTCGCTGCCCGTCCCCGGAATGGAAAAATACAAGGCCGGGGGTAAACGCAGGGCCAGCCGGCCCTACGCCGAAAAGGAGTTAAAGGGGGACACGGTGGCACGGACAACGGAAAGGTCGCAGCGGGGCGGCCATAACGGTGTCAGCATCGAGGACGTGGCGGCCGCCGCCGGAGTCTCAACAGCCACCGTCTCCCGTGCCGTCCGCGGACTGCCCAGGGTTTCTCCGGCCACCAGGGAGAAGATCCTGGAAGTGGCCGGGAACCTGGGCTACGTGGCCTCGTCCTCCGCTTCCGGGCTGGCCACGGGGCGCACCAAAACCATTGGCGTCCTGGCCCCGTTCGTCAGCCGGTGGTTCTTTTCCAAAGCCATCGAGGGCGCAGACCGCGAACTGCACGCCAGGAATTACAACCTTTCCCTCTTCAACCTTGGCGGCCACGGGAGCAACCGCGAGCGGCTCTTCAGCAAGACCATGGTCTATAAGCAGATCGATGCCCTGCTGGTGCTCTGCATGGCCCTCAGCCACGAGGAAATCGAACACCTCCAAAAGATCGACATCCCCCTAGTGGTGGTGGGAGGGCACGTCGAGGAGTGCCCCTACATTGGCATCGACGACTACGCCGCAGCGTCAACCGCGGTCCGGCACCTGATCGATTTGGGCCACCGTGATATCGCACTGCTGCACGGCGACGACGAGACAGACCTCAACTTCGACGTTCCCCGGGTCCGCATCCTGGCCTTCAAGGACGTCATGGCCGCCGCCGGGCTGCCCACCCGGCCGGAATGGGACGAATGGGGCGACTTCACCGTCCGCAGTGGCCAGGAGGCCTTCCGCCGGCTGTGGTCGGGTCCGGGACAGAAACCAACAGCCATATTTTGCGCCTCGGACGAAATGGCCATGGGTGTCATCTTCGAAGCCAACCGCATAGGCGTCAGCGTCCCTGGCGACCTGTCCGTGGTGGGCATCGACAACCACGATTTCGCCGCCGCCATGGGCTTGACCACCGTGGGGCAGCGCCCGGACGAACAAGCCGAACTGGCGACGAAGATGCTGCTGGATGAACTGGACGGCGAGGACGGGGCTGTCCGCTCCGCCGTCGCGCCCCATGAACTCATCATCCGGCGCACCACGGCGCCTCCCCAAACCTGATACAGGTTTAGGGCCTGTTGTTCCCCCTAGCCGGCATGCTCAGGAAGCGCGGGCCAGCTGGCGGATGGGAACCCACCGCGAGGCCAGCCGTCGGTAGGCCGCCGCGGCGCCGGTCATGTCCCCCTCCGCCAGGCATTCGATGCCCAGCCTGATGTCCATGGGAGACTCGTCCGGGTACACCTTGTCCGCCACGGCCCCGTAGTCCAGTTCCACCATGGAGTTCACGTGGAACAGCTCAAGCCATTCGGTCAGCTGCGCCAGGTCATCGAGCATGTCCAGGTCCGGGGCGGCGAGTGCCAGGTTGGCCACCGCGTAGCGGGCCCGCTCCAGGGCATCGGTGATGGGCGTCCAGACACGCACGGTGAGGATCCGTCCACCGGCTTCCACCACATCCTTGCGGTCGGATTCGGCGAACAGCGAGAACCAGCTGAACGGGATGCCCCAGGTGGATGCACGGGTGTGGACCCGGACGGACCCGTCGCGTGCCTTCACCAGGTCGATCCGTTCCTGGTGCCGGTCCCGTTGCTCCTCCGGGATCAGCAGCTCGGCAAGCGGCCCGTGGATCCCCTCCATCAGCGCGTTGGCTGCCAGCCCGGCGCGGAGGACCAGCTGGCTGGGGCAATACAGGAGGACTGGCTCAATGCCGGCGCCAGCACCGTCGTCGGCCGTTCCGCCGTCCGGCCCCGGTGCCGTGGTGACGCGCACCAGGTCGGTGCGTCCGGTGGGGAAAGGGTCCCCGCCGGAGCGGGTGATCCGTCCCAGCGAGGCGAGCAGTTCAGCGTTTTCGACGGCGGCGCGTGACACGGCCTGGGCCCCCGCCGCCGCGATGTCCGGACGCTGTTCCTCCGGGAAGGCCTCCAAGGGTTCGTAGACGCGCAGCGTGGAGGAGAAAGGCAGGCCGGCCTGGCCCCGGTAGAGGTTCCCCGTCACGACGGCCTCCTTGCATGGGTCCAGGTCGCGGTCATCAGTCAGCCAATTCCACCAGCACGGGGGCGTGGTCAGAGGCGCCCTTGCCCTTGCGTTCCTCGCGGTCGATCGAGGCGCCGGTGACGCGGGCGGCCAGGGCGGGGGAGGCCAGGATGAAGTCGATCCGCATGCCTTCCTTCTTGGGGAACCGCAGCTGGGTGTAGTCCCAGTAGGTGTAGACGCCCGGCCCGGGGGTGTAGGGGCGCACCACATCGGTGAAACCGGCCGACTCGAAGGCGTGGAACGCCTCCCGCTCCGGCGGGCTGACGTGCGTTGCCCGGTTGGCGATGAACAGGTCGATGTCCCAGACGTCATCGTCGAAAGGCGCGATGTTCCAGTCGCCCATCAGGGCCACCTGCGCCTGCGGGTTTTCCGCGACCAGAGACTGGGCGTGCGTCCGGAGGCTTTCGAGCCACTTGAGCTTGTACGGCATGTGTTCGTCATCCAGGGAACGGCCGTTGGGGACGTAGAGGCTCCAGACGCGGACACCGCCGCAGGTGGCAGCCATGGCGCGGGCCTCCTGGACAGGATCCTTCCCGGCCTTGCCGAACGACGGCTGGTCCAGGAAAGTCCGTTCCACGTCCTCCAGCCCCACCCTGGAGGCAATCGCCACGCCGTTCCACTGGTTCACCCCGAAGTGGGCCACCTCGTAGCCCATCCGTTCAAAGAGTTCCCACGGAAAGTTCTCGTCCTTGCATTTGGTCTCCTGGATGGCCAGGACGTCGCAGTCGCTGCGCTGCAGCCAGGCTTCAACGCGGTCGGCGCGGGCACGGAGCGAGTTCACATTCCAGGTAGCTATCTTCACGGTTCCTAACTTACCTTGGCGGCCACGCACCGGGTAAAGCCCCCGAAAGGCCGCGGCCGCGGCGCGGGCACGGTTGGTCCCGGGCAGCAGGCGGCGGGTATATTCGCACCAGAATGGCCTGGATCACACGCCCGGCCACCATGCGAAGGAGCACCAGCCGATGACCGCAGCCACGGGCACCACAACGGACAGCAGCGCAGGAAACGGAGACGCGGAGGTGCTTTTCGGCCACCGCGGCCGGCTCGGTGTGATCACCCTCAACCGGCCCCGGGCGGTCAACGCCCTCACCGCGGGGATGGTGGACGTGCTCCTGCGCCGGCTCACCGCCTGGGCAACGGACGACGACGTGGCCGCCGTCCTGGTGCAGGGCGCCGGGGAACGTGGCCTGTGCGCGGGCGGTGACATCGTGGCGATCTACCGGGACATGCTGCACGGCGGAAACCAGACTGCTGGCTTCTGGCAGACCGAGTACCGGATGAACTCGCTCATTGCCCGCTATCCCAAGCCGTACGTCGCCCTTATGGACGGGCTGGTCCTTGGCGGTGGGGTGGGAATCTCGGCTCACGGGAACGTCCGCGTGGTCACCGAACGGACCAGGATGGGGATGCCCGAAACCACCATCGGATTCGCGCCCGACGTCGGCGGGACCTACCTCCTGTCCCGCGCACCCGGTGAGACGGGAACCCATGCGGCCCTGACCGGGGCGCACCTGGCCGCCGGCGACGCCTTGTTCCTGGGCCTTGCGGACCACTACGTCCCGTCAGCCTCGCTGCCGGGCCTGGCGGCGGGACTGGAAACAGAAACCCCGGAAGCCGTCGTCGCCCGTTGTGCTGAACAGCCCCCGCCTTCTGCCCTGGCCGGCCAGCGGGACTGGATCGATGCCTGCTACGCCAGCGACGACGCCGGGGACATTGTTGCCAGGCTCCGGGCATGGACCGGGCCCGGCCGGGACGATGCCACCGCGGCGGCGGACACCATCGAAGCCAAGTCGCCGACGTCGGTCAAGGTCACCCTGGCGTCACTGCGCCGGGCCGCGAACCTGACCCTTGATGAGGCCCTTGCCCAGGAGTACAGGGCCGGGCTGCGGTTCCTCGCCGGCCCCGATTTCCGCGAAGGTATCCGCGCCCAGGTGGTGGACAAGGACAGGAACCCGCGGTGGAAGCCGGGCACACTGGCCGAGGTGCTGGCGGGCCAGGTGGACAGGTTCTTCCAGCCGCTGGACGGGCCGGAGCTTGACCTGCAACCCGGAAGGGACATGGAAGGGGCGGAGGCGGACCATGCCTGAAAAGGACAGCGTCGCGTTCCTGGGCCTCGGACACATGGGCGGACCCATGGCCCTGAACCTGGTCCGCGCCGGTTACCGGGTGACCGGGTTCGATGTGTCGCCCGCAGCCGTGGAAGCGGCCCGGGCGCAGGGCGTGCCGGTGGCGGCCACCGCCGTCGAAGCACTTGCCGGCGCCGACGTGGTGCTGACCATGTTCCCCAGCGGCCGGCAGGTCCTCGAAGCCTACCGGGGGGCCGCCGGACATCCCGGGCAGCCGGGGGAGCCCGGACTGCTGGCCGCCGCGCCACGGGGAACTATGTTCCTCGACTGCTCCACCATCAACGTCGACGAGGCACGGGAGGCTGCCCAGCTGGCCATCGAAGCGGGCCACCGGTCCGTTGACGCCCCCGTCTCCGGCGGCGTGGTGGGAGCCGAGGCAGGCACCCTGACCTTCATGGCAGGCGGCGACGCGGCAGGCTTCGAGGAGGTGCTGCCGCTCCTGGAGGTCATGGGCAGGCGGGCGGTGCACTGCGGCGCCCACGGGGCCGGGCAGGCCGCCAAAATCTGCAACAACATGATCCTGGGCGTCTCGATGATCGCGGTCAGCGAAGCTTTCGTGCTGGGGGAGAAGCTCGGGCTGACGCACCAGGCCCTGTTCGACGTCGCATCCGCCGCGTCAGGGCAGTGCTGGGCGCTGACCACCAACTGCCCCGTGCCCGGGCCGGTGCCCACCAGCCCCGCCAACAGGGACTACCAGCCGGGTTTCGCCGCGGCCCTCATGGCCAAGGACCTCAACCTTGCCGTCAACGCCCTGGACAGCACCGGGGTGGCAGGACAGATGGGAGCGCTCGCCGCCCGTATCTACGATAGGTTTGCCGCAGGGGGCGGAGCGGGCCGCGACTTCTCCGCCATCATCACCGACATCCGCGGCTCATCGGAACGGCAGGCCGGGGACGGCCCCGCAGGAGCCGCTGGCACAGAGGCGCCGGGCCGGCGTCCGGCCGCCACAGCACACGACGACGGGAGTCCCGAATGACGGAGTACGCCAACATCCTGGTGGAGCAGCAGGGCAGGGTGGGGCTGGTCACCCTCAACAGGCCCGCGGCACTGAACGCGCTGAACAAGGCCACCATGGAGGAAGTGGTGGCCGCCGTGACGGCCATGGATTCCGACCCCGGAGTGGGCGCGGTGGTGATCACCGGCTCCGGGAAGGCCTTCGCGGCGGGAGCCGACATCAAGGAGATGGCGGACCAGGGCTACATGGACATGTATGTCGCGGACTGGTTCCGGGGCTGGGAGGAACTCACCCGGCTGCGGATCCCCACCATCGCGGCGGTGTCCGGCTTCGCCCTGGGCGGCGGCTGCGAACTGGCCATGATGTGCGACCTGATCATCGCCGGGGACAACGCAAAGTTCGGGCAGCCGGAAATCAACCTTGCAGTGCTCCCCGGCATGGGCGGCTCGCAGCGCCTGACCAGGGCTGTGGGGAAGGCCAAGGCCATGGACATGATCCTCACCGGACGGTTCATCGATGCCGGGGAAGCCGAACGGTGCGGGCTGGTATCCCGGGTGGTTCCAGCGGCAGAGGTAGTGTCCGAAGCACTCAAGGTGGCCGGCGTCATCGCCGAAAAGTCAAAGCCCGCGGCGATGGCGGCAAAGGAAGCCGTGAACGCCGCTTTCGAAACCGGGCTGGCCCAGGGGGTGGTGTTCGAACGGCGGCTCTTCCACTCCCTGTTCGCCACGGAGGACCAGAAAGAAGGCATGGCGGCGTTCACCGAAAAGCGCCAGCCGGAATTCAAGCACCGGTAAACCCGCCAGATGACGTGGACAACCGTGGCCGGTGCAGCCGGCCCCACCGAAGGACTCACGGGAATCGTGGGCTTCGCTGCCCGGGCCATCGACACGCTGGGCGAGTGGGGCGTAGGCGCTTTCACCCTGGCGGAGACGGTCGTGCCGCCCATTCCCAGCGAGGTGATTCTTCCACTGGCGGGGTATCTCGCCAAGCAGGGGTCCCTGAACCTCCTCCTGGTCTTTGCCACCAGCACCCTGGGGGCCTACCTCGGGGCCCTGTTGCTCTACCTGCTCGGGGCAAAGCTGGGCCTGCAACGGTCCATCCGCTGGCTGTCCAGGCTGCCGCTGGTAGACAGCGAAGACTTTGAGCGTGCCGCCGGGTGGTTCGGCCGCCATGGCAGGTCGTCCATCTTCTTCGGCCGCCTGCTGCCCGGCATCCGGAGCCTGATCTCCCTGCCGGCAGGCGCCGCGGCCATGCCGCTGGGAACATTCACCGTCTTCACCCTTGCCGGCAGCGGGCTGTGGAACGGCGCCCTCATTGGGCTGGGCTACCTCCTGGGCACCCAGTACCAACTCATTGAGAAGTATTCCCGGTTCCTGAACTATGCCGTCTATGCGGCCCTGGCCGTCGCCGTGGTCCTGCTGGTCATCCGGCGGACCAAGCGGGCCAAGGCCCAGCGGGAAGACTCCCGGCGCTGACTGCCGCTTCCGGAACTCCTAGAGGTACTGTGCCGCGAAGCTGTGCAGGGCCTCCCGGACGAAGCTGGCTCCTTCAGCTCCGCCGTAATTGGCAGCAAAGCGGGGGTCCTCCACGTACATGTCGGCCAGCCCGGTGACGTATCCCCGGATGTCGCCGCTGTTTTCGGCTGCGGGGGTTCCCGGAATGGACTTCAGCCACGCCACATGCCGCGCTGCCAGTTCGCGGGCTTCCGGCCCGTCCGCCGGAACACCCGCAACCGCCGCTGCCGTCCAGTCCCGGCCAAGCTCTTCCGCCCGGGACTTCCACTCCCGTTTTTCCGCGGGCCCCATGCCGCGCCACCACGCATCGGACGCCGCGTAGGCGTCCTTGCCCCACCGCACTTCAACTTCATCCTTGTACTGCGTGTGGTCGAAGCCCTTGAACATGTCCTCTGCCATCAGATGGCCTCCTGCCTTTACTGTTTCGATTGTTTGCCGCACGGACTCAGCCTGCCGGGCCAGCCGCTGCTGCTCCTGCCCCAGCCAGTCGAGGTGCCGGCCCAGCGCGGCCACGGGATCCGCCTGGCGTTGGAAGACTTCCGCGATGGCCGGCAAACCCAGCCCCAGTTCGCGCAGCAGCAGGATGCGCTGCAGTTGAAGGAGGGCGGCGCCGTCGTAGTAGCGGTAGCCGTTGTGGCCTACCCGGCTGGGCTTCAGCAGGCCGATGTCGTCATAGTGACGGAGCGTGCGGCTGGTGGTGCCGGCGATCCTGGCTACGTCCTGGATGGACCAGTCCGTGCCGCCGGTGTTGGAAAAATCCTGCATGCTGCGAGCCTAGGGCTTGACGCTGCGTCAAGGTCAAGGGCAACGACTCCGGGTGTTCAGCCGGCCCGGCGGTCCCGCGGGGCCCGGTGCCTGGCCTGGGCCACGAGGCGGGTGAACGCAAAGACAAAGATGGCCTCAATGAGCACCATCAGGCCCAGCAGCAGCCACTGCTGGCGGCTGATGAAGACGATGCATCCGGTCAGGGCCAGGACGGTTCCCAGGCCGAGCGCATAGACGGCGAAGCCCACGGCCACACGGGCGCTGCGGACCCCGGTCCGGAACCCGAAGCCGTGCGGCTCCCCGCCGGGCTGCCCGGGGATGAGGTCCGGCGCTGCGGGGCCAAGGGAGTCAAACTCCTCCCAAGGATCCCTGTCCTGGTCCTGTCCGGTCATGAATCAATTATCCCAAATGCGGAAACCCAGAGACGCCGGGTACAAAAACAGCGGCCCCTCCAACCTGGGTTGGAGGGGCCGCTGGATGGGGTCCCGGCCTGTGCCGGAGGCCGCCGAAGACTTAGAGCGGGCGGATGTTCTCTGCCTGCGGACCCTTGGGGCCCTGGGTCACATCGAATTCGACCTTCTGGTTCTCGTCCAGTGAGCGGTAGCCGCTGGTGGCGATTGCCGAGTAGTGGGCGAATACGTCAGCGGACCCGTCATCGGGGGCAATGAAGCCAAAACCCTTTTCGGCGTTGAACCATTTAACTGTGCCTGTTGCCATGGCTGCATTCCTTCATGTGACTCTGATTCTCTCCCCGGGGATCGTCCCGGAGTGTGCGGGAGTTAGTCCCCCACAGACCCCAACGTACGGGGCGCAGGCTCTGGGTGCAAGGGTATGCGCCATAAAGCGCCGTCAACGCATGCCCTCGCGCCGTATCGCGGTGGCGATGGCGGCGGCCCTGGTGTCCACCCCGAGCTTGGCGTAGATGTGCGCCAGATGGGTTTTGACCGTGGCCTCGGAGATAAAAAGCCGCCGGCCGAGTTCGCGGTTGCTGAGGCCCTCAGTGAGGAGGCCCAACAGCTCGGCCTCCCGTGGCGTCAGGACTTCCTCGGGATTGCGGAGCTGCTGGAACAGCCGGGATGCCACCGGCGGGCTCATCACGCTTCTGCCCACGGCCGCCCCCCTGATGGCGGCAAAAATCTCCTCCGGGACAGCATCCTTCAACAGGTAGCCCATGGCGCCGGCATCCACGGCGCGGACGATGTCGGCGTCGGAGTCGTACGTGGTGAACACCAGGATGGCCTGCCGGCCGTTGAGGTCCCTGATCCGCCTGATCGCTTCGAGCCCATCCATGCCCGGCCCCATTGCAAGGTCCATCACCACCACCGCCGGGGAGAACGCCTGGGACAGTTGCACGGCATCCTCGCCGGACGCGGCTTCGGCCACCACCTCGATGTCCGGCTCCGTGCTGAGCAATGCGCGCAGTCCGCTCCTGACTACCAGGTGGTCGTCCACCAGCAGGACGGTGATGCTGTTCATGCGCCCGCCACCACCGGCAGCTGCGCCGCCACGATTGTTCCGTCGCCAGGGGCGCTCTGCACGGAAAATGTTCCGCCCAGCTGCTCCACCCGCCGCCGCATGGCCCGCAGCCCGTAGCCTCCGGTGTGCGACGGCGGAGCTGCCGCCCCCGGATCGAAGCCGGCGCCGTCATCGTAAATATCCAAAGTCACGGCGTCCGGCAGGAAGCCCAGCGTTACCGTGGCCGCCGACGCCGCAGCGTGGAGCAGGATGTTCGACGCCGCGCTTTGCACGACGCGCAGCAGGGCGTGGCGAACGTCAGGGGAAACCGGCCGCAGCTCACCGGTCACCAGCAGCGTGATCCCGGGAACGTACTGGCGGGCGGTGGCCAGCAGTGCCTCCGGCAAGGGAACCGATTCCAAACCGGGCGAGGCCAGCTCATGGACCAGGCTCCGGGTCTCCGCCAGGTTCGCGCGGAGCAGGCTGGTGGCCTGGAGAAGGCCGTCACGGGCTGCTGCACTGGGCCATCCACGGCCAGCGGCCTCGAGCAGGAGCAGGCTGCTGGCGAGGCCCTGGGTGACAGTGTCATGGATTTCCCGCGACACCCGCTCGCGTTCCGCAATGGTGCCCGCCCGTCGCTCGCTGGCGGCCAGTTGGCCCTGGGCCAGGGAAATGTCCGCATGCAGGCGGCGCTGCTCCTCGGCGTCGTGCTGGATCCGGTCGTAAATCAGTGTCAGCATGACGCCCACGGCCACGGGCCCCAAAAGCATGGCCAAGTCGGTACCGTTGCCCAGCCGGAACAGGCCGGCGGCGGTGGCGAGTGTGATGGCGCCGGCCAGGAGATAGGACGCGGCACCGCGCAGGGCGCTCCTGCAGAGGAAGAAAAGAGCGAAGGAACACCACCCGAAACTCGGTGCAGCCACAACCAGGACCGCCCAGACCGCCACCAGCGCAGCCATCCACGGGGTTCCGCGGCGGTCCTGTACCAAGAGCAGGGCCACGACGGCGTAGAGCAGGCATGCGGCAATGGCGAGCCCCAGGACCAAGAGATTGTCGGCCGGGGTATGCCGCATGACGTACCGGACCACCGAGGCCACCAGGAGGACGGCGAAACCCAGGTGGACGGCTGCCTCGATGCTGCCCAGCCCGCCTTTGGCATTGCCATGCAGCGGACGGCGGGAGCCGGCGCTCTGACCGGCGGCGGCCTGGGCTGGCCCGATGCGTTGGGGGGTGGCTCTGGCGGGCATGCTGGATCCGGATCTGGTGGCGGGAAGTGCTGCCTTCCATGCTAGGGCTCACCGGTTGTCCGGTGCCTCATCCTTTTGGCTGATACGGCTGGCCTTTCGTCGGAGCCGGGACCAGACGAAGGCCCGATGGAAGGGCCCGTTCTTCCCGGAAATATGGAAACCGGCAACACGATCCCTTTCTGACCTAAGGAAACACCTTGAAGAAGTCCACCAAAGCCCTCGCCGCCGCCGCTGCCGGCGCCCTCCTGATCACTGCCGGAGCAACGGCTGCCGCCAACGCCGGTACCGCGGGCACTGTGGAAGCACCCGTCGTCGTACCTGCCGTTGATGTCCAGCCGGCTCCGGAAACGGTGGTGCAGCAAAACCGCATTGCCGCCGGTGCCTCCGCCCAGGCCGTCACGGCGGCGCTCGCGAAGTGCCAGGCCGACAAGCTGCCGTTCGTCACGGTGGCCCTCGTTGACCGCTTTGGTACTGTCCAGGCCTTGCTCCGGGGCGACAACGCCGCCGCCCACACCATCGAAGCGGCAAAGCAGAAGGCCTATACGGCAGCCGCGTTCGGTGCCCCCACCAGCGAGTTGGCCAGGCGCGTCAACGGCAACGGTCCCTCCATCGCGGACCTGCCGGGTACCCTGTTCCTCGCAGGCGGTGTCCCACTGAAGATCAACGGGGTCTCCGTGGCCGGCATCGGCGTCGGTGGGGCCCCTGACGGCGCCCTGGATGAAGCCTGCGCGGCGGCCGGCGCTGAGGCCATCGCCGGCGCCGCGAAATAGGCTGGACGCATGAGGCCCGGAAGCATCGCAGCACTCATGGCCGTGGCCGCGCTGGGGTTGCACCTGGCCGCGTGCCAGGCCAGTCCCGGCCAGCCGCAGGAAGTGGATACCCCCCGGAATCCGCGACCCGAAAGGCCGGACGTCGCTGCAGAACGCTGAGCAACTCGGTTATCCGGAGATAGCCGCCGTGATCCGCGGCCGGGGTTAGGTCGTTGGCGTGCGGGACCGCCGGGTTTCCCCACCTTTGCCGGATAACGACGACGGCGCGCCGCACTTTTGGTGCGACGCGCCGCCGTCGGGCTTGGAAGCCGGGGGGAGATTCAGCGGGCCGTCAGCTCAGACGGCTTCCAGGACGCTGACGTAGTTGGCGATGCCCACTCCGCCCATGTTCTGGACAGCCGCCCGGCGCGGTCCCGCGAGCTGCATGTCCCCGGCTGTGCCGGTGAGCTGCATGGCGGCGATGACGTGCTGGGAGACTCCGGTGGCCCCCACTGGGTGGCCCTTGGCTTTCAGGCCGCCGGAGACGTTGATGGGAAGCTTGCCGTCCTTGAAGACCCAGCCTTCCTCGATGGCCCGGGCACCCTGGCCTGGTTCGGTGAGTCCGATGGCCTCGTACATGAGCAGCTCCGCGATGGTGAAGCAGTCGTGCACCTCGGCGAAATCCAGGTCCCCCAGGCCCACGCCGGCCATCGCCATGGCCCGTTGCCAGGAGGCGCGGGTTGCGGCGAAAGCCGTAGGGTCCCGGCGTTCGGCGGGGAAGAAGTCGTTGGCCTGGCCGAAGCCCGCGAGCCGGACCGGGGCGGTGGCGCCCCCTGTGGGGGAGACGGACAGCACGACGGCGGCCGCACCGTCCGAGACGGGCGAACAGTCCGTGCGGCGCAACGGGTCCGCCACCATCGGGTTCTTGTCCGAAACTGTGCGGCAGAAGTCCTCGCCGAGGTCCTTCCGGAGCTGGGCGTAGGGGTTGTCCACGCCGTTGCGGTGGTTCTTCGCCGCGATGCTGCCCAGCACATCGGAGACGGGCCCGTACCGCTTTTCGTAGTGCTTCGCGACCTCGGCAAAAAGCCCGGTGAAGCCCGTGGTGGAGGGCTTGCCCGCCATGTCATAGTCAGCGCCGAGCAGGGCAGCGCCCACCACGTCCGCACCGGCGTGGGTCATCTTCTCGGCGCCGATCACCAGGACGGTCCGGGCGGTGCCGGCCAGCAGCGACTTGGTGCCCTGCTGGAACGCCGCCGAACCCGAAGCGCAGGCGTTTTCAACCCGGGTGGAGGGTACGTTGGCCAGGGCCGGTGAGGCCTGCAGGGCCAGGGAGGACGGGAACGCCAGCGGCATCATGCCGGAATTGAACTGGCCGATGTAGATCTCGTCGATCTGCCCGGGCTCGATCCCCGCGTTCCCGATCGCTTCGGTGGCCACCTGGACGATCAGGGATTCGAGGGTCTCCTCCGTCAGCTTGCCAAACCGGCTGTGGCCCCAGCCGGTGAGCAGGACGTCCTTGCCGAACTGTTCCTTCAGGCTCATGCCGCCACGTCCTCGTTCTCGAGCCGGACCTCAAAACCGGCTTCGGTCTTTTCCCGGATCTCCTCTACCGTGACCCCCGGGGCCAGCCGGGTCAGCGTCAGCTTCCGGCCGCCGTCGTCCGTTTTGTAAAGGTCGAACACGGCGAGGTCGCTGACGATCCGGTCCACGCAGCTGAGCCCGGTCAGCGGCAGCGTGCATTCGCGGACGATTTTCGCGGTGCCGTCCTTGGCGTTGTGCTCAGTGAGGACCACGACGCGCGGGGTTCCGGCCACCAGGTCCATGGCGCCGCCCATGCCCTTGACCATCTTGCCCGGGATGGTCCAGTTGGCCAGGTCGCCGTTGCCGGAGACCTGCATGGCGCCAAGGATGGCCACCTTGACGTGGCCGCCGCGGATCATGCCGAACGAGGTGGCCGAGTCGAAGATGCTCCCGCCCGGCAACACCGTGACGGTCTGCTTGCCGGCGTTGATCAGGTCCGCGTCCTCCTCGCCGTCGTAGGGGAACGGCCCCATGCCCAGCAGGCCGTTCTCGCTTTGCAAGACCACCCGCACGCCCTCGGGCAAGTTGTTGGCCACCAGTGTGGGAATGCCGATTCCCAGGTTCACGTAGTCGCCGTCGTTCAGTTCCGCGGCCGCGATGGCAGCCATTTCATCCCTGGTCCATCCCATGGGGTTTCTCCTTGGTCTTCTAGCTGTTCTCGTTGGATTAGTTGGGTATTACCGGCGGCACGAACTCGAACGTCATGCCCAGCAGCCACGCGAGCAGCAGCACCACCGGCAGGTGGAACAGGAACTGCTGGAACGTAAAGCCCACCAAGTCCCGGGCACGCAGGCCCAGCACCGCGAGCAGCGGGAGCATGAAGAACGGGTTGACCAGGTTCGGCAGGGCCTCGGCCATGTTGTAGATCTGTACGGTCCAGCCAAGGTTCATATTCACGTCCGTGGCGGACTGCATGACGTAGGGTGCCTCCACCAGCCACTTCCCACCGCCGGACGGGACGAACATGCCCAGGATGGCTGTGTAGATGGCGATGATGACGGCGAACGCCCCGTTGCCGCCGATGCTGGTGAAGAAGTGGGCCAGGTGCTCGGATACCGATAGGCCGCCGGCGCCGGTGGCCTTGGTCAGGATGGCGGCCATCGCGGCATATAGCGGAAACTGCACCAGGATTCCCGCCGTTGCCGGGACCGCCTTGGTGACCGACTGCAGGAATTTGCGCGGGGTTCCGTGGAGGACCAGTCCCAGCATCAGGAAGACCAGGAGGTAGCCATTGAGTGAGCTGACCACGCTGAGGATGGGCAGGGTCAGCAGTTGGGACACCAGCCAGCCGAGGGTGAGCACGCCGGCCAGGATGGGCAGGACCCTGCTGTATTCGAGCCATTCGCCGGGCCGTGACTTTTCGGCCGGCGGTTCGGGCTGGTCATCGAGGTCGACGCCGAGGTCGGCCGCCGTTTTCACGGCGCTTCCCGTCGGTGCCGAAAAGTGCGCAATGACGGTGGTGAGGACCATGAGGATGAGCAGGGTCAGCAGGGACTGCCAGGTGAAGATGGTGGTGCCGAAGTCCAGGACGCCGGTGACCTTCAGCAGCGCCGGGGGAATGGAGGCCTTGGTCGCCTGCAGCTGCGCGGCGGAGGAGGACATGCCCAGGGCCCAGACGGCGCCCAGGCCCATGAAGGCTGCGGCGCCGAGGGCGCGGTAGTCCACGTGCAGGTCTGCCCGCCGGGCCACCGCCCGCGCCAGGAGCCCGCCGAAGATCAGGCTCAGGCCCCAGTTCACGAATGACACGGACATGGACAGGACAGCCACGAAGCTGACGGCGGTGCGCGCGGAGTTGGGGACCTGTGCCAGCCGGTCAATCAGCCTGGCAACGGGCGGCGACGTTGCCACCACATAACCGGTCAATACCACCATGGCCATCTGCAGGGTAAACGCCGTGAGGTCCCAGAACCCGTTGCCGAAGGAATCCACCACGGCCTTGGGTGACGCGCCGATGGCCAGCGCCGCGAGGGCCACCAGCACGACGCCGGCGAGGGCAAAGATGTACGCGTCAGGGAACCACTTCTGCGTCCAGCCGGCCAGCGTTTCAGCCATCCGGGCCAAACCCTTCTGGCGGACGTCCGGGTGGTCGGTTTGCGTGGTGGTCATGAGGGTTGTCTCTCCATCGAGTGCTGTGGATCAGGGACGGGCGTGGACCTGGGCAGGAGTGGGCCGTCAGGCGGAGACGAGGCCGGTGCGCTGCCGGACGGTGCGCTGCTCGATGTCCTTGACCCGGTCCGTGGCCTGCACCAGCCGCTGGACAAAGACGCCGGGCGTGGCGATGTGGTTCGGGTCCAGGTCGCCGGGCGCCACGACCACTTCGGCCTCGGCGACGGTCAGGATCCCCGCCGTGGCCACCACCGGGTTGAAGTTCCGGGCCGTGTAGCGGTAGACCAGGTTGCCGTCCGTGTCCGCGGTGTGCGCATGGACCAGGGCGACGTCGGCAACGATGGCGCGCTCGCGGACGTACGTTTCGCCGTCGAACACCTCGTGCGGCTTGCCTTCGGCCACCAGGGTGCCCACGCCTGTCTTGGTGTAGAAGGCCGGGATTCCTGCGCCGCCGGCGCGGAGCCGCTCGGCCAGGGTGCCCTGCGGGGTGAACTCGACCTCCAGCTTGCCGGCGAGGTACTGCTCGGCGAACAGTTTGTTTTCGCCAACGTAGGAGGCGATCACCTTGCGGACCTGGCCGGCTTCGATCAGGATGCCGAGCCCTTTGCCGTCCACGCCCATGTTGTTGGAGACCACGGTGAGGTCACGGACTCCGGAGTCGCGGACGGCTTCGATCAGGTCGGCCGGGATGCCGCTCAAGCCAAATCCGCCGACGGCAAGGGTGATGCCGTCATGCAGTGCCCCGTCCAGGGCGGCGGCGGCAGAATCCTGGAGTTTCTTCATGACGTCTCCTCGTTGAGCGCGGTAGTCCACTTTGTGGACGCTTGGGATCTGAGTTTGGAGACTACGGCGGCCTGGGAGAACGTGTCAAGAATCACTGGTAAATGGCATACAGTATGGACAGTACGGCTAAAAGCATCCATATTGTGGACAAGGGGGAAGTGATGGCATCGACGCCGGTGCAGGGCGCCCAGGTGGTGGCGCGGATCGCGGGACTGCTCCGGCTGGTGGGCCGCAGCGCCGAGGGGCTGCCTCTCGCGGTCCTGGTCCGGGAATCAGGCCTGACCCGGCCAACCGTCCACCGGCTCCTGGCCTCGCTCGCCGCGGAAGGCCTGCTGGACCACGATTCCGTCACGGGCAACTGGGTCCTTGGCCCGGAAATCCTGCTCATGGGATCGGTGGCGTCGGCCCGGTTCCCCATGGAGGACATCGCCCGGCCCAGCCTGCGCAGGCTTGCCCAGGCCACGGGGGAAAGCGCCTTCTTCTCCATCCGCCGGGGAAATGAGACGGTGTGCCTGCTGCGTGAAGAGGGGACCTTCCCCGTCAGGTCCTTTGTCCTGCACGAGGGAGTCCGGTTTCCGTTGGGCGTCGCGTCGGCCGGTACAGCCATCCTGGCCTTCCTGCCCAAGGATGAGCAGGAGGAGCTGCTGGGCCGGTGGGTGGAGCACGCCGGCGCGTTCGCGGCGAACCATACGGTCGATCGGGTCCGGGAGAACCTGGCCCGCACCCGGCTGGCCGGCTACTCGGTGAACCCGGGGCTGGTCCTGGAAGGAAGCTGGGGGATGGGCGCTGCGGTGTTCGACCGGTCAGGGCGGCCCGCCTGGGCATTGTCGCTGACAGGTATCGAACCGCGCTTCAAGCCCGAACGGCAGGAGGAGCTGGGCGGGCTGCTGATGGCAGAGGCCCACCGGATCACGCAGCAGCTGGGCGGGGGAGTGGACGGCGGCCGGCGCACCCGCTGAGTCTCCCCGGCTTTGGCGTGAAACCACGACGGCGGGCCGCGCTTTTCCGGCGCGGCCCGCCGTCGTACGTCCCAAAGGTGGGGAAGATCAGCGGAAGGCTACAGCCCGGCGCGGGGCTCCACAGGACCCTCGCCCTTCCACCACGTGTCAAAGATGGTCACCGGCACGGTGCGCTTGTGGCGCGTCCGGAGGTACTTTTGCTCGATGGATTCGGCCACCGCGTCCGGAACGTCGCGGCCTTCGAGGTAGTCGTCGATCTGGTCGTAGCTGATACCCAGCTCGTCCTCATCCGTGCGGCCCGGCCGGTCATCCAGCAGGTCCGCGGTGGGCACCTTCTCCCACACGCGGGCCGGTGCGCCCAGCTCAGCCAGGAGGGCCCGGTTTTGCCGCTTGTTCAGGCCAAACAGGGGCAGGATGTCCGCACCGCCGTCGCCGTACTTGGTGAAAAAGCCCGTGACCGACTCTGCGCCGTGGTCCGTGCCGATCACCAGGTAGTTGAACTCGCCGGCCAGCGCATACTGGGCGATCATCCGGGTGCGGGCCTTGGTGTTTCCCTTGTGGAAGTCGGAGATTTCCGAGCCCACGGTCTTCTCGAACTCGTCCTCGAAGCCGTCCACCGCTGCCGATATGTTGAACGTCCATTCCGTCTTGGCCTTGATGAAGTCCAGCGCTGCCTGGGCGTCCTCCTCATCGTGCTGCACGCCGTAGGGGAGGCGGACCGCAACGAAGTTGGCCTCGACGCCCTCGGCCCCAAGCTCATCCACCGCCAGCTGGGCCAGCCTTCCGGCGAGCGAGGAATCCAGGCCGCCGGAGATGCCCAGGACAAAGCCCTTGGTGTGGGTGGCCTTCAAGTATTCCTTGAGGAAAGTGACGCGTTTGCGCACCTCCCCCGCGGGATCGATCCGGGGCTGAACGCCCATTTCTTCAATGATCTTGGCCTGGAGTTCGCGCATGCTGTCCAGCCTAGCCAGCGCTGTCAACAACCCTCAACTGTTCCGGCCGGCCCCCGCGCGGCGTAGCTTTATGGCATGGAGCGGACGGGATGTGCCGTGGTGGGCGGCGGGCCCGCAGGAATGATGCTTGGCCTGCTGCTGGCACGGGCCGGAGTGCACGTTGCTGTCCTGGAAAAGCACCGGGATTTCCTGCGGGACTTCCGCGGCGACACGGTGCACGCGTCCACCATCCGGCTGATCGACGAGCTGGGCCTGGGTGCCGGATTCCGGGCCCTGCCGCAAAGCCGGCTGGACAATGTAGCCGTCCCGGTCCCCGGCGCCGGGCTGGTCACGCTGGCGGCCTTCGACTCCCTGAAGCCCCCGTACAACTACGTGGCCATGATGCCGCAGTGGGACTTCCTGGATTTCCTGGCCTCGGCCGCCGCAGCGGAACCGACATTCACCCTGCTCATGGAGACCGAGGCCACCGGCCTGGAGTTCGACGGCGGTCGCGTCACCGGGGTGCGCTACCGCTCCACCGGCGACGCCGTGGACGGCGTTGAACGCGTGCTGCATGCCGACGTTGTGGTGGCCGCCGACGGCCGCCATTCGGTGTTGCGCCAGGCAGCAGGGATGAGGGCGAAGGAGTATCCGGTGCCCTTCGATACGTGGTGGTTCAAGATCCCCCGCCACGCCTCGGAGCAGGGCGACGTTGCGGGCGTGGTGCCCTCGCTGGGGAACCGGGACGCCATGATCGCGCTCAACCGCACCGACTACTACCAAATGGGCTACCTGACGCCCAAAGGCTCGGACGCCAGGATCCGGGAAGGAGGCGTGGAAAAGTTCCGCCAACGGGTGGCAGCACTCCGTCCCGACCTCGCCGACCGTGTCGATTCGATCCGCAGCGTGGCGGACCTGCACTGGCTGGACGTCAGGCTGAACCGGCTGCGGCGATGGTACGTCGACGGGTTCCTGTGCATTGGCGACGCTGCGCACGCGATGTCGCCCGCGGGCGGGGTGGGCATCAACCTGGCCATCCAGGACGCCGTGGCGGCCGCGGAACGGATGGCGCCGGACCTGCGCCAGGGGCATGTACGGACCAGGACCCTCGCTTCGATCCAGCGCCGGCGCCGCATGCCCACGGTGGTGGTCCAGACCGTGCAGCGCATCCTGCACCGGCTGGTGTTCGTTCCACTCTTCGCGGGGACCCTGTCCGGGGACATGCTGGCCGGCAGGGGTGCCGGGACTGGGTTTCCCATCCAGCGCATCCTCTTCTTCATCCTGCGCCACAATCCCGTGGTGAAGCGCGTCCTGCCGCGGGTTGTGGCGATCGGTCCCCGCCCGGAGCACGCCCCTGGCTTCGCCCGCCCGCTCACCGTCGCGCCACCCACTAAACTGGGGGCCATGACTTCGCCCACTGACACTGCGGTAGACACCGCGGCTGCCCGCGCCCGACTGCTCGAACTGATCAAGGAACTCGCCGTGGTCCGCGGCAAGGTGATCCTCTCCAGCGGAGCCGAGGCCGATTACTACATTGACCTGCGCCGCATCACGCTGCACCACGAAGCGTCCAAGCTGGTGGGCCAGGTCATGCTGGCCCTGGTGGACGACGCCGGCATCGACTTCGAGTGCGCGGGAGGCCTCACCATGGGTGCCGACCCCGTGGGCACCGCGGTCATGCACGCAGCCGTCGACGCCGGCCGGACCGTGGACGCATTCGTGGTCCGGAAGGCCCAGAAGTCCTACGGTATGGGCCGCCAGGTGGAGGGGCCGTCCGTTGAGGGCCGTAACGTTCTGGTCCTGGAGGACACGTCCACCACGGGCGGTTCCGCGCTGACCGCGGTGGAAGGCGTCCGGAAAGCAGGCGGCAACGTCGTGGCGGTGGCCGTGATCGTGGACCGCGACACCGGTGCCAAGGAAAAGATCGAAGCCGAAACCGGCGTTCCCTACCTGTTCGCGTTCGGCAAGGACGAACTGGGGCTGGCATAGTCCCGCTTGGAGCCGGCCCCGCGGCCGGCTCCAGTATGGACTCCCGCGGGCGGCTGTTGGCCCCCGCGCAAGGCTGATTTATCATATGCAATAACACTTTTCAGCCGCTTTGGAGACACCGCACTTTGCTCCCCCCACAACAGCCTTTGAGCGCCACCGACCAGGTCCAGAACCTCATCCTGGAAAGCGCTGACTTCGAAGACTTCCTCAACGAGCTGGCCCGCTTCTCCGCGCACCAGATGGCCGGCGACGGCGACGACGCCCTGTGCGGCATCACGCTGCTCCGCGACCGCAAGGCTGCCACCATTGGCTGGAGCAGCGAATCGGCGCGGGAAGTGGATGAAATCCAGTACTCCCTGGCCCAGGGCCCCTGCCTGACCGCGGCAAAGGAAGAGCGCGAAGTCTACGTCCCCGACCTTTTGCGGGAGGGCCGGTGGGGCCCGGACTACGCAGCAGCGGTGGCCTCGCACGGGCTGCGTTCGGTCCTGTCCCTGCCATTCAACCTGCAGGGGGAGGCCAAGGCGGCACTGAACCTCTACTCGGACGCTCCGCACAAATTCGACGGGCGCGCCGCGGACAGGGCGCGGGACTTCACCCGCGAGATCTCCGAGGCGCTGCGGCTGGCCGTCAGGTTCTCGCTGCACGCAGACAGTGCATCCAACCTTCGGGCCACGCTGGAATCGCGGACCATCATCGACATCGCCATCGGCATCGTCATGGCGCAGAACCGGTGCAGCCAGGAAGCCGCCGTCGAAATCCTCACGGAGGCCTCCAGCAACAGCAACACCAAACTGCGGGACATAGCCAAGTCCCTGGTGGATTCGGTGGGTGGCTCCGGCGCCCACACCCACTACCAGGAGCCCCGCAAAGTCAGCCCCGGTCCGCGCGCCTGAGCCGCAGGTTGTGCGGTGGCCCGGTGGGGGTTACGCTTGCGGAGGTTGAGCCGTCGGCCATAGAACCTCTTTTGGAGTACCTATGGACCGCGCGCTAGACGCACTCGTTAACCTTGATGTCCCTGCCGACATCGTCCGGATTGAAGTCCGGGGGGCCCTTCACCACGATTCCCGTGCTGAACTGGTCCACATCATCCGCCGGGTCCGGCGGATGGGCATCCGCTGCCGCATCTGCGTGGACCTCTCGCTGGCTGAACTTGTCGAATCCTCCGCCCTGGCAGGGCTGCGCAGCGACCTCAACGCCATGGACACCAAGTCCCTGCTGGGCGCTCCGTCCTCGGGAGTCTCCCTTCAGCTCACGCCCACAGCCCAGGACTGGGCGGCAGGCGACGCTTCCAGCCGCCGGCCGCTCATCATGGACGACGACATTAGGGAGCTCTTTCCGGGCGGCGACTTCGCAGGCGAATTCCCCCAACTTCCGGTCATGTGGATCGAAGAGCTGTACGGTCGTCCGCTGACCGAATACACCGACCAGGAGCTCCTGCTCGCCAGCGACTCCGCCTTTGCCCTGCTGGACAACCCGGAGGCACCCGACGGCGCCGACCTGCTGGGCCGTTACAACGACATCGGACTGGAAATCCTACGCCGCCAGCAGGAACCGCAGGCACCCTTCCCGGCCACCGAAGGACAGGCCGCCAGCTGACCCCGGCGTCACCGAACGGTTACCTCCGTTCATTGCGGTGGCGCGTTTGCCTGGGCTTACGGTAGGAATGTGCCGTATGAGGGGGAGGTCCATCCGCAGGGCCGGCGCGGGGTCTCCGACGCCCGGCTGCTGGCCGAAGCCGCTGCCCTGAAACGCTTCTCACGCCGTTCATTCCTGGCCGGTGCCGGCGCGTCCGGACTGCTGGCCGCCGACATGCTGGTGACCCGTGAAGTGCAGTCGCAGCGCCGGACCACCCGGATCCTGTCCGTCGCCGATGACTTCGCCGACGCCTACTACCCGGACGCCGGCTGGTTCCTGTTCCCCGGGTACAAAACCAGCTGGGAAGAGGCGCAGTGGATCCTGAACACGCTCCGCGGTGCCCTGAACAAGCGTGCCCGGCTCGCCGCCGTCGGATATTCCAACCTGGGGCTGAACGTCTCAGAGGTGGTCGTCGCAATCGCCGACTACGCCGCCGCTGAGAAGATCACCAAGCTCTTCTTTTACGGGCACAGTTTCGGCGGGATGCTTGCCACCCAAGTGGCGGCACGGCTCCTGGCCCTGGGCATCCAGGTGCAGTTCATCCTGCTGGACTCCAGCCCGTACAGTGCCCACGACGTCCTGGACCAAAGCTGGTTCGACGGCGTGGTGTTCCTCTACGAGAGCGGTGTCAGGTTCCCGTCCACCCTCCGCGGCGGGTATGAACTGGGGGAGCGGATCATCCACAAGGATGAAAGGAGCTGGCGGCAGATCCTCAACCAGACGCTGGAGCAGCTCTCACCGATTGCCCCGTCCAACATCCTGGTCCAGACGGAGTCCGCCTACATCTACCACTTTGAGGGACGGCAGTTCGCCGGACAGCTCGGGACGGCCAAGATGGCCTACCTGGGCAACCCGAAGGACGCCACCGTGGACTACGAGACCGCCTCCGAAACCTGGGCCGTGGTGTACAAGGACAACATGGTCTCCAGCACCCTCCAGACCACCGGGGCGGTGCCCGCCCACGCCAGCCCGGGCTGGAACCCGCAGATCTACCGGCCCCTGGTCACGGGACTGCTGGACGAGTTCTTCCCGCTGCCCCGGGGCGGATCCCGGGTCAGTATCTTCTAAATCTGGTTCTTCAGGTCCGCCACGGAGTTGAGCACCTGGTTGGGCCGGAACGGGTACGCGGCGATGTCGTCCTTGTGCGTGATGCCGCTGAGGACCAGGACGGTGTGCAGGCCGGCCTCCATGCCGGCAATGATGTCCGTGTCCATCCGGTCACCGATCATGGCGGTGGTTTCCGAGTGCGCGTCGATCTGGTTCATCGCGGACCGGAACATCATGGGGTTCGGCTTGCCCACGATGTACGGTTCGCGGCCGGTGGCCTTGGTGATCAGGGCCGCGATGGCACCCGTGGCCGGCATGGGGCCGTCCTTGGACGGCCCGGTGGCGTCCGGGTTGGTGGCGATGAACCGGGCGCCGGCGAGGATCAGGCGGATGGCCGTGGTGATCGCCTCGAAGGAATAAGTGCGCGTCTCGCCGAGCACCACGAAGTCCGGATTCTGGTCGGTGAGGATGAAGCCTGCCTCGTGCAGCGCCGTCGTCAGCCCTGCCTCGCCGATGGTGTAGGCACGGTTTCCGGACTCCGCCCCGCCGGCGGAGACCTGGTCCTTCAGGAACTGGGCCGTGGCCAGGGCCGACGTCCAGATGTTCTCCTCCGGGATCTCCAGTCCGGAGGCACGCAGGCGGGCGGCGAGGTCGCGGGGCGTGAAGATGGAGTTGTTGGTCAGCACCAGGAACCGCTTGGACGTATCCACCCAGCGCTGGATCAGCTCGGCCGCGCCGGGAATGGGCTGGTTTTCGTGCACCAGGACGCCATCCATGTCCGTCAGCCAGCACTCGATCTCCTGGCCGCTGCGGTATACCGCGGGGTTGCCTGTTACCTCGTCTGCTTCTGCCATGCCTGCCTCCGCCTGTGATGGTTGCCCGAAGAACCCAGTCTAGTGTTGAAGGGTGAACCAAACGCCCGGCATGACAGACGAACCCGACCACCATCCCGGGGAGGCCGAACCCGCAAAGGCGGAGGTCGGCGTCGGGCCCTGGGAAGGGGAACTGCCTGAAGGCGACCACTGGGACCCCGACCTCCTGGCCGACGGCGACCGGCGCAACGTGCTGGACAAATACCGCTACTGGAAGCACGAGGCGATCGTCGCGGAGCTGGACTCGCGGCGGCACAACTTCCACGTGGCCATCGAAAACTGGCAGCACGACCTGAACATCGGCACAGTCGTGCGGACCGCCAACGCCTTCCTCGCCAAGGAAGTCCACATCATCGGCCGACGGCGGTGGAACCGTCGCGGCGCCATGGTCACCGACCGCTACCAGCACGTCCGCCACCACCCCACCGTTGAGGACTTCGTCCAGTGGGCGCAAGGGGAGGGGCTCGCGATCATCGGGATAGACATTTTCCCGGACTCGGTGCCCCTGGAAACGTATGAACTGCCGCGCGACTGCGTGCTGGTGTTCGGCCAGGAGGGCCCTGGCCTGACCCCGGAAGTCCACCAGGCGGCGGCCGCGACCCTGTCCATCGAGCAGTTCGGCTCCACCCGTTCCATCAACGCCGCGTCCGCAGCGGCGATCGCGATGCACGCCTGGATCCGCCGGCACGTCTTCAACCAGCACGTGTGAGTATTACCGACCGGTGACCCGAAACACCCTGCCAGCCCGGGAATGGCTAGGATGGTGCCAAGCCGTAAGCGGTCTACTTGAGGGTCATCCACCCACAGACGAAACTCAGCAGAGGAGCCAGCATGCCCATTGCAACCCCAGAGATCTACGCCGAGATGATCGACCGCGCGAAGGCAGGTGGATTCGCGTTCCCAGCCGTCAACGTCACGTCCTCGCAGACGCTGAACGCAGCGCTCCGCGGCTTCGCCGAGGCAGAGTCCGACGGCATCGTGCAGGTTTCCACCGGCGGTGCCGCCTACTGGTCCGGCGCCTCCACCAAGGACATGGTTGCCGGTTCCCTGGGCTTTGCTGCGTTCGCCCGCGAAGTGGCCAAGAACTACGGCGTCAACATCGCCCTGCACACGGACCACTGCCCCAAGGACAAGCTGGACGGTTTCGTCCTGCCGCTGCTGGAAGCCTCCGAGGCTGAGGTCAAGGCCGGCCGCAACCCGCTGTTCAACTCCCACATGTGGGACGGCTCCGCCGAGACCCTGCAGGAGAACCTGAAGATCGCCCGCGACCTGCTGGCCCGCACCGCTGCCGCCAAGATGATCCTCGAGGTGGAGATCGGCACCGTCGGCGGCGAGGAAGATGGCGTGGAGAACGCCATCAACGACAAGCTTTACACCACGGTGGAGGATGCCCTCGCCACCATCGACGCCCTCGGCGCCGGCGAGAACGGCCGCTACATCACCGCCCTGACCTTCGGCAACGTGCACGGCGTGTACAAGCCCGGCGGCGTCAAGCTGCGCCCGGAGATCCTCAAGGACATCCAAGCCCAGGTGGGTGCCAGGATTGGCAAGGACAACCCGTTCGACCTCGTGTTCCACGGCGGCTCCGGCTCCTCCGACCAGGAGATCGCCGACGCCGTTTCCTACGGCGTGATCAAGATGAACATCGACACCGACACCCAGTACGCCTACACGCGTCCGGTGGCTGACCACATGTTCAAGAACTACGACGGCGTCCTGAAGGTGGACGGCGAAGTGGGCAACAAGAAGACCTACGACCCCCGCGTCTGGGGTGCCTCCGCCGAAGCCGGCCTGGCAGCCCGCGTGGTGGAAGCCACCAAGCAGCTCGGTTCGGCCGGAAAGACCTTCTAGATGTCGGACGAGTTCCGGCGGAACCTGATGGGGCCCGAGCCCACGCTCCTGCCCGCCGAGACCGAGGTGTACGGGCAGCTCGAGGCCGGCCACGAGGCATTGGACCTGGTGGCCAGCCACCCCACGTCCTCGCTGCTCTGGGCCGTCCTGGCCGAGGAAGCGTGGGCGGAGGGCCGCACCATCGACTCCTATGCCTACGCCCGGGTGGGTTACCACCGCGGCCTGGACTCGCTGCGCCGCAACGGATGGCGCGGCGTTGGACCCATCCCGTGGGAGCACGAGCCCAACCGCGGGTTCCTGCGGGCGCTCTACTCCCTGGGCCGGGCATCCTCAGCCATCGGAGAGGCCGACGAGCCGGAGCGGATCGAGAAGTTCCTTAACGACTCAGACCCCACGGCCAAGGCAGCCATCGAGGGCAAATAAGTCCCCACCGCCTCCCTGGCTTCGCTTCGCTCAGCCGGGAACCCTCGGCGGCGGAGGCCCCTGCATACGACGACGACGGCGGGTGGTGACTTTCGAATTGAAAGTCACCACCCGCCGTCGTTCGTCTTAAGGTTTGGCGATGCCGGTGCGGGCCATGGCGTCGGCGTAGGCCGCGCGCATGTCCTCGAGGTACTCCTCCTGGCGCGCAGGGGAACCGGCGAAAGCCCGGCCGCTGAGCGAGCGGACCTTGTAGGTCTTCAGGCCGCGGCGCCAGAGCAGCGGAACTTCGGTCTTCAGGAGTGCGTTGGCCAGCCGGTTGGCTTCGGTTCCGTGCGCCACGATTACTGAGGCACGGGGCACCAGGGCCAGGAACTTCAGCAGTGGCTTCAGGCCTGCCTGGATCTGGTCGGGGGTGAACTTGCCGTTGGCTTCGCCGGCGATGTGCCAGGGGTGGACGTTCCACGGCATGACGAATTCGGGGCGCAGGCCCAACTTCCACTGGATGCCGAGCATGCGGGTGGCCGCGTCCTGGTCCCCGGCCGTGATGAATCCGGACGGATCCGCCTCGCCGATGTTGGAGAACAGGCTGATGATGCGGCATTCCTCAACGTCGTGCATCGGGTCCACATAGGGCACCACGGTTCCGGGCTTGGCCTCCTGCAGGGAATCACACAATTCGTTGACGGCTGCAACGCTGGGTTCGTAGCGGCGGCTCATGAGCTGTTCGTGGAATGTTTCTGGGGCCAGGGCTGTCATGAAGTGCTGGTTCTCCTGCGGGGATTGGCGTTGCTGCCGCCACGGAAAAGGGCACGCGGGGGCGCGACACATCAGCGGCGGTTGATTGGGGTGGGCCGACTCCGGGCCGGCCTTGTCCAGTTTACCAAGCCCCCGGGAACGGAAATGCCGGTCCCGCGGATCCGCCACGGCGGAACGCGGAACCGGCACGTCCGGGGGCGGCTATGCCGCCAGGCGTCGAACTACCACAGGCGGCTGGTGGCGCGGCGCGCGCCCTCGCCGAGGGCCTCCAGCTTGGCGAAGGCGATTTGTGGGTGCACCCTGCCGCCCAGGCCGCAGTCGGTGGAGGCGATGACGTTCTCGCGGCCGACGACGTCGGCAAAGCGGACAATGCGGTCGGCCACCAGGTCGGGGTGTTCCACCACGTTGGTGGCATGCGACACGACGCCCGGGATGATGACCTTTCCCTCGGGGAGCTTGGTGTCCTCCCACACGCGCCATTCGTGTTCGTGGCGGACGTTGGCTGCCTCGAAGGAGTACGCACCGGCGTTGACCTGCAGCACGGAGCCGATGATGTCGGCGAACGGGATGTCCGTGGTGTGCGGGCCATGCCAGGAACCCCAGCAGACATGCAGCCGGATCTGGTCCTGGGGCAGGTCGCGGAGGGCCCAGTTGGTGGCTTCGACGCGCAGCTGGATGAACTTCAGGTAGTCCTCCAGGCTGGGCTCGGGGTTGATCTGGTCCCAGCTCTCGGCCAAGGACGGATCGTCGAGCTGCACGGTGAGGCCTGCGTCGACGATCGCCTTGTATTCCTCCCGCATGGCATCGGCGCAGGCGTAGACGAGTTCCTCATCGGATTTGTAGTACTCGTTGGCCACGCGCGCGCAGGAGCCGGGGGAGAGGGATGCTACGAAGCCGTCCGACAGCCCGGCGGCGGCGAGGCCGGTCTTCAGGTTCTTGATGTCCGATGCGACCAGGTCCTGGCCCGTGTAGGTCAGCGGTCCGGCGATCTTGGGCTGGGTCACGCTCTTGCGGTGGGACAGGATGCCCGAGGAGGGATCGTTGTAGGCCTCGTTGAACGCCTGCCGGTCGCGCCGGTCGGGGAAGGAGGTCAGGACAATGTTGCCGGGGGAGGAGCGGTGCACCTGGGCGTCGGCCCACCGGTCAACGTTGGTCGGCTCCAGGCCGCCCAGCCGTGCGAAGGAGTAGTTCCACCAGGCTCCGTAGTCCACGGAGTTGGCCATCGTGTGCCCGTATTCGCCGTCGTTGGGAATGTCGATGCCGAGGTCCTTCTGGCGCTGGACCACGTCCACCACGGACGTTTCAAGGAGGTCCAGGAATTCCGGGGTGATGCCGTCGGTTTCCTTGGCGGCGTTGGCGGCGATGAGTTCCGGGGTGCGGGGCAACGATCCGGCGTGGGTGGTGCGGATGTGGTCGGTATTCAGGGGCATGCTGGAATCTTCCTTTCCATCGGTCCTGGCAGTAGCACCTTCGGCCGGCAGGAATCCTGCTGGACCGTGGTTGCTGCGGCGTCATCGAGCCAGGTCTCTCGGCCGCTCCGGATGGTTCACTCTCACATAAATCGAGCAACCCGCCTTGGGGCAAGTCTGCGCCGCTTTATGTCGTGCCCCGCTGTCCGGCCGGGCTCCCTGCCGTTACCCAGCCGGCGGCAGCATGCTTACAGCTTCCGTTCAGCTTATTGACAGGTTTCGTTAAGCTTGGTTGGCTGGGTGTCACATGCCGCCGCCGCGATGGAGCCGGCTGGCGGCACCCCGATGCACTCGAAAGAGGTAACGCACTGTGAAGAAATCCCTGGCAAATTTCGGGACCCTTGCCGCCTCCGGCGCCCTGGCACTGGCCGTCGTCGCAGGCCCCGCCCCGCTGGCACACGCCGTGGGCGAAGGTCCCAACTACGACGGCAAGGGCCAGATCACCACGTCCAAGCTCGCCACGTACGAACAGATGGTCTCGTTCCTGAAGGCCCAGGACGCCAAGCAACCGGCCATGGAGCTGGAGGTGATCGGCCAGACGGTTAAGGGCCGCGATATCCACCTGGTCAAGTACATTTCGGACCCCGCCAAGCCCACCATCCTGTACCTGACCCAGCAGCACGGCAACGAGCAGCTCACCACCGAGGGCGCCATGGAGTTCATCAAGCACCTGGGGACCGGTAAATCCGCGGACATCCTCAAAGGCGTGAACATCCTGGTGGTGCCCATGCTCAATGCGGACGGGGCCATGGGGGACGTGAACTTCTCCCTGGATAACTACCTTGCCAAGGGGGACCGCAACCTCACCCGCTACAACGCCGAGGGCGTGGACCTGAACCGGGACCACGTGGCCAAGGTCCAGCCGGAGACCCAGGCGCTGCACAACAACGTCATGCGCAAGTACAGGATCGACTACATGATCGACCTGCACCACCAGGGCACCCGGGCCGAACGCGACGGCAAGCTGGTATCCGGTTCCATCCTGTACCCCACCACCCCCAACGCCGACCCCGCCGTCGTCGAAAAATCAAAGCAGCTCGGCGCCGTGGTCTTCAACAACGTTGACTCGACCGGCTGGGGGCACCTGGGCAAGTACCAGGGCGGCAGTGCCGAAACCATCAGCCGCAATGGCATCTCCGTGGAGTACGGCATCGCCACCCTGCTCTTCGAGATGCGCGGCATGTCGGACCACTACCTGGACGGCTACGCACTCGGGCAACGCAGCAACGGCTACCTGATCAAGCAGACCGTCACCACGCTGACCTCCACGGCCGCAGCCATCGCGGACGGGTCCATTGCCGACGCCGACACCTCCTTCTGGGACACGCTCGCCGAGCAGACGTCCCGGCCCGCCGGGGAGGCCGAGGACGAATAGACGGCACCGGCCGCCGCGGCCTTTTGGCAGAAAGGGCCGCGGCGGGCCACAACAGTGGACAAAGTGCCCTATCGGCTAAACTTGGGTGGTAAGAGCCCCGGAACTCTTGCTTCGCCGTGCCGCGCTGCGGCCCATGCGAAGGCCGGTCTGTTCGGGGCATTCTCATGAACGGCGCTGCATGGGCCTGCCACCTGGTGGCCGGGCCAGGGCAGTCCGAACGAATGGGGGAGGATCCCATGCCAGCAATTGTGATCGTAGGAGCCCAGTGGGGCGACGAAGGAAAAGGCAAGGCCACCGACCTGCTGGGCGGCCGTGTTGACTACGTCGTCAAGCCCAACGGCGGCAACAACGCCGGGCACACCGTCGTCGTAGGCGGTGAAAAGTACGAACTCAAGCTGCTTCCGGCAGGCATTCTCAGCCCCAACGCCGTTCCCATCATCGGCAACGGCTGCGTGGTGAACCTGGAGGCCCTCTTCCAGGAAATCGACGGACTCCAGGCACGCGGCGCCGACACCTCAAAACTGCGGGTATCCGCCAACGCCCACTTGGTGGCCCCGTACCACCAGGTGCTGGACAAGGTGACCGAACGCTTCCTGGGCAGCCGGGCCATTGGCACTACCGGCCGCGGCATCGGCCCTGCCTACATGGACAAGGTGGCCCGCCTGGGCATCCGCGTCCAGGACGTCTTCGACGAATCCATCCTCCGCCAAAAGGTGGAAGGCTCGCTGCGGCAGAAGAACGAACTCCTGGTCAAGGTCTACAACCGCCGCGGCGTTGTGGTGGACGAGATCGTGGAGTACTTCCTGTCGTTCGCCGAGCGGCTCCGCCCGCTGGTCATCGACAGCACCCTGGTCCTCAACTCCGCGTTGGACGAGGGCAAGGTGGTCCTGATGGAGGGCGGCCAGGCAACGTTCCTGGACGTGGACCACGGCACCTACCCGTTCGTTACCTCCTCCAACCCCACCGCCGGCGGCGCCTCGGTGGGCTCCGGCATCGGCCCCACCCGGATCTCCCGCTCCATCGGCATCATCAAGGCCTACACCACCCGCGTTGGTGCCGGCCCGTTCCCCACGGAGCTCTTCGATGAGATGGGCATGTACCTGCAGAAGACCGGCGGTGAGTTCGGCGTCAACACCGGCCGTCCGCGCCGCTGCGGTTGGTACGACGCCGTCCTGGCCCGCCACGCTTCCCGCGTCAACGGCTTCACGGACTACTTCGTGACCAAGCTGGATGTGCTCACCGGCATCGAACAGATTCCCGTGTGCGTGGCCTACGACGTCGACGGCGTGCGGCACGATGAAATGCCCATGACGCAGACCGAGTTCCACCACGCCAAGCCCATCTTCGAGTACTTCGACGGCTGGAACGAGGACATCACCGGAGCCCGGACGCTGGCGGACCTGCCGGAGAACGCACGGAACTACGTGCTGGCACTGGAGAAGCTCTCCGGAACCCGGTTCTCCGCCATCGGCGTTGGCCCGGACCGGGACCAGACCATCGTGGTGAACGACCTCATCAACGACTAAGCCTCCCTCCCGGAGGAGGCGGTACGACGGCGGCAGGCCACCTTTTACAGGTTGCCTGCCGCTTGTTTTTGGTGGCCGGAGAGCGAATTTACACAGGCTTAACGCGCGCGGTCTTGTGAGGCTTCCGGTGCCGCAGCCAGACTCGTCTGTACCACCTGGTGCCCAAGGAAGGATCGTCATGGCCGGAAAATTTGAAGCATTCGTTGACGCTGATTCGTTCTTCCGGTTCCGGCTCCTGGCTCCGGACGGGGCCGTGATCGCCACCTCCGGCCCTTTCGAGGACAAAGCCGCCGTGGTGGCAGGGATAGCCGCGGTCCGCGAATGTGCCGGAACTGGCCTGGTGACAGATCTCTGTCCCGCCGGGGCCCTCTCCCGTCCCGCTCCTGTACCCGCTGGGGCTGCTGCCGCCATCCCGGTGGAGCTTCCGGCCGCCGTCGTACCCGTATGCACCGAGGAACGCACGCCCGCCACGGTGCACGCCTTCGTGCTGGCAGGGGTGCCCCGCCGGCATGGCACAGTGCCCCGCTGGACCAGGACGGCAACGCGCTGAAAGGATTTCAAACTTTTTTTGAAAAGGCGTAACCCTCCGGGCAGCGGGAGCGATTACCCCTATGAAGCGCCGGTCTGGAACCTGTCCCCCATCACGTTCCAGGCCGGCTCTTTTGTCTTTCCGCGAGGGCGGCTGCCCAGGCTGCACCCGTCACCGGCCCCTGGGCCGTGGCGCTTCGGGCCGTGCGGTTACCGGAGGGTAAAGTAAGGGCAGCGTTCCGGACGTACCGAACGCCCGCCTTGCCACCACCCTTCTTGACGGAAAGCACCACGTCAGTGACTGATGCACAGACAGACGAGGCTCCGGACCAGCCAGTTTCCGGGACCGCTGCCTTCAGCCTGGTCTATAAGACGTACGCGTCACAGGTTCTGGGCTATCTCACGGCCCGGGGAGTCGAGGATCCGGAGGCCGCCATGCAGGAAGTGTTCCTGTCCGTGTTGCCACGGCTCGGTACCGTACGGGGAGGGGAGTCCGGGCTGAGGACCTTTATCTTCTCCGTTGCCCACGCCCGGATGGTGGATGACCATCGCCGCCAGAGCCGGACTCCGGCCAGGCTGCCCTTCGAGCCCGAGCTCGACCAGCGCGAGGACAGCTCGGCCGAGAACGAAGCCCTGCGGCGCATCGCACCACGGGAGGTGCTCACACTGTTGGACGGGCTGCCCCGGGACCAGCGGGATGTCCTGTCGCTGCGCCTGGTAGGCGGCCTCACGGTGGAGCAGACGGCGGAGACCATGGAAAAGAGCGCCGGTTCGGTGAAGCAGCTCCAGCGGCGTGCCTTGCTGAAGCTCCGGGAACTTGCCGCAGTGAAGGAGTACCTCGCGCCATGACGCCTGCCCCGGAAAACCTTGCCGCCCTTGTCGATGACATGCTGCTGGACGTCGGCCTCGAACAGGATGCGGACCTTCGCCGCGCCCTCCATTCCCTGGGCGCCCTGGCGTCCCTGCCCGCGCCCGAGCCCACCGGGGAGCTCGCTGCGCTCCTCACGGCAGGTGGGGCAGCCCGGGTGGAGGAACCAGCACCCGCCTTGGATGCCGCGGTTGGAGAACGTGAAGTCGAGCAGGACGATGAGCCTCCCGCCGATGAGCTGGCCCGCCGCCGTCGTCGCAGGCACCGCCCCACCACGCTGGGGCTGGTGCTGGTGGCCGGAATGGGGCTGGGAGTTGGTGGGGTAGCCGCCAGCTCCACGCCTCCCGGGAGCAGCCCGGTGGAGCAGCTGCTGGAGGACTTGTCGTCCTGGAGCAGCCCGGTAGGCGATCCGTCGGCCGCCGGCTATGGCTACCGTGCTCCCAAAGTGGCTTCCGATGCGGAACTTGCCGCCGGCCCGGAGGCTGCGGCCGGTGGGGCCAGCGACGCCGCCAACCTTGCCTCCCGGCTCCTGCCGGGCCACGCCGGAGCCTCCCGCCACGCAGGGAAGGGGCGCACCGGAACGCCGCCCTGTGCCGGCCCGGTCGGCCACGAGGCAGCCGGCGGGACGTGTGCCCCTGCGGGAGCAGCGGCTGCCGCGCAGGGCAACGGAGCCGGCCCCGGCAAGGAAAGCGGGGGAACTGCGGCGGAAGAAGTGCCGGCAGCACCAGGCACCGCAAGCCAGGGGAAGGCGGGCCCACAGGCGTCAGAACCTGCGCCTGCAGCGCCGGGTGCGGCCAACGAGCCAGCGAAACCCGCTGCCGGCGTGGTCCAGGGCCAGGCAGGTTCCCAGGGCGCGGGGCAGGGAAACGGCCAGAAGCCCGCGTCTCCGGCGAAATAGTCGCAACACAGCAGCAGCGGGCCCGTTGGACGGACCCGCTGCTGTCTTCTTCAGAGCCTGGTCAGGCCATGACCTGGCGCTTGGACGAAATCACACCGGTATCGAAACCGGCCAGGTGGAGGCCGCCGTGGAAGCGCGCGTGCTCGATCTTCACGCAGCGGTCCATCACCACGTTCAGCCCCTCCGCTTCCGCGCCTGCCGCGACGCCTTCATGCCAGGACCCCAGCTGCAGCCAGAGTGTTTTGGCGCCTGTGGCTACTGCCTCGTCCAGGACGCCCGGAAGGTCGTCGTGCTTGCGGAACACGTCAACGATGTCCGGGCTTTCCGGCAGGTCCGCGAGGGATGCGTACGTGGGCTGGCCCAGGATCTCCTTCACCACCGGGTTCACGAAGTACACCTTGTAGCGGGTGGAGGAGAGCAGGTACGTGGCCACGAAGTAGCTGGCCCGGGACGGTTTGTCGGAGGCGCCGACAATGGCAATGGATGTCGCCTGCCGGAGCAACGCCAGCCGCTCGGGTGCCGACGGGCCGGACCAGGTGCGTTCGGCGGTGGTCATGCGTTTGCTCCGATCGTGCAGGCGTCTGCGTGTTCTTCAACGGCGACGGCGTCCCGGGCCGCGGCGTTCGACGCCTCGCTGAGTGCCTGGTCCAGGTCCCATAGGATGTCCTCGATGTCCTCGAGGCCTACCGAGATGCGGACCAGGTCCTCCGGCACGCCCGCGGATTCCAACTGTGCCGCACTGAGCTGCTGGTGGGTGGTGGAGCCGGGATGGATCACCAGGGTCCGGGAGTCACCCACGTTGGCCAGATGCGAGGCCAGTTGCAAGGATTCGATGAACTTCTGGCCGGCGGCGCGGCCGCCCTTGACCCCGAAGGAGAACACCGATCCGGGGCCCTGGGGCAGGTACTTGCGTGCCCGTTCGAAGTGCGGGTGCGACGGCAGCCCCGAGTAGTTGACGTAGGCTACCCGGTCATCGTTTTCCAGCCATTCGGCCACGGCCTGCGCGTTCTTCAGGTGCTCGTCCAGCCGCTGTGGCAGGGTTTCGACACCTTGGAGCAGCTGGAATGCCGACTGCGGCGACAGGGCCGGGCCGATGTCGCGCAGCTGCTCGCTGCGCAGCTTGGTGAGGAAGCCGTATTCCCCGAAGTTGCCCCACCAGGAGACGTTGCCGTAGGAAGCCACGGGCTCGGTCATGGTGGGGAACTTGCCGTTGCCCCAGTTGAACCGGCCGCTTTCCACCACCACGCCGCCCAGGGTGGTGCCGTGGCCGCCCAGGAACTTCGTGGCCGAGTGGATCACGATGTCGGCGCCGTGCTCGATGGGCCGCACCAGGTACGGCGTGCTCAAGGTGGCGTCGACCACCAGGGGGATGCCGGCGTCGTGCGCCACCTTTGCCAGCCCCGCCAGGTCCTGGACCTCCGACGACGGGTTGGCCACCACCTCCACGAAGATCGCCTTGGTGTTGTCCCGGACCGCCGCGGCGTAGTCCGCGGGGTCCGTGCCGGGGACGAAGGTGGTGTCCACGCCGAACCGGCGCAGGGTCACGTCCAGCTGGGTCACGGTGCCGCCATACAGCTGGGAGGCTGCAACGATGTGGTCGCCCGCCTGGGTCAGCGCGGCGAAGGTGATGAACTCCGCTGCCATGCCCGAGGACGTCGCGACCGCTCCGATGCCGCCTTCCAGGGACGCGATGCGCTCTTCGAAGGCCGCCACCGTGGGATTGCCGATGCGGGAATAGATGTTGCCGTACTTCTGCAGGGCGAACAGGTTGGCGGCGTCGTTGGTGTCCTTGAAGACGAAGGACGTGGTCTGGTAGATGGGGACGGCGCGGGCGCCGTGCTCGGCGTCGGGGGTCCCGCCGGCGTGCAGGGCGCGGGTGCGGAAACCGAAGGTGCGTTCAGCCATCAGACAGCCACCGCCTCACCGGCAACCGGGGCCTGGGACAGGTCGAGCTCCGTGCCGTTCTTCCGGGCAAGGTCTGCTTCCAGCTCGCGGACGATCGGCAGGATGTCCCGGCCGAACGCTGCCACCTCTTCCTGGAAGTGCAGGTAGCAGGTCAGGAAGAGGTTCACGCCGATCTTCTTGTACTCGACGATCCGCTCAGCGATCTGCTCCGGGGTGCCGATCAGCTGGGTCTTGAAGCCGTCGTTGTACTGGATCAGGTCCTCGAACGTGGAGTCGGCCCACATGCCCTTGCCGTCCTTGGTGGACGCGCCGGCTTCCTGGACGGCGTCGCGGAAACCCTGGACGGCCGGCTTGTGTGCCTTCTCCACGATCTCACGCAGGGTGTCCCTGGCTTCCTTTTCGGAGTCGCGGGCAATGACGAAGCCGTTCAGCCCGAACCGGGGAGCGGCCAGCTGGCCCGGAGTGCCGCGGCGGGCTTCACCGGCCGAGGCGACGACGCCGGCGATGTTCTCCTTGAAGCTCTCCAGGTCCTTGCCGTTGGAGAAGTACCAGTCCGCCACGCGGCCTGCAGTGGCCTGGGCCGCCGTCGAGTTGCCGCCGAAGAAGATCTCCGGGTGGGCGCGGCCGGGGACGTCCACCGGGGCGGGGTTCAGGGTGAAGTCGGTGATGTTGTAGTACTTGCCGGACTGGCTGTATTCCTGCTCGGTCCACAGGCCGCGCAGTACGCTGATGAATTCCTCCGTGCGGACGTAGCGTTCGTCGTGCTCCAGCCACTCCAGGCCGAAGTTGGTGAACTCGCTCTTCAGCCAGCCGGAAACGATGTTTACAGCAGCGCGGCCGTTGGAGATGTGGTCCGCGGTGATGATGTACTTCGCCAGCACGCCGGGGTGCCACATGCCCGGGTGGACGGCGGCGATCACCTTGAGGCGCTCCGTGGCGGCCAGCAGGGCCAGGCTGAACGAGGTTGCCTCGTGCTGCTTGTCCGCGCCGTAGGAGGCGGCGTACCGGGTCTGGGTCAGGGCGTACTCGAAGCCGGATTCCTCGGCGATGCGCGCCAGCTTCCTGTTGTACTCGAAGTCCCAGCCGGTGCGCTGCTCGATGGTGGATACCACCAGGCCGCCGGAGACGTTGGGCACCCAGTAGGCGAATTTGAGGGGCTCGGAGAGACGTGCGACGTTGCTGGTGTCTGTCATGATTCTTCCTTCGTTAGGGCCCGCTGGCGCAGGACGTCCTGGATGCCGGCGATGGCCGGCTCGTTCTGGAGTGAGGTGGTGTCGCCCAGGGTCGTTCCTTCGAACAGCTGGGTGAGCAGCCGGCGCATGATCTTGCCGCTGCGGGTCTTGGGGACATCGGGAACCACGACGACGTCGCGCGGCTTGGCGATGGGGCCGATCTCCTTGGCCACGTGGTTCCGGAGCCCGTCGCTACAGTCTGCCGGGGCCCCGGCCTTCAGCACGACGAAGGCAACCACCGCGTGCCCGGTCTTCGGATCCGCCACCGGGCAGACGCCGGCCTCCACGACGTCCGGGTGCGAAACCAGGGCGGATTCGATCTCGATGGTGGAGAGCAGGTGGCCGGAGACGTTCAGGGTGTCATCCACGCGGCCCAGGATCCAGATGTCGCCGTCGGCATCGTACTTGGCGCCGTCGCCGGCCAGGAACCAGCCCCGGTCCGCGTACTTGCTCCAGTACGAATCGAAATAGCGCCGGGGGTTGCCCCAGACGGTCCGCGCGATGGCGGGCCCGGGGGAGTCAACCACGATGTTTCCCTGGACACCCGGCGCAACGGTAGTGCCGCCGTCGTCCACGATCCTGGTGCTGACCCCCGGCAGCGGGCGGGCAGCGCAGCCAGGCTTGAAGCTGGCGTCTGTGGGAGAGGGGGAGAGGATGGTGGCGCCGGTTTCAGACTGCCACCACGTGTCCACCATGGGAACGGTGCCGGCGCCCACGTTCTCCCGCAGCCAGCGCCAGGCCTCCGGGTTGACCGCTTCGCCCACGGTGCCCAGCAGGCGGATGGAGGACAGGTCATAAGTGTCCGGGACGCCGTCCGGGAACCAGCCCATGAGGGACCTGACCAGCGTGGGCGCGGTGTAGTACTGCGTCACGCCGTAGCGCTCGATGATTTCGAAATGCCGGCCCGGATGAGGCGTGTTGGGCGTGCCCTCGAAGATGACCTGCGTGACGCCGTTGGACAGCGGCCCGTAGATTTCGTAGGTGTGTGCCGTGACCCAGGCGAGATCGGCCGTGCACCAGTGCACGTCCTGGTCCCGCAGCGCAGGGTCCGGGTTGCTGAAGAGGTGCTCGAAACTCCACGAGGCCTGCGTCAGGTAGCCGCCGGAGGTGTGCACCAGGCCCTTGGGCTTGCCGGTGGTCCCGGAGGTGTACATGATGAACAGCGGCGATTCGGCGTCGAACGCTTCCGGCACGTGCGCGTCAGCGGCGTTCCCGACGACGTCATGCCACCACACGTCGCGGCCTTCCGTCATGGGGACTGTTGCCAGGTCCGCTGCCGGGGTGGTGCGGTTGACCACCAGGACGTTCTCGATGGCATTGTCCCCGGCGACGGCAGCATCCGCGTTGTCCTTCACGGGAACGGCCACGCCGCGGCGGAACTGGCCGTCGGTGGTGACCAGGAGCTTGGCGCCGGTGTCCTCCACCCGGAACTTCAGTGCCTCGGCGGAGAACCCGCCGAACACCAGGGAGTGGATGGCACCGATCCGGGCCACGGCCAGCGTGATGATGACCGTCTCGGGGATGACCGGGAGGTAGATGACCACCCGGTCACCCTTGGTGATGCCCAGGGCCAGGAGGGCGTTGGCTGCCTTGGACACCTCGCGCTGGAGTTCGGCATAGGTGATGGAGCGGCGGTCGCCCGGCTCGCCTTCGAAGTGGAGGGCCACCTTGGTGCCGCGGCCGGCAGCAACATGCCGGTCGACGCAGTTGGCGGCCACATTAAGCTTGCCGCCCTCGAACCAGGTGATCTCCGGGCCGCGGCCCGCCTCCGCGTCTGCCGGGATCCAGCGGTGCGCCGTGTGCCATGGGGTCTCCCAGTCCAGGCGCAGCGCCTGCTGCTCCCAGAAGGCAACGTTGTCCGGGTGCACCCCCGCGTTCAGGTCCATTGTTTCGGTGGTGCTCACGCCCATCGTTTCACCGCCCACTTTTCGGCCAGGCCCAGGAGGGCGTCGGTAATCTTTCCAATCACGGCCAGCATCACGATGGCCAGGAGCAGCCGGTCGGTGCGGCCGTTGTTCTGCGAGTCGATGAGCAGGAAGCCCAGGCCCATGGAAGAGGCGATCAGTTCTGCCGCCACCAGGAACAGCCACGCCTGGGCCAGGGCCAGGCGCAGCCCCGAGAACACTGCGGGGACGACGGCGGGCAGCTGCACCGTGGTCAGCAGCCGCACCCCGTTCAGTCCGAACGCGCGGGCTGCCTCCACCAGGTTGCGGTCCACATGGCGCAGTGCCAGGGACACGGTGGTGAACACCGGGAAGAACGCGCCGATGATGATGAGGGTGACCTTGGAGTCCTCGCCGATCTTCATCCACAGGATCAGCAGCGGCACCCAGGCGAGCGACGGAACCGCGCGCAAGGCGCCGATGGTGGGTGCCAGCAGGGCGTCGGCGAGTTTGGACAGGCCCACGGTGGCGCCAAGGACCAGGCCCAGGGCCGCCCCAACCAGGAACCCGATGAGGACCCGCTGGGTGGAGATGGCGATGTGGGTGCCCAGCTCTCCGCGTTCCACGAGCTCGCCCGCTGCAGCCAGCACCATGGCGAGCGGAGGCAGCTGGACCACGGTGAACATGCCGTTCGTCGAGGCCACCTGCCATGCTGCCAGCAGTGCTGCGGGAATGATCAGGCCAAGGGGCAGACGCGCCCAGTTCCTGGAGCGGACTCCGGCGGGAGACCATCCCGGTGCCGGAGCGGGTGCCGTGCCGGCACCCGTCTGGGCGGCGTCTGCCGCGGTTGCGGTGGCGGCTGCAGCGCGCCCGTCCGCAACACTGCCGCTGGTGGTCGTCGGCTGTCCCTGATGGCTCATCAGGAGGCCTTGATGGCTGACGGGTCAGCCTTCTTCACCAGCGAGTCGTCGAGAAGGGAGCCCACGGCGTCGTCAATCTGCTTCTGCGTCTTGACGTCGCCGGTTTCCACGAAGGTGGGCCCGATCTTCTCCAACACTTTGCGCTGTGCGTCCCCCGGTGCCGGGTTGACGTCCAGGTTGCTCCGCTCCAGGACCACGGTCTTGGCGACGGAAGTGTCCAGGCCGGCGACGTCGGCCAGGATCTGGGCTGTCTGGTCCGGGTTCTGCGCGGCCCAGGCGCGGGCCTTTTCGTAGGCGTTCACCACGGCCTGGGCCAGTTCAGGCTTGTTCTTCAGGAACGATTCGGTGGCGTTGAGGAAGCCGTAGGTGTTGAAGTCCAGGTTTCGGTAGAAGAGCTTGGCGCCTTTCTGCTCGGCACCCGCCATGATCGGGTCCAGCCCGGACCAGGCCTGGACCGACCCGTTTTCGAGGGCGGTGCGGCCGTCGGCGTGCTGCAGGTTCTGGACCGTCACGTCCCCGGGCTTGAGGCCGGCCTGCTCGAGGGCCTGGAGGAGGAAGAAGTAGGGGTCTGTGCCCTTGGTGGCGGCCACGGACTTGCCCTTGAGGTCGGCCACGGAGGTGATGTCCGAGCCGGCCGGAGCCACCAGGGCTGCCCACTCGGGCTGCGAGAAGATGTCGATGGTTTTGATTTCCGAACCGTTGGCCCGGGCCAGGAGTGCGGCGGATCCTGCCGTGGACCCAACATCGATGGCGCCGGAGCGGAGGGATTCGTTCGCCTTGTTGGAGCCGGCGGACTGCACCCAGTTCACGGTGACGCCCTGGTCCTTGAGGCTGGCTTCGAGCCAGCCCTGCTTCTTGATTACCAGGCTCAGCGGGTTGTACGTGGCGAAGTCGATGTTGAGGGTGCCGCCTTTGTTGCTGCCGGCCGCAGCCGCGCTGCCGGCGGAGCCTTCCCCGGCGACACAGCCGGTGAGCGCCAGGACCGCGGAGGCAGCGAGGGCTGCTGCGCCAAGGACTGAACGGCGGGTGATGGGCAATGCGTGCGGCATGGGTTTCCTTTGGAAGCGGGTGATGGAACGGTGCGGAGAAGGGGTGGCCTGCAGGGCGCCGGGGAGGGGAGCGTGAAGGACGACGACGGCACGCGCCAACCGGGGCCCGCGGCGGTCCCGGTCAGGGCGACGGACGTTCAGTGCCCGTCGACGCCCAGCGTCTCCAGCAGTGAACTGCGCATGAGCGCGAGTTCGGCGGAGGCACGCTCGCGCGGCCGGCTGCCGGGAACCTCAATGGTCCTGGTGATGGTGGCGCCCTGGCCTGCCTCATCAGGGCCAAGGACGATGATGCGGTCGGCGAGCTGCAGGGCCTCGTCAACGTCGTGGGTGACCAGCAGGACCGTGGTGGGCTCTGCCCGGTGGATGTCCAGGAGCAGGTCCTGCATCTTGATGCGGGTGAGGGCGTCCAGCGCGCCGAACGGCTCATCGAGCAGCAGGACGCCGGGATTCCGGGCAAGGGCACGGGCCAGCGATGCGCGCTGCGCCATGCCGCCGGACACTTCGCGGGGGCGGTGCTTGGCAAAATCCTGGAGCCCCACGAGTTCCAGGAGCCGTGCCACCTTGGCCTTGCCCTCCTTGGCGCTGGACCCGGCCCGCAGGCCAATGGCGACGTTTGCCTGCAAAGTGTGCCAGGGCAGCAGGCGGGGTTCCTGGAAGGCGAAGGCGCAGCGGGGGTCGATGCCGTGGACGGGGGTCTCATCGATAACCACTGAACCGGCACTTGGGTAGTCCAGGCCGGCCGTGGCGCGCAGGAGGGTGGACTTTCCGCAACCGGAGGGCCCCAGGATGGCCAGCACCTCGCCCGCTGCTACATCGAAGGTCACATCCCGCAGGACGGTGTGGGCCGCGGAACCGGTACCGAATGTGCGGCGCAGGTTCCTGAAGGATACGGCGAGGGCAGGCGCGTGGGCGGGGTCCGTCCCGGCAGGCCGGGGCGACAAAACTGCGGTCATAGGATCACTCCATCGGTCCTGGCAGTAGCACCCTACGGAGGCAGCCGTCCGGAGTGGTCAGTTCCGGTACCCGCGGCTGCGGTCCTTGCCATCGCCGGGGCGTTGGGGCGCGTCCGGCGACCAGGGTTGCTGCGGCGTCATCGATCCAGGTCTCTCGGCCGCTCGGGATGGTCAATGACCACTACACAGCAATGAATCGGCGAGAGCAAACTCTCGTGTGCGCCGCGTAATATTCATTCACAACGTCCACAGGCGCCGGAAATCACTCGTTTATTCGATCGACTCACCCTTCAGGCTGGGAGCGTAGGCTGTTCCCATGGGCCACACGAACGATCCTGCAGTCATTGAACGGCTTATGCGAACCAAGGGACGGTGGGCCATCGTGGGCCTGACCACCAACCAGTGGCGCTCAGCCTATGATGTGTCGCTGTTGATCCGCGACCGGCTGGGCATGGACATCATCCCCGTCAACCTGCCAGGAGATGCGGTCCACGGCGAACCGGGGTACCGCACCCTGGCCGACATTCCGGCGGAAAAGCAGCCCATCGACGTCGTGGATTGCTTCGTGAATTCGCAAAAGGTGGGCAGCGTGGTTGACCAGGCCATTGCCGTGGGCGCCAAAGCCGTGTGGCTGCAGTTGGGCGTCATTGATGAGGCGGCCGCGGAGCGTGCCAAGGCGGCCGGCCTCGACGTGGTGATGAATGCCTGCCCTGCCCAGGTTGCCTGGAAGTACGGGCTTTAGGGCCTAACCCGGGCGCTTCAACAATTCGGGATAGTGCCGTTCGGTCACGTCCGGGTGCGCACGCATGCGCCCCTTGAGCATGTTCAGGCCGAAGGATGCCAGGAGCGGGTTGGCGGGATCGTCCGTGATGCCGCGGGCCGCCGCCTTCAGTTCAGGTGCCAGGGGGACGGGATCGATGACGGCGTCCAGCCGCGGCGACCAGAAGAACGGCACCGAGTAGCGGTCCACGCCCGGCGGCGGGGCCTGGACGCGGTGGATGGTGGCCGCCAGGTAACCCTCGGTGGCCACTTCCAGCATCTCGCCCAGGTTCACCACCAGCGCGCCGGGCAGGGGCTCCACCTGCAGCCATTCGCTGGTGCCGGGCGGCAGGACTTCAAGGCCGCCGACGCCGTCCTGCAGCAGGAGCGTCACGAACCCGTAATCGGCGTGGGACCCGACGCCCTGGTCGCCGGCTTCTTCCACCACGCCGCCCACGTAGTGCACCAGCTTGCCCATCCATGCCGGGGTGTCCCGGAAGGGTTCATCGAAGTAGTCCTCCGGCAACTGGAGCGAAACCGCGATGGCCCGCAGCAGTTCCATCCCTACCTCCGACATGAGGTCAGCCCATTCCATGGCGGCGGGCTTGAGCCCGGGGAACGCTTCGTCCGGCCAGAGGTTGGGCCCCTGCAGCAGCCAGTAGGGCTGGTCCTCCGGGTAGTCGGCCACCGGGCCGCGCTCGGGGGAATAGTCGATCTGCTCCCGCGCGTCCGCCCTGCCCTGGGTCACCTCCGTACCCATACGGGTGTAGCCGCGGAAGTGCGGGGACAGGCGGTTGTCCAGCTTCATCCGCTCCGCAAGGGGAAGGTTGAAGAAGTCCCGCACGAGGTCCAGCAGCTCTTCGGCCTGGCCGGGCCGCCCGCCGTAGCCGGTGATCTGGAAGAAGCCCACGTCATGGGTGGCATGCCGCAGTTGCTCGATGAATTCCGGGCTGAAGGATCCGTACGGCTGCCGTGCGGAACCCAGATCCAGAACAGGAATGGCTCCCTGGTCGCGTGACATCCTCGCAGACTAGCACCGTCCACGCACGCTTTATAGGCTTCCCTCATGGACCCCAACTCGCTGCGGACAATCTGCCTTTCGTTTCCCGGCGCCTACGAGGATTTTCCGTTCGGACCGGAAACGTCGGTCTTCAAGGTCCGGTCCCACATCGCCGGCGGCGCCCGCCACGAGGCGAAGCTGTTTGCCCTGTCATCCATGGACGAGGACGACTTCTACGTGAACCTGAAATGCGACCCCGCCCTTGCCGTGCAGTTGCGGGCAGTCCATCCGGCGATCACCGGCGCGTGGCACATGAACAAGACCCACTGGAACGGTGTCCGCCTCGACGGATCGCTGCCGGACGGGATGATCCGGGACATGGTGGAGGACTCGTACGACCTCGTGGTGGCCGGGCTGAGCCGGAAACAGCAGGAACAACTGGGATGGGCGCGCCTGGGGAACGGAGGCAGCAATGACTGACAAGGCGGCTGCCCGGCTCGAATACCCGGGAGTGGGAAGCACCGAACAGGGCAGCGCCCCCGAGGGGTACGCCCGGGTCCTGGAAGAGGTCCGCCTGGGCGCCGGGCTGGACACTTACCTCCGCGTGTCGGACGGCATCCTCACCTGGGAACTGCAGCGGCGGGCAGGGCTTCGGGTCCGTGCCGACTCACCGCGGGCCGTGCCCGGGGCACACGTGGTGAGCGGATTCGGCGTCGGGCCCTTCCGCCTGCCCGCACCCTGCCAAGTGGTGTGGGTCCATGAACCCGCCCCTGACGGGGTGCCCCAATCCGCCGGCTTCGGTTACGGGACACTTCCCGGCCACCCTGCGCGCGGGGAGGAATCCTTTGAAGTGGAGATCAACGGCCAGGGCGAGGTGTGGCTGCGGATCCGGGCGTTCAGCAGGCCCGCGAACTGGTTCTATGCCGCCGGCGGCGTGGTCACCCGGGCGGCGCAGCGTTACGTTACTTCCCGGTACATTGAAGGGGCACGCAGTCTCGCCGCGGAAGGAAAATCCCAGTGATCTTTATCGTAGTCAAGTTCAAGGTCAAGCCCGAATGGTCCGAACGCTGGCCCGACCTCGTTGCCGATTTCACCGAGGCCACCCGCAAGGAGCCGGGCAACCTGTGGTTCGACTGGTCCCGCAGCCTGGACGACCCCAACGAATACGTCCTGGTGGAGGCCTTCAAGGACGACGCCGCCGGCGACCACGTCAACAGCGACCACTTCAAGAAGGCCATGGCGGACATGCCGCAGGCACTCGTGGAGACGCCGAAGATCATCAGCCGCCAGCTCGACGGCGAAGGCTGGGACCTCATGGGCGAACTCACCATCGGCTAGGAACTTCCATGTGGATCGGCTGGACCGAGTTCGACATCCTCCTCGGCGACGTGCATTCGCTGAAGGAAAAGCGCTCCGTGGTCCGGCCGATCCTGGCTGAACTCAAACGCCGGTTCGACGTCTCGGTGGCCGAGGTCGGGGACCACAGCCAGTACCGGCGCACCCGGCTTGGCGTTGGGCTGGTGGCAGCGGACCGGGCGCACCTGTGGAGGTGCTCGCCGCCGTCGACCGCTTTGTTGCCGGCCGCCCGGAAATCGAGCTGCTCAGCGCCCGCCAGCGCGAGCTCCACAGCGAGGACTAACCCCCCGTCAATTGCTCCGTAACTGCCCTTTTGAAGCGTCAAAAGGGCAGTTACGGAGCAATCGATACGGGGGTGTGGAAAACTTCTGCACAGCCTGCAAGGTTTTGGTCTTATAGACCGATGAAGACACCGCGTCCACTTCCGGATGAGTTTCAGCAGCGTCCGTTCACCACAGCCGAGGCGGTCCGCGCCGGGATGTCACCTAAGCAACTGCGGCACCGGCAGCTCCGTCGCATGGGCAAGGGCATCAGAGCAGGATGTCCGACGGCGGCGCTCCCCTTGGGTGCGCGGGTCCGGCCCTTCATCGAGGTCAACGAGCTGTGTGCAGCCTCGCACGTGACGGCTGCGGAGCTACATTCGCTGCCGCAGCGGCGCCAGGACGAGGCCTTTGACGATTACCACCTCATCCGTCCGGAGGGCGCAGCCCACTTGGACCGGCCCCACGTCATCGTCCACCGCATGAAGCTCTACGAGGACGAGGTGATGATGGTTGACGGGCTTCCGGTGACAACTCCTGCCCGGACCTGGCTCGACATGGCCGAGTTGTTGTCCGTGGATGAAATCGTGGCCATGGGGGATGCCTGCGTCCGCGTGCCCAGGCCGGAGTTTGAGCGCCGGGACCTGCCGCTCTGTTCTGTAGCCGACCTGCAACGAACCATCGATAGGCACAGGGGAAAGCGGGGGCTCCGGAAGGCAAAGGAGGCCCTGGAACTCATCCGGGTCGGGTCGGATTCACCGCAGGAAACGCTGCTCCGGCTCGCCATTGTCCGCGCGGGCCTGCCCGAACCCGAGCTGAACGTTCCGATCATCACCGAGGACGGCGTCAGGCATAACGAACCTGACCTGTCGTACCGCAGATACAGGGTCGGGATCGAGTACGAGGGCGAACACCACGGGGACGAAAGCCAGATCGCCAGGGACATAACCCGCTCAGAACGGTACGCCGCCCTGGGGTGGACGGAGGTCAGAATCTCCAAGCGGCACATGGTCAACGATGCGAAACCGGCCGCCGCCAAAGTGCTTGTTGCCCTGGCGCAGGCTGGCTGGCGAAGGGGTTCTTAGAGGCGTTCTTAAAATCGATTGCTCCGCAACCGCCGTTTTGAGTGCTCAAAAGGGCAGTTACGGAGCAATCGATGAGGGCCAAATCAGCCGAAGTACTTCGGCAAGGTCCCTTCGTGGGCTTCGCGGAGGGCGTCCAAAGACAGGCTCTCCACGCCGTTGATCGCCAGCTCGTCGCTGGCCGCGTCCACCACGCCAATACGGGTGTGCGCAAAGCCGCGGGCGGTGCACATGTCCGTGAAGCGGACCTCCTCGGAGCGCGGGACGCCCACAATGGCGCGGCCCTGGGACTCGGAGAAGAGCGCCGTGAACAGGTCCACGCCGTCCCGGTCCACAACGTCCTGAAGGGCGATCCGGGCACCCACGCCGTAGCGCAGCGAGGACTCCACCAGTGCGGCCGCGAGGCCGCCTTCGGAGAGGTCGTGCGCGGAATCGATCATGCCGTCGCGGGACGCGTTGATCAGGATCTCACCCAGGGCGCGCTCAGCCTCAAGGTCCACCTTGGGCGGCTGGCCGCCTAGGTGGCCGCGCATGTTCGCCCACTCGGAACCGTCCAGCTCGGCACCCGTGGTGCCCAGGAGGTAGATTGCCTGGCCGTCCTCGCGCCAGCCTGACGGCGTGCGGCGCGAGACGTCGTCGAGCTTGCCTAGGACCGCCACCACGGGGGAGGGGTGGATTGGCGTGGTGCCCGTCTGGTTGTACAGCGAGACGTTGCCGCCGGTGACCGGGATGCCCAGCACCATGCAGGCGTCGGACAGGCCGCGGATGGCCTCTGCCAGCTGCCACATGACATCCGGGTCCTCGGGAGAACCAAAGTTCAGGCAGTCGCTGACGGCCATGGGGATGGCGCCCGCGGTGGCAACGTTCCGGTAGGCCTCGGCCAGTGCCAGCTGCGCGCCGTGGTAGGGATCGAGGTAGGTGTAGCGGCCGTTGGCGTCAGTGGCCAGGGCCACACCCAGCCCGGATTCCTCGTCAACGCGGACCACGCCGGCGTCGTCGGGGAACGCCATGGAGGTGTTGCCACCCACGTACCGGTCGTACTGGTTGGTGATCCAGGACTTGGAGCACATGTTCGGCGACGCCACGAGCTCAGTGACAGCGGCGGCCAGTTCCGAGGGAGCGGCCGGGCGGCCTGCATCCTGCACGGAGCCGGTAAAGGTGTCGGCCTGGACGGCGTCCTGCCACTCGGGACGGGCGTAGGGGCGGTCGTAGACCGGGCCGTCGTGCGCCACGGTGCGGGGATCGACGTCGACAATCACGTCGCCTTCCCAGGTGATGATGAGGCGGCCGGTGTCGGTCACCTCGCCCAGCCAGGAGTACTCCACGGCCCACTTGTCCATGACGGCCTCGAACGCTTCCACGTTCTCCGGGGTCACGACGGCCATCATGCGTTCCTGCGACTCGGACATCAGGATTTCGCCCGGGGTCAAAGTGGGGTCGCGCAGCAGGACGGAGGTCAGCTCGACCTGCATGCCGCCGTCGCCATTGGAGGCAAGCTCCGAGGTGGCGCAGGAGATGCCTGCGGCGCCGAGGTCCTGGATGCCTTCGACCAGGGAGCCCTTGAAGAGCTCGAGGCAGCATTCGATGAGGACCTTTTCCGCGAAGGGATCGCCCACCTGGACGGCGGGACGCTTGGACGGCTTGGTGTCGTCGAAGGATTCGGAGGCCAGCACGGAGGCGCCGCCGATGCCGTCGCCGCCGGTGCGGGCACCGAACAGGACCACCTTGTTGCCCTTGCCGGAGGCGTTGGCCAGGCGGATGTCCTCGTGGCGCATAACGCCGACAGCCAGGGCGTTGACCAGCGGGTTGCCCTGGTAGACGGAGTCGAACACCATCTCGCCGCCGATGTTCGGCAGGCCCAGGGAGTTGCCGTAGCCGCCGATGCCGGCAACGGCGCCGTGCATGACGCGTGCGGTGTCCGGGTGGTCGATCGCGCCGAAGCGCAGCGGGTCCATGACAGCAACGGGGCGGGCGCCCATGGAGATGATGTCGCGGACAATGCCGCCGATGCCGGTCGCCGCACCCTGGTACGGCTCAACGAACGACGGCGAGTTGTGCGATTCGATCTTGAAGGTCACGGCCCAGCCGTCCCCCAGGTTCGTCACGCCGGCGTTTTCGCCGATGCCCACCAGCATGTCCTTCTTCATTTCCTCGGTGACCTTCTGGCCGAACTGGCGCAGGTGGTTCTTGGAGGACTTGTAGGAGCAGTGTTCGCTCCACATGACGGAGTACATGGCCAGTTCGGCGCCGGTGGGGCGGCGGCCCAGGACCTTGACGATCTCGTCGAACTCGTTCTGCTTCAGGCCCAGCTCTGCCCAGGGCAGTTCGGTGTCCGGGGTCTTGGCAGCGTTCTCGACGGTGTCGATATTGAACTTCTTGGTGGTTTCGGTGGTCACTTGTCGCCTCCCACAATCTTGTTCAGTACGGAGGTGAAGAAGCCCAGGCCGTCGGTGTCGGACCCGCCGATGCCGTCCAGCGATTCGGGGCCGAAGCCCGGTTCCACGGCGTGCTCGGGGTGCGGCATGAGGCCCACCACGTTGCCGGCGGCGTTGGAGATGCCGGCGATGTCCCGGCGGGAACCGTTCGGGTTGAAGCCCACGTAGCGGAAGACGACGCGGCCCTCGGCCTCAAGGGCGTCCAGGGTTTTCTCGTCAGCGATGTACTGGCCGTCCTGGTTCTTCAGCGGGATGGTGATTTCCTGGCCCGCTTCGTAGTCCAGCGTCCACGCGGTGTTGCTGTTCTCGACGCGCAGCACCTGGTCGCGGCAGAGGAACTTCAGGTGGTCGTTCTTGATCATCGAGCCGGGCAGCAGGTGCGACTCGGTGAGGATCTGGAAGCCGTTGCAGATACCCAGGACGGGCAGCTTGGCATCCGAGTTCGCGGCGTCGATGATCTTGGACATCAGCGGGGCGAAACGGGCAATGGCACCGGCGCGGAGGTAGTCGCCGTAGGAGAAGCCGCCGGGAATCACGACGGCGTCCACGTCACCGAGTTCGGTGTCGCCGTGCCACAGTTCGACGGCGGTGGCGCCGGCGAGGCGCACGGCCCGGGCAGCGTCCCGGTCGTCAAGGGTGCCGGGGAAGGTGACGACGCCGATGCGGGCGCCGGCGAGGCGCGGTTCCGCCGCGACAGCGACAGCTTCGCCGATCAGGGGAAGTTCAGTCATCTCAGGCCTCGACGACCTCGACGTTGACGACGTCCTCGATCACGGGGTTGGAGAGGAGGGTCTCGGCGGCATCGCGGGCCTGGGCCAGGATTTCCTCCGTCACCTCGCCGTCGACCGTCAGTTCGAAGCGCTTGCCCTGGCGGACAGAGCTGAAGCTGGTGAAGCCCAGCCGGGGGAGAGCGCCAACGATTGCCTTCCCCTGGGGGTCCAGAATCTCGGGCTTGGGCATGACGTCAACAACGATCCGGGGCATCCGGCAACTCCTGTGCGTGAGCTTGGGTAAGGGCGCAGCGGAGTGGTGCCGTCTCACGCCGTACCGGTGTGTCGGGGACATGGTGGACGGGCGCTCCGCGAGCTTGCCCTATCATTCTACCGGCACGCGCGCATCCCTCTGAATCCCCATGGGCCGGGTGCCGCAGCCGCACAGAACACGGGAGCCCGGCGGCGTTCGTGGGCCTGGTTCTGGAGTTGACGCAGGGCCTTCACTAGGATTGCTGGATGGCTGAGAATTCGAAGTCCGTGTTGTTGCCGATTGTCGCCGCCGCGGTGTTCGCCGGCCTGGGCCGCATGGTGTTCCAGAAGGTGAAGGCGGACCGCCTGGCACGCGAGACGCGGGTGGCCGGGCCGGTGGATGAGAAGACCAGGCAATGGATCAGTGACGTGGTGCGCACTCCCCGGCAGTAGCCCGGCAGTCTTCCTCCGCTCTTCGCGGGGCGTCCTTCGGGGCGCCTCTTTTGTGTGCCCAAGGTGTTTCCCGCCGTATGACAGGCGAAAAATTTTCAAATGTGCTCTATGTCATATCGCGCTCTCAGTCTGTACCCTGTGAACAGTCTGGTCTCAGCTAATTACAAAACCTGTAATTCCCTCTGCAGTGCCAGTCATTCGGGGCGCCCACCACTCTGGGCGGCACATCGTGAAAGGGTTGCACGTGAAATCAACTGGAAAGAGCCCCTTGCGGGCTGGGGGACTCCGGAAGGCGGCCGCACTGGCCGTCGGGTTGCCCCTGATCCTCAGCTCGCTGGCAGTGGGGCCCGCCTCGGCGGCACCTGACGTCCAGGGCGCCGGAAACGCTTCCTCCAGCACCAAGGACGGGCAGTTCAGGGACGGCAGGTACATCGTGGTACTCGCCGGGCCCGCCGCCGCGTCCTATGAAGGAGGAACTGCCGGGCTGGGCGCAACCAAGCCGCAGCAGGGCAGGAAGCTCGACGCGGGCAGTCCCAACTACAAGGCCTACGACGCCCATCTGCGCAAGCAGCAGCGCGACGTTGCAGCTGCACAGGGAGTCACGCCCGCCAAGCAGTACACCGCGGCCCTGAACGGGTTTACCGCGGAACTGACCGCGGCGCAGGCGGGAGCCCTGGCCAAGGACAAGCGCGTCCTGGTGGTCGCGCCGGACGTCGAGAACAAACCCGACTACACCACCACCGACTTCCTTAAGCTCACCGGTCCTGACGGGGCCTGGGCCAAGCAGTTCGGGGGCGAAGCCAACGCCGGCAAGGGCGTAGTGGTAGGCGTCATCGATTCCGGCTATGCGCCGGACAACCCCTTCCTCCAGGGCGAACCGCTGCAGCCCCTGCAGGGTGAGGCCCAGGTAGGCGTTCCGTACCGCACGGGCGACGGCAAAATTGCGATGCTCAAGGCGGACGGCACCACATTCGAGGGCGAATGCCAGAAAGGCCAGGGAACCGGGGCGTCCTTTGACGGATCACTGTGCAATTCCAAGGTCATCGGGGCCCGCTACTTCGCGGATTCCTTCCTGCAGTACGTAACCCCCGGAAACCGTGCCCCCGAAGAGCAGATCTCCCCCGTGGACGTGGGAAGCCACGGCACCCACACGGCCACCACGGCCGCCGGCAACGCCAATATCGAACAGGTGATCGACGGGGCCAGCTTCGGCAAGAGCTCCGGCGTGGCGCCGGCCGCCAAGGTTTCGGTGTACAAGGTCTGCTGGGAGGACACCAACCCGGACACCGGCGGCTGCTACTCCTCCGCTTCGGTCGAGGCCGTGGACGCAGCCATCAAGGACGGCGTCGACGTCCTGAACTACTCCATCTCCGGAAATAACAACAGCACCACCGATCCCGTGGCGCTGGCATTCCTGAACGCCGCCGCCGCCGGCATCTTCGTCTCGGCCTCGGCAGGAAACTCCGGTCCCACCGCCTCCACGGTCAACCACGCCTCGCCGTGGCTGACCACGGTGGCTGCCGCAACCTTTCCCAGTGACCTGGTGGGCACGGTGAAGGTATCCGACGGATCGCTGTACCGCGGAGCTTCCATCATGAAGTCCGAGCCGGCCGACAAGCCTGTGGTCGTGGCAGCGGCCGCCGCCGCAGCGGGTGCTGCCAACCCGAACCTCTGCGGACCGGGAACCCTGGACGCCGCCAAGGTAGCCGGCAAGGTTGTGGTCTGCGACCGCGGCGTGGTGGACAGGACCGCGAAGAGCCAGGAAGTCCTGGACAAGGGCGGCGTGGGCATGATCCTGGTGAACCTCACCAGCAGCTCCGAGGATGCCGACAACCACGCTGTGCCCACCGTCCACGTCAACGCGCCTAAGAGCCTGGAACTGAAGTCCAAGCTCGCAGCGAATCCGGCACTGACCGTCAGCCTGGTCAAGGGCGACCTGACGGGACTCCCCCCGGCGGCCGCGCCGCAGATCGCGGGCTTCTCATCCCGCGGCCCCACGCTCGCCTCCGGCGGGGACCTGCTCAAGCCGGATATCTCGGCCCCGGGCGTCAACGTCCTGGCCGGCGTGTCCACCATCGGCAACCATGGTGACCAGTTCGGTTTCATGTCCGGCACGTCCATGGCAGCCCCGCACATCGCCGGCTTCGGCGCCCTGGTGCTGGGCAAGCAGCCCAAGTGGACTCCTGCCATGGTGAAGTCCGCCATGATGACCACCGCCTACCCGCTGGTGAATGCCGACGGCACCCCCAACACCGATCCCTTCCAGGGCGGCGCCGGCCACATCGACTCCACCCGCGTCCTTGATCCCGGGCTGGTCTACGACTCAGGCATCCAGGACTGGCTCGGCTTCCTCAACGGGCAGGGCGTGGAAACCGGAGCGCCGCAGGCAGGCACCATCGCTGCCCGCGACCTCAACGTTCCCTCGGTTGCCCTGGGCAGCCTGGTGGGCGAGGTCCAGGTGAAGCGCAAGCTGACCGCACTGGTCCCGGGCATGTACCGTCCCGAAGTGAACATGCCCGGCTTCAGCGTCAACGTCGAGCCCAAGGCATTGAACTTCGCAAAGGCCGGGCAGACCCGTGAAGTGACCCTCACCATCCGGAACGTCAGCGCCTCGGTGGGCAAGTTCAGCACCGGCAGCCTCACTTGGAAGGGGCCCCGGACGGTGAGCTCACCGATCGCCATCCGGCCCGTTGACGCCCAGATCGCCCCGTCGTTCTCCTTCAGCTCGGCAACGGGCACCGGCAGTGGAACCATGAACCTCGTATCCGGCTCGGACAGCCCCATCGCCGTCGGAGTAGAGGGGCTGGCACCCCTGAGCCAGACCGCCATCACCAAGACCCCGGGCGCGTACGCTCCCACGAACGACGCGCACAACGCCCTGCTACAGGTGAAGGTGCCGGCCGGCGCCTCGTTTGCCCGCCTGGGCATCCAGGCGCAGTCGAACGACGTCGACTGGGACATGGTGGTCTACGCACCGAACGGATCCGGGGGCCTCACAGCCACCCAGGTGGCGACGGCATCGGCCAGTGAGTTCCTGGACCTCGAATCACCCCGTCCGGGGACCTACTACGTGGTGGCGAACCTGTACGCCACGCCGGACAACGGGCCTGCCACGGCTTCGGTTCAGGCCGTGTCCTTCGCCGGTGACGCGGGCAACCTGACGGTGAATCCCAACCCCATCGTGGCACCGAACGGAACCGCCACCACGGCCACGCTGAACTGGAACGGACTGGCTGAAGGCTCCTACCTCTCCAGGCTGAGCCTCGGTGGCAACGGCATCAAAACCTGGGTGAACGTGCAGGTGGGAGCGGGCTCCGCCTCTGCCCCGGCCGGCGCTCCCCAGCTTGGCCTGGCACAGGCCGTACCCGGTACCTGACCAGGAAGACATGGGGGGAGGTCCCGGGTGGTCATCAGGCCGCCCGGGACCTTTTTCGTTCCCACTCCCCAGCCCTGGCGGAGGAAGCTAAGTGGCCGTTCCACCCAGCAGGGGACCCATGGCATTCCACCGCGCTATCTCGCAGCCGTCGGTACGCGTGAAGGTCGAGTGGACATCCCGGCCATGGAACGTCCCGGTAACCACGGCAATCTGCGGGCCGCCATACTGCTGCGTACACACCCTGGGCGGCCCCGGCTGGGGGAAGAAGACGTCTTCGCCGAACCGCTCGACGGCGGCCAAGGCGGCGGCGGGCTCCGGCACGGTGGTGCCGGCAGCCGGATGGCCGTCCTTTGCGACCAGCCGGAATACGTGTCCGGGTGCGTCGGGGTGGTCCCGGAGGCTGACAATCAGGTCAATCACCGGTCCACGCCCCCGGCGACGGCCCCGAGCTGCGCTGCCAGCCTGCCGCGCAGGATCCCCGCTTCGGCTGCGAAGGCGCGTTGGTGCTCGACGTACTCCGCCTTGCCGCCCGGCGTCTCGATCGGAATGGCCGGGTAGCCCCAGGCGGCGAGGTCGTACGGGGAAGCCTGCATATCCATGGCCCGGATCCGCCACGACAGTTCAAAACAGTCCATCACCAGCTCACTGGACAGCGCCGGCAGCAGTTTGTAAGCCCACTTGTAGAGGTCCATGTTGGCATGCAGGCAGCCGGGCTGCTCCAAGTGCCGCTGGGTCTCCCTGCTGGGGGAGTGCTCGTTGAGCGGGATGGCGTCCGGAGTATAGAACCGGAAGGCGTCGAAATGGGTGCAGCGGATCCTGTTGTCTTCCACCACCTTGTCCGTACCCGCCGCCCCCAGCCGCAGCTGCAGGTACTCGTGGCGGAGGTCGAACTTGTCCTGCCGGTAGACCATGGCCCACTCATGCAGGCCGAAACAGCCGAATTGGGCCGGCCGGGCCGCCGTGCCTCGGAGGATGATGCCGGCGAAAGCCACCGCCTCGCTCCGGTCGGCCAAAAAGGCATCCCGGTCGAAGGTGGCCGCTGTACTTCCCGCAGGCAGGCCCAGGGAACCAAGCTCGCCGTCGTCGAGCCTCCGGTAATGCTTCCAGCCAAGCCGCTCGGCTGCCTGGGCGCCGGTGAGGACTGCGCCGGCGCCGGGGTGCCAGCGCTTCAGCTGTCCCGGTTTTTGGGTGTAGTAGGTGAAGAGGAAGTCTTCCACGGGGTGCTTCTGCCCGGCCGAACGACGCGCAAGGTAGGGATTGGCGTAGCGGCTGACGCGCTGCAGGTGGGCTTCCTGCCTTGCCCGCGCAGTGTCGGCCGCAATGACTTTAAGAGGCTCCACCGGTTGCGCCCAACACGTCCTTGGCCGCGTCCCACGCGCTGATCTCGCATCCGTTGGTCCGCGCAAATTTCGAATCCACGGCGACGCCGTCCACCATGCCGGTGACGGTGGCTGTTTGGGGGCCGCCGTACTGCTGGGTGCAGGGCCGCGATGTCCCCGCCGGGACCGGGGCCAGGATGCCTGGGTTCGCTTTCAGCGCGGCGCAGGCGGCAGCGGCGTTGGGATGGCTGCTTTCGGCGGCTGGAGCCCCCGCGGAACAAACCAGGGTGTAATCAACCTCCGGGGCGCCCGGTGAGGGAACCACCGTGATGGCGAGCTCGGCATTTCCCTGTCCCGGGCCCTCGGCCGGCCGCGACGTGGCGGGGGCGGGCGCCGGTATCGAGGTGTCTGTATCCGGAGACGGGGCGGCAGAGCCGGCCGGGGAGCTCGCCGACGCCGGGGGGGGCTTTGTCGACGCGGACGTGCCACTGTCGGGAGTGCCGCTGCAGCCCGAGACCAGGCCGGCGGCAACGGCCAGGAATGCTGCGAGGATCCGGAATTTCCGCATCAGGACACCTCCCTTTCGTCCAGTAATTCTAGTCGCTTGGCATGGGGCGGGCAGGCCGTCGTCCGGCCGGGGACAGTCACTGGGAGGTGGCGGCGATCAGCCCCATCATGGATGCATGCAGTTCGGTGACTTGCTCCCGGGTCAACCCCAGCCGTTCCATCATGGTTCCCGGTACCTGGAGGGCTTGCTCCCGCAGGGCGGCGCCTTTGGAAGTCAGCTCAACGGCCAGGGCACGCTCGTTGCCATCCACGCGCCGCCGCGTGATCAATTCCGCCGCTTCGAGCCGGCGCAGGAGCGGCGAGATGGTGGCAGGTTCCTGGGCCAGGGCAGCACTGATGTTCCGGAGCGTGCGCGGGCTGTCCTCCCAGAGGCAGAGCATCACCAGGTACTGCGGATGGGTGAGGTTGAGCTTCTCAAGCACGGGTTTGTAGGCGCCCACAACGCTGCGGGCGGCTACCGTCAGGGCAAAGCAGAGTTGATGTTCAAGCAGCAGGTCTTCGTCGTGTGCCTGTTCCGTTGCTTCTGAGTCCGTTTTCGGCGTTGCAGTCATTGGCCCTCCGATTGTTAGTGCACTAATCATTAGTGTACATTTGTTGTAGCCGACAGTGAGTGGAAGGAACCTCTTCATGGGCAAGGACAGGTCCGCGGACAAGGGCAACGCCTCCCAGCGCTTCATGCGCGCTACCGGAAAATTGCGGGCTGTTTTCGGGCCTGCCAACCGCAGCGCACTGGCGCATGACATGACTGAAGAGAACCGCCGCCTGCTGGCCCAGCGCCAGGCGGAAACCCAGCAGTGGGAGACCATCACCAGGCCGGACGGCAGCACCTACGTGGTGCCGAAGAACCCCGAGGACCGCTCCCTCCGGTAACAATTCCCCGGTAGCAATTCCGCCACCCCTGCGCCGGAGCCTTTTTGCTGCCCCGGGCATAAAATGGGGGCACTGGCTCCCGACGGAGCCCGGCGGCACTTTCGCCCGATTTTCGGGAAGGGGGTGGAAAACAGTGGCACATGTCCTCAGCACGTTCATGGGCCTGACCGAGCGGCTCCGCTTCTTCTTCGGTCCTGCCACCCGCCTGGATGCCGACACGCCCGTGGTGCACAAACACGACGAATTTGAGCAGGCCTCCGAAGAGGACCTCTCGCATTTCGTGGTGGAGACCGATTCGACCGGCCACCACTACGCAGTGCGCCGCGAAGACCTGGAACGCGAAACCTGATTCTTTCCGGACGCTCCCGGGCATGCAAAAGCCGGGCTGTCCTTCTCCTTTCAAGGGGAGGAACAGCCCGGCTTTGTGTTGGCGCTTTAGCGGCCCGTGCCGCCGTACACTGTCGCTTCGCTTTCGGTGTCGAGCCCGAACGCTTTGTGGATGACGCGCACGGCCTCGTCCAGCAGGTCCGCGTGGGTCACAACGGAGATCCGGATTTCGGACGTGGAGATCATATTGATGTTGATGCCGGCGTCGGACAGGGCCTTGAAGAAGGTGGCGGAGACTCCCGGGTGGGAGCGCATGCCGGCACCGATCAGGGACAGCTTGCCGATCTTTTCGTTGTATTCGATGGCCTCGAAGCCGATCTGGTCCTGGGCTGCGTGGAGTGCTGCAAGGGCGTCGGCGCCCTCAATGATGGGCAGGGTGAAGGAAATATCCGTCTTGCCGGTGCCGTGGGTGGACACGTTCTGGACGATCATGTCGATGTTCGAGTGGGCGTCGGCGATGACCTGGAAGATCGCGGCGGCCTTGCCGGGAATGTCGGGGACGCCGACCACGGTGACCTTCGCTTCGGAACGGTCGTGCGCAACGCCGGAGATGATTGGCTGCTCCAAGGCAACTCCCTCTTGAGTGGTGATCTTGTCGTCGGCGCTGGGGATGACCCAGGTGCCTTCATGCTGGCTGAATGAGGAACGGACGTGCAGCGGCACACCGAACCGGCGGGCGTACTCGACGCAGCGCAGGTGCAGGATCTTGGCGCCCGAGGCAGCAAGTTCCAGCATCTCTTCGCTGGAGATGGTGTCGATCTTCTGGGCTGACGGGACAACCCGCGGATCGGCGGTGAAGATGCCGTCCACATCCGTGTAGATCTCGCAGACGTCCGCCTCCAGTGCCGCCGCCAGCGCAACTGCGGTGGTGTCCGAACCGCCACGGCCAAGGGTGGTGATCTCGTGGGTGGCACGGCTCATGCCCTGGAAACCGGCAACGATGGCGATGTTGCCCTTGTCCAGGGCGGTGCGGATGCGGTGCGGGTCGACGTCGATGATCCGGGCCTTGCCGTGGATTCCGTCGGTGATCATGCCTGCCTGCGACCCGGTGAAGGACTGGGCCGAGGCGCCAAGCTTGTTGATGGCCATGGCCAGCAGTGCCATGGAGATGCGTTCACCGGCGGACAGGAGCATGTCCATTTCGCGGGCGGGAGCCGAATCGGTGACCTCCGCGGCGAGGTCCAGGAGTTCGTCCGTGGTGTCGCCCATCGCCGAAACGACCACCACCACTTCGTTGCCGGCCTGCTGGGCGGCGACCACCCGCGCGGCCACGCGCTTGACTCCGGCAGCGTCCGCAACGGAAGAGCCGCCGAATTTCTGCACAATGAGCTGCTTGGTCAACGCGCCGGCAGCGGGCGCCGCCTGCGGCTGTGTTGCGTTGTGCACTTCGGTGGTGGGCGTACTCATGCGCGTACCTTCATTGGGTCAATTGGAGTCTGGAGGCCAGGCGGCCCGGCGCCGGGTGGGCGCGGCAATCCTTGGGACAGTTTATCGCCGTGCCCGGAGGGACGTTGAATTGTGACCACATTCCGGCCACGGTGGACGTTTGCCGGACACAGCGGAACTCTGCGCGCCGGCGGCCGGAGACAGAGCGAAGCCTGGCGAAGCCTGCATGTTGCGGCTCTGGACACGCCGGCCACGCTGTCCGACGATAAGACTATTCCCAACCAGATGGCGGCAGGCCGGACACCGCCGGAGGAGGACCCATCCGGGGAAAGGCACTGCGCACGTGGCTGACGAATGGCACTTACCTGATCCGCAACTGTCCAGGCCTTACTTTGAACCCATCGGGGGACCAGCCAGTTTGGAGCCAGCGGACGCTGACGAGGCTGGAACACAGGCTTATCCGGTGTTCAGGCCGGCGCTCCGGGCAGCAGCACTTGACTGGTGGTTGGCGGTGCGCACGCTCCATTTCTGGTCGGTTACCCTGGGTGCTGCCATCGCCATCTGGCTTGTGGCCGGAATGGTTCTGTTGCTGTCGGCAGGTGCGGACGAGCCCGCCGACTGGATGCCGGCGTCAGCCTACCTTGTGGTTGCATTACTGCTCCCGCCCGCATCAGCATTCGTCGCAATGCACTGGGGTGCGGCTCGGTGGCACCCGGGCCCGCGGCGGGAACCGTCCGCGGGCCTGGTGACCCGGATCATCCTCGCTGCGATCATGCGCAGTATGGTCTTCGTATTGCTCGTCCTTACCGTACTGTTGGTGCAGGCAGCGCTCGCCCGGCAGCCCGGTGGACTGGCAGCAGTCTCCGCCGTTGTTGCGGGACTGGAGGCCGTAATCTTCAGCGGCATGGGGGCCGCGCTGGCGTCCCTGGTCCGGAACCAGGCCTGGGCTGTGGCTGCGGGGTGGTTCGTGGCAGTCTTCCTGCTGGCCGGCGGCATCGGGACGTGCGCCCTGCTGGTTCCCGCTGTCCGGTCGGAGGAACCGGTAACCGTGGCGATGAACGTGCAACGTGGCCAGAACGGGGTGGTCCTGGCGTATGAATGCTCCAGCGTTCCGGCTGGAACGGCGGAGGTTTACCGCACCGACCGCATCATGTGGCTGGCCGCCCCAAGCCCCATCGTGGTGTCCGTCATGCTGGCCGCGGAGCAGGACGCCGGCAACGAGCTCCTTGGCTGGCTTTCGGCCCGGCTGCAGGAAGCGGCCGACGGGACCCAGGTAGCCTGCGTGCACGGCGAGCCCCTGGACAGGGACGCGGCCCGCGTGCCATTGGGTGCTGCCGGCCTGTTGATGCAGGGCGGCCTTGCCGGACTGCTTGTCCTTGGGGCGCAGATGGTGTCTTGGCGGCGCCGGATTCCGGCGGGACCAGCCGGAAACGCGTGATCGGGCGGCTGCCCTAGCCCAGGGCGTTCCGGCGGCCTTCGAAGGCGCGGCCAAGGGTGACCTCGTCGGCGTACTCCAGGTCACCGCCCACGGGAAGGCCGGACGCCAGGCGGGTGACTGCGATACCGATCGTCTTCAGCATGCGGGCCAGGTACGTCGCCGTTGCCTCACCCTCCAGGTTGGGGTCGGTGGCGATGATCACTTCCTGGATTTCGCCGTCGTTCAGCCGGGTGAGCAGTTCACGGATCCGCAGTTGTTCCGGCCCTACCCCGGCGATGGGATTAATGGCCCCGCCCAGCACGTGGTACCGGCCGCGGAACGAACGGGTGCGTTCTACTGCCAGGACGTCCTTTGACTCCTCCACGACGCAGATGACCGCAGGGTCGCGGCGCGGGTCCCGGCAGATGTTGCACAGCTCCTGTTCCGTGACGTTGCCGCAGACGGTGCAGAACTTCACGCGTTCCTTGACAGTGGTGATTGCCTCGACCAGCCGCTTCATGTCCTGGGGATCGGCTTCAAGGATGTGGAAAGCCAGCCGCTGTGCGGACTTGGGGCCTACGCCCGGAAGGCGTCCGAGCTCATCGATCAGCTCCTGGACGGCACCTTCGTACACTTTTTCCTCTTTAGCTTCGTGTGGATAGCGGATGGATCAGGCGGTTGGCTGCTGGCGGCCGGCAGTCCTCATCCGGTCAATAGCGTGGCGCCACAGGGCTTCCGTCCAGGGACCGCTCTTCGATCAGTTTCCCGCCCAAAATGCGTTCGACGGCGGCCCGGCCGAACACGCCCGATTCCTCAATGGTTTCATCATCGGCGCTCGGGATGTCCTGGACGTACGCGCCCGGGGCGGCAGCGGCCCTGGCCGGCGCCTTGGCGCGCCCTGCCTCTGCTTCCGGGCTGTTGGACAGCCGCTGGTAGAGGCTTTGCCGGGTTTGGCTTGGTGCGGCGCCAGGTGCGGAAGCCGGCGCCGCGGCCCCCGGCTGGGGACGGGTGGGCGCGGCAGCGGGCGGCGCCACCGAAGCCGGGGCAACGGTGGCCCGGGCAGTTGCGGCCTGCGTAGCCGGGGAGGGGGCAGCAGCCGCCATGGCGAATTCAGGCACTGGCGCGCGGCCAGGGGACGGCACCTGGTAGGTTCCCGACGCCGGGTCGTCCTGGTCGATGCCGGAACCCGGACCTGGAGCCCAGGACTGCGTCGTTGCGGCGGCCGCCGCGGCAGGGGCCACCGGTATGGCCGGTGGCATTTGGGCCGTTGCGGGTTCGTAATGGGGGACATTGGCCGGCGACCCGATGTTGTCATTCACCGAGACCGGCGCAGGGGTGGCGCCCACGTTGCTCTTGTCGCCAACCACCCATACGCCGGGTGCCTGCTCCACCGCCCGGGTCCAGGGATCGTGGGCAGCGTCCGGCCGCGGGGTGTCGGATTGGGATGCGGTACTTGCACCCAGCTCGCCGGAGGTAGTGCCTTGGGTGCGCGCGGCAGCTCCCGGGCGGGCGCCGGCTGCCGGCTGGGGGACTCCAGTGGCCGGGGACGGTGCTGCCGTCCGGCCGGCCGGACGCGCCGAGGGCTCCCAGTCCATGGGGGGCTCCTCATCCAACGGGGGTGCATCCTCATCCCGGGGCGGGCCCCAGTCGTCATCGGAATAGGAGTAGTCGCCCCCTGCTGAAGGGTATGTAGGCTGGGCGGCCTCCGTGGTGGCCGGCTGGGCAACATCCTTCCCTCTGTTGACAGACGGGCGGCCGGACACTGGCCCCTGGGAGGCGGAGGCGTTGGCGGCTGCCGCCGGGCGCCCCTCGGCCGGAACGGCAGCGGAGGGAACGGCGGCGGGTGCCGCGGCCTGGCTGGCGGCGACGGCTGAGCTGCCTTGGCGGACGGCAGGGGCGGTGGTCCCTGCGCTGGAACCTCCAGCGCCGGCTGGGTTCCCCGCATCCACGCCGTGCGGCGCCCCTGTGGCAGCTGCGAGTGCAGGAGCCTCCGCAGTGGGTGCTGCCCCGGCAGGCGCAGGAGCCAGGCCCCAGGCAACGTCAGCTGAAGTGGCCGGGACCACCGGGCTGGCGGGTGCTTTTGGGTTTGGCTCAGAGCTCGCCTGGCTGGCGCCGCCGGCAACCGCCTGGATCTGGCAGTCGATACCGACAGTCTTGTGGATGGCCTGGCGCAGGTTGTCCGAGTGGTCCGCCCTGCCGAAGGCACCGGCAAGCCCGGAGGTACTGAAGGACAGCGTCAGGACACTGCCGTCGAACCCCTGGACCTGCGCATTGGGCTCAACGAGGGCCCAGGTGCTGCGCTTAATTTTGGACAATGCCTGCAGGACGTCAGGCCAGGCCCTGCGAAGGACCTCCACGTCGCCCATAGCCGGGGGAGCAGGCGGGACGGACGCGCCGGGTGCTTGCTGGTTCGCCGCCGGGACCTGGCTGGCAGGCGCCTGCGGTGCAGTTTCGGGCTGCGGAGCCGCGTTGGCAGGCGGCGCTGCCGGGGGTTGCTGCCCAGTGTTGGGAGATCCGGCAGCGGCGGGGTTCTGAGGTGCCCGGCCGCGGGAAGGTTCGCCGCGGGCGGGTTCCTCGACGGGCCAGTCGCTGGTGCTGACGCGCGGTGGCGTCAGCGGGGCGCGGGGGCTCCCAGCGGCTGGAGTGGCCTGCCCGTTCCCCGCCGGCGAGGGTGCGGGGCCAGAGGGTGCAGGCTGCTCGGCTGCGGATTGCGCGGGACGGGTTGGCCCCGGCTGTGTCGTCATGGACCGGGCCGCCGCGGACCGCGCTGGAGTGTCCTGCGGTCGAGAGACCTGGGCTGGAGAGTCCTGGACGGCCTGGTCCTGCGTTCGCGGGGAGTCCGAGGGGGCATCCGCGAGTTCGGGAGTTGGAGCCGTTGCCGGGAGCGCTGGTGCTGCTCCCGCGGGCGTTGCGGGGGCGCCGACGTCGGTCCCTGCGTAGTTCAGCCGCCTCTCCACGCGGTCGATCCGCGCGGCCATGCCCCTTTCGTTCTGTTCGGAGCTGGGGAGCAGGATCCGGGCGCACAGCAGCTCAAGGTGCAGCCGGGGTGAGGTGGCTCCGGTCATTTCCGTCAGGGCCGTGTTGGTGACATCGGCAGCCCGGGAAAGTTCGGCGGCGCCAAGGTTGTGGGACTGGTTCTGCAGGCGGGCGATCTGGTCCGCCGGCATCCCGCGCAGGATGGCGTGCGCGCTTTCGGGCATGGCCTGCACAATGATCAGGTCGCGGAAGCGCTCCAGCAGGTCCTCAACGAACCGGCGCGGATCGTGGCCGGTCTGGATGACCCGGTCCACGGCGCGGAACACGGTGGCGGCGTCGGACGCGGCCACCGCCTCCACGACGTCGTCCAGGAGCGAGGCATGCGTGTAGCCGAGCAGGGCCACGGCGAGCTCATAATCCAGCCCGTTGGATCCGGCACCTGCCATGAGCTGGTCCAGGACGGAGAGTGAGTCACGGACGGAACCGCCTCCGGCGCGGATCACCAGTGACAGGACGCCGGGGGCCACGGGAACGTTTTCCTGGCGGCACAGGAGCTCCAAGTAGGCCATCAGGGGCTCAGGCGGTACCAGCCGGAAGGGGTAATGGTGGGTCCGGGAACGGATGGTCCCAATGACTTTGTCCGGCTCCGTGGTGGCGAAGATGAACTTGATGTGTTCCGGCGGTTCTTCCACGATCTTCAGCAAGGCGTTGAACCCGGCCGAAGTAACCATGTGGGCTTCGTCGATGATGAAGATCTTGTAGCGGTCCCGCACCGGGGCATAGGTGGCCCGCTCGCGGAGGTCCCGCGCGTCGTCAACACCGCCATGGCTCGCGGCGTCGATCTCGATGACGTCAAGGGAGCCCGGGCCACCGCGGGCCAGCTCCACACAGCTGGGGCAGGTTCCGCAGGGGGTGTCCGTTGGCCCTTGGGCGCAGTTGAGGCAGCGGGCCAGGATGCGGGCAGACGTGGTCTTGCCGCAGCCCCTGGGGCCGGAGAAGAGGTAGGCGTGGTTGACGCGGTTTTTGCGCAAAGCCGTCATCAGCGGCTCGGTGACGTGCTCCTGCCCGATAACGTCAGCGAACGAGTCGGGACGGTATCTGCGGTACAGGGCGGTAGTAACTGTCACGAAGAAAACCCTACCAATCCGGGCTGACATCATGCCGCCCTGTGGGGGAATAGTAAAGACCCCCCATGCACCCGCCAGAGCCCGTCTACCCTTGCTACCTTCCGGTCCTGGGGGAGTTCAACAGGATGACGCCACATGAGGGGCCGTCAGATACTTTACCCGAACATGCGGCACGACTCGAATCGGCGCCTGCCGCCGCAGCACCGCCCGGCCGCCCGGCCGGTGCGTGGCCGAAAAAAGCGCAGGCAGGGATTTCCATTGCGCATCCGGGCCCCACCCGCGATCATGTGTATGTACACCGATTGGGGCAATCTCAAGGTTGTGAGCTGCGTGGCCTGGCATAACGGAACGGACCCGGCAGCTCAACGGTGCACCAGGGAATGGGCGCATTGGGGGCGTCCATTTCCAGATTAAGGCCACCCCGGCGCCCGTTCAGCGGGGGAGTGCGCCGGCTCAAAACCCGCGCCGGAGCAGCCAATTGGGCGATGCGGAAAACTTCAGGTAATCTAGTACCTGCTTTTGATTCAGAAGCAGTTGGAGAATTCGCCTAGCGGCCTATGGCGCACGCCTGGAACGCGTGTTGGGTTAACGCCCTCGGGGGTTCAAATCCCCCATTCTCCGCCGGTCAAGAACCCGGTCCCGATACCTCGGGGCCGGGTTCTTGCTTTATGTGGAGCGTGCAGGCCTCGAAAGTGGGGGGATCAGGCCATGTCTGCCAGCGGTTCCCCAAGCCGTCTGAGGCGCTTCCTCGCGGCCGTTTCGCTGGGACCCATCCGCCTCAGCGGGCCGCCGAGGGCAAAATGGACGACGACGAGCACCGCCTTGGTTGCCAGCCGGACCGGAAGTGGAAACGGGCCCAGCCGTGGAACGGAAAGTCCAAGCATATTCCGGAACCGGGGCTCGAGGCTGTACACGGCGCCAGCAAACAGGATCCGGTATCCAGGCTTCAGCAGGGGATGCAGCGGCGCATTGCGGATGAACTCCACGGTCTCCCTGACCCGTGCGTCCGCACGCAGTTCGCCCCCTTCGTACCACCGTTCAAGCTGGCCGTGCAGTTGTGCCTCCGTCAGCGGCGGGTCTTCGACTCCCATCAGCGTCCCGGCCTGGGCCCACTCCCGGACGTAGGCGTCGGGGCCGCCCGGGATGGGCTTGCCCCAGATCTTGTGGGCTGCGAGGAAGCCATCGGTAAAGGCCAGGTGGATCCAGTTGGCCAGTCCGGGATCGTTGGCACTGTAAGGGCGTACACCGCCGTCGTTGTCCTGGTAGTGGCCTTGAACGGGCTCATGCAGGCGGCGGACACGCCGGGTTGCCTCCTCCGCGGCCGCCGTGGACCCGTAGGTCACCGTGAAAATCCAGCGGATGGTGTTGGCCAGCCGGCGCAGGGGATCGTCGCGGAAGTTGGAGTGCTCGTGGACCCCTGCCAGCGCACCCGGGTGCAGCGACTGCATGAGCAACGTGCGGATGCCACCCACGATGGGTGTCATGGAGCCGTGCACCGCCCAAACCGCCGACCCGGGCAGGTGGTAGCCGGGGTCGTCCCCTTCGGCCAGCCTCAGCGTCCAGTCCGGCGGGGCGTCGGCCCTGCCGGAGAACGTCTTCTTGATCTCGTCCTGCCATGTACGAAGGACATTGCGCATGAGACATTGTTGCCCATTTTCCGCAGGGCACGGCCGCTCCGGCGGTGATGCGCGGTCCCCACCCCCTAAAGGCCCACAAAAAACCCGCATAGTCCAGCTTTGGGGTTTCCACCCCTGCGGTCCTGTGGTCCCATGGGACATACCGTCGAGACAACGCGCGGCAGGCCACGTCCTGGAGTCAGTAAATTGGGTAAGAATTCCGTGCCCGGCAACCGCAAGCCGGACCAGCACAGCCTTCCCCCCGTGGCCCGTGCCGTCGCCGCTGCCGGTGTCCTGGCGGCATCCGTTTATGCCGTGAACCTTTCTGCCGGCTCCGCCGGGCCGCCGCAGCTTGCACGGTCGGTTTCAGAATCAGGAACCGCCGCCGTGGCTGCCATGGACGGGGTTTTTGGAACCGTCAACGGCCTGGCATCGGACAGCGGAACAGCTCCGTCCGCGGCAGGCCAGACCGGTGCCGCGCCCCTGCAATCCGCCATCCTTTCCAGCCCACAGGCCACGTTGGCGTTCCCGCACACGGCGATCGGCGGAGCTGACCCAGGCGCCGCGGCCGCCCTGACAGTTGGCCCTGCGGGTGCGGGCAGGCCGTTGGCCGGATTCCTGATGGCACCTCTCCAGCTCCTGAACCCGAGTTCGCCGTTCGGATTCCGAGTGAGTCCTATCAGCGGGTCGGCAGGGGACTTCCACTTGGGCCAGGATTACGCCGCGCCGTGCGGAACACCGGTATACGCTGCTGATTCCGGTGTTGTGCGGGCAGCCGGCTGGCACCCCTGGGGAGGCGGCAACAGGATAGAAATCGACCACGGCGACGGGCTCATCACTACGTACAACCATCTGGAATCGATCGGCGTAAACACCGGTGACCAGGTGCGGGTGGGGCAGGTCATTGCCCGCGTGGGAACCACCGGATGGTCCACCGGCTGCCACCTCCATTTTGAAGCAGTCCTGAACGGCCGCTACACCAACCCCCTGCGATGGACCTTCCTCCAGCTCAGGGCGGTGAACCAGGCGGCCCCCGCTGACATGGTTTCCTATGCGCCGGGCACGGGGTTGTCCGGTGGCCGCATCAGCTGGACCATTCCCCTCCAGGTGGACCCGGGGGATGGGCTCCCTGCAGCCGGGCAGCAGGCTTCCCCCTTCCCGCCGCTTCCGGTGCCGGGGCCGGCGCCGGCGCCCTCGCCGTCCCAGCCCACGGGCGTTGTGCTGCCGCCACCCGATGTGCAATTGACGACGACGGCCCCGCCAACTCCTGAACCGTCGGACAGTGCCGCGCCGCCACCGTCCGACCCGGCCAGCGCGTCACCGTCGCCAACCTCGCCGACGGAACCTGCGCCGTCTGACCCGGCAAGCCCGTCGCCGTCGCCGACGGACCCGGCACCGACTGATCCAGTAAGCCCATCGCCGTCGCCGACGGACCCGGCACCAACTGATCCAGTAAGCCCGTCGCCCACGGACCCGGCTCCGACCGAACCGGCACCAACCGATCCAGTAAGCCCGTCGCCGACCGAACCAGCACCAACTGATCCAGTAAGCCCGTCGCCGACCGAACCGGCCGAACCCGCGCCCACGGACCCGGCTCCGACGGAACCCGCGCCAACTGATCCCGTAAGCCTGCCGCCGTCGCCCGCCCAGCCCGAACCCGCCCCCGTGGAGCCGGCACCTATCGAACCTGCCCCTGCGCCTGCGCCGGTCACCATTGAGCCCGTTCCTGCGCCAGTCGCCGTCGAACCTGCCCCCGCGCCGGCGCCGGTTGACCCCGTGCCCGCCCCTGCGCCCACCACTGCCGCGCCTGAACCCGAACCCACCGTTCCACCGGCGGAACCTGCCCCCGCGCCAACTCCCACCCTGATCGAGCCATCCCCCACGGCACCCCCGCCCTAGGAAAACTTCTTCCTCCGGACCCGTACGGCCCGGCGCCGGCACCGAATTCCCTCCATGAGCAATTTCCTGCTGTCGCGCAGCCCGCGACCCCTCTATCCCATCCCGCTGATCCTGAATGACGGCACCAGGACACACTTCGGCCAGTTCAAAGGGAAGGTGGTTTTGGTGGTCAACGTGGCCTCAAACTGCGGCTTCACGCGACAGTACGCCGCGCTGGAGGGGCTGTACGGGAGGTTCCGCGACCGCGGGTTCGAGGTCCTGGGCGTCCCCTGCAACCAGTTCGCGGGGCAGGAACCGGGAAGCGACAGCGACATCGCTGACTTCTGCGAACGGAACTTCGGGGTCACCTTCACCCTGACAGCCAAGGCAGAGGTCCGCGGCCGGAACCAGCACCTGCTCTATTCCGAGCTCACCAAGTTCAAGACAGGATTGCTGCCAGGGCTGGTGAAATGGAATTTCGAGAAGTTCCTGGTCAACCGCGAGGGGGATGTGGTGGCCAGGTTCGCGCCCACCGTGGAGCCAGACTCGGAGGAGGTCACCAACGCCATCGAACAGGCGCTCGGATAAACGGGCGATGGGCCGAATCCGGCCGGCAAATGCGCAGTTCTTTTAACTTTTTCCACATCAGCCACGGCGATTTACCCCATGTTTGCCAAATGTCTGATTGGATAAATATTACTGAAGGGTACAAGGGAAGAACGGCTTCCCACCGACCATAGAGGTAGCAATGGAGCACATCGAGGCCGAACACCCCCGGCCACGCCACTTCCTACTCCACCTGAGCGATCCCCACCTGTTGGGAGGTCCGGAACCCCTCTACGGAATCGTCGACAGCGAAGCCAGGCTTGCCCAGCTGTTCGACGAGGTCAAAGCGTCGGGGGCCCGGCCCGAGGCTGTCATCTTTACCGGTGACCTTGCCGACAAAGGTGACGCCGAGGCCTATGTAAAGCTGCGGGCCATCGTTGAGCCGGCCTGCAAGGAACTCGGGGCCCAGGTCATTTGGGCCATGGGAAACCATGACGACCGCGCCAACTTCCGCCGGGGCCTGCTGGACCAGCCCGGCAGTGACGAACCGGTGGACCACAGTTATTTCATCAATGGCCTGCGGGTCATCACCCTGGACACCACTGTGCCCGGGTTCCACCACGGCGAACTGAGCCCGGCGCAGCTGGAATGGCTGGGCCGCCAGCTCGAAACCCCTGCTCCGGACGGCACGATCCTTGCGATGCACCACCCTCCGGTGCCGTCGGTGCTGGACCTTTCGGTACTCGTGGAACTGCGCGACCAGGCGTCGCTCGCAGCGGTGGTGCGCAATTCTGATGTCCGCACCATCCTGGCCGGCCACCTGCACTACTCCACCACGGCGAGCTTTGCGGGCGTGCCCGTCTCGGTCGCTTCGGCCTCCTGCTACACCCAGGACCTGAACGTACCTGTGGGTGGAACCCGTGGCCAGGACGGCGGCCAGGCCTTCAACCTGGTGCACGTCTACGAACACACCATCGTCCACTCCGTGGTGCCCATGGGCACTGCGCCCACCGTGGGCGAGTATGTCTCCCCTGAAGAGACGGCCCGGCGGCTGCAGGCGGCCGGCGTCCGGATTCCGGAGACCACCAAACAGCGCGCCGGCACCAGAATCGGCGCACCCGGCCCACGCTAATACGGGTTGCTCCGCCGGGCCCGGCTACCAGGCCCGGCGGAGCAACGCGCGCCGCCTACTTTTCCCAGGGCGCCTTGATGGGGAAGTAGCGTTCCAGGAAGTCCGTTACCACTTCGGCCCGCTCATCGGCGCTGACCTCAGGAAAGCTGCCGTCGTTCAGGCAGAAGAAATCCATGTTCCGCTTGGCCAGCAGCTTGGGCAGGTACTTCAGGCCGGAGCGCATCGTGGTGTCCACGTAGCGCACCTTGGCCGCCGTCTGGGTGACGGCGCGGCCCGTCAGCAGGGCGTAGTAGTGGTAGAAGGAGTTGGTCACTGAGATGTTGTCCGCTGCCCGGAAGCGGCTGGCAGCGGTCTTGCGGAACTCTTCCGGGAACTCCTCCTCCATCTGGTCCACGACGCTGCGCCGCAGCGGTGCGGCCGTGTGCTCCAGGTGGCGGGTGGTGATCCGGCCAAACCGGTTCCACAGGAGCTTGCGGTTGACCCGGGCGGCGTTTTCGAACCCGCTGCGTTCTGCGTCGTTCTCGCCCAGGCCGATCCTGGTTTCAGCCTCGATGAACTTGGTGATGCCTCCGGGGGTGAAGAACATGTCCGGGCCTACCGGGCGGCCGAAGAACATGTCGTCGTTGGAGTAGAGGAAGTGCTCGGACAGCCCCTCGATGTTGTGCAACTGGCACTCCACGGCCTGTGAGTTGTGGGTGGGCAGCACCGAGGGGTCAGAGAAGAACTCCTCGCTGCGGACGATCGTGACGGCCGGGTGGTCTGCGAGCCAGGCGGGCGCCGGGGAGTCCGTGGCGATGAAGATACGGCGGATCCACGGCGCAAACATGTACACGGAACGCAGGGCGTACTTGAGCTCGTTGATCTGCCGGAACCGTGCCTCGTGGTCATCGCCCTCGCCCAGGATGTGTCCCTTTTGCTGGGCGCGGCGGGCCGCGATGTATTCGGGAGAGCTGCCGTCCACCCAGGAGAACACGATGTCGATGTCGAAGCTGATGTCGCTGGCGTGGTCGGCGAACATGTTCTCGATGGTCGGCCAGGTGTGGCCATACCGCTCCACGGTGCCGCGGACCGCGTCCTGGCGCAGCAGCGTCCGGCGGGTCAGCGAATTTTCGATGGGGAGGATCAGCTGCTCGCCCTCAAAGGCCCACAACTCGATCTGCACGCCGGCTGAAGCGCCGAACTCAAAGCCGCCCACCGGTTCCACCCGCGGCCGGTACAGGCGGAAGATGCGGCCCTGCCGGTTGGGCGAGAGCTCTCCGTCCGCCACCAGGACGGAAGTCTTCTTCTTGGCGTCCACGGTCATGGAATAGAAAGGTTCGTCCCGGCAGGCATCCACCAGGGCGGCCCGCAGCTTCTTCCGGTCCTTCCAGTCCAGGGCCACCACGGGCCGGTCGTTGTTGCCGCGGACCAGGAGGTACGAAAGGCCGGCGCCGGCCAGTACGTTGCGCAGGAACAGCAGGTCTTCCACCATGGCCTGGTAGGGGGTCCTGGTGTCGTTGATCAGGGCGTAGCGGCCCTTGTGCCAAATGACGTCGGGGCGGTGCTTGAGGCGTTGCTCAGCCGCGGCCGATGTGATTTCGGCGTGAAATTGTTCTTCCACGGACGCTTGGGCGCCGTAGTAAACCTCGTCCTGGACCGGTGCTTCTGTAATGGTTGTCTCCGTGCTGGTGGAAGTGGGCATTCTTACCTGCATGATAGTCCTGCCCGGGCAACGGAAGGTTTCGTGGCACAGTGGCGGCCGGTGGCCCGCTGTCCGCCCGGCAGCGGCTCAGGCGCCCAGCGCGTCCCGCCAGGCGCGCAGGAAGGCTCCACCGGCGTCGTCGTGGATCACTGTTTCCGCCAGCCCCAGGTCCGCTGCCGTCAGCACCGGATACGGCTTGCTTGGTATGCCGTCCGCCGGGCGCACGTCGACGTGCTTCACGGAATGGTCGTTGTGGTGCAGCCAGTCCGCCATGGCGTAATCGGTGCGGGAATCGCCCACGGTCCGCCACGCCTGGGGCGTAATGCCCTGCGCGGCGAGGAGCTCCACCGCGCGGCTGGCGCCCAGGTCCTTCCCCAGCCGGACCGACTCAATGTCCGTGGAAATGATGGTGGGATCCACCCGGTAGTCCACCTCGTCGTCGGAATTCGGTGCGTGGTGGTCGAGCCGGACAACACCCAACCCGTGCCGTGCCATGAGTTCCATGGCCTCCGCGTCGAACAGTTTCTGCTCGGCCAGGTAGTCGGCGCTGGGCACGTTGATGTGCTGCTCCACGGACACCATGGCGCGCTTGGTCTCGTCAAAAAACATGTGGGCGGCGTAGTCCTCCGCCACCAGCCTGCGGATGTCGTCGCCATAGGCGGCCGGCACGGCGAGCTCCCGGTCCACGTGGACGGGGCCCGGTCCGGCCGAGGTGTAGCTGAACCAGACCGCGCCCTTCTCGCAGACGGCGTGGATGACGGTTCCCGCCGGGATGCCGGCCGCGATCATGGGACCCATGACCTGTTCGCGGATGAAGGCGTCGGAACGTCCGGTATTGAAGATGACGGGGATGCCCGCGGCCGCGAGGGCCACCAGGTCAAGGATGATGCCGGGCTTGACGTCACGTGTCACCGGGCTGGCCACCGGCCCGTCCACGTCCAGCAGGAGGGCCAGTGGCGGCGCCGCCGGCTGGCTGGTTCCGGGCACGGATACGGCGGGGGCCTCGGTGGCTGTCATGGTCCTATTGTCTCAAAACAGGGGCACAGGCTGCGCCCGGCACCGGCCGCGCGTGGCGCATTGTCACTGTTTGGCTACAACCTGGCACCGGCCAGCCCTGCCACTTTCGCTGGCGCAGTGCGGTGCCTACTGTTGCATGGTGATATTCAAAGCTGTGGGCGAGGGCCGCCCTTACCCCGACCATGGTTTCAACACCCCCAAGCAGTGGGCGTCGCTGCCGCCGCGGCCCGTCCGGCTGGACGAACTGGTGACCACCAAGCGCACCCTGGACCTGGAGGCGCTGCTGGCGGAGGACTCAACCTTCTTCGGCGACCTGTTCCCGCACGTGGTGCAGTACCAGGGGACCCTGTACCTGGAGGACGGGCTGCACCGGGCGGTCCGGACCGCCCTGCACCAGCGCACCGCAATCCACGCCAGGGTCCTGGTACTCGATGGCTAGGAACCGGGTCAAGGATCCCGCAGTCCTTCACGGCCACCACGTTGTTACGGGCCCCGAACTGCGCGCCGCCATGGAAGCGGCCAGGGACGCCGACGAAACCGCCCGCGTACGCCGCCGCGTCCTGCACGGGGTGGTGCTGGTCCTGCTGATCGGCGTGATCGCCGCCGGCGTCATCCTTGCGCTGGCCATCATTAACGGCCGGCTGAAGTTGCCCTCCGCGGAGCCCGCTCCAACCCCGGTGTCATCCTGCCCGGCTTCGACCTACGACTACCTGCCAGCGGAGAAGATCAACCTCAACGTCTACAACTCCACCAGCCGGCCAGGCCTTGCCCGGTCCGTGGCGGACGAATTCCTCGCGCGGAAGTTCGTAGTGGGGAACGTGTCGAACGTCAACGCCGGCTACCGGGGCGTGGCCGCCGTCGTGTCGGGTGCGGCGGGACAGGCAGCGGCGTTCACGGTGCAGCGCCATGTGCCCGGCTCGGACTACTTCCAGGACGGCAGGACCGATGCCAGCGTGGACGTGATCCTGTCGCAGGACTACAAGGCCCTTGCCCCCGCGGACCTGGTGGACCAGACACCCGGAAAGCTCAGCTGCCCGAGGGAAAACCGGCGCACCGCGGACACGGACAAGCTGCCCGTCATGCCTGGCGCCGCTCCGACGCCCTGACCCCAGCCGCCAGGCTCAGCCGGCCACCGCCGGAAGCTGGGCCACGCGAACGGGCCGCCCGGCGTCGTCGAACCGTGCACCGGCACCCAACTGGATAAACCGCACGGTCCGGGCCACGCGCGCCTCCAGCTCAGCCGGCTCGTCGCTGCCCCGCGCCGCGCTGGAGGACAGGGTGCCCAGGATCAGCTGCGACTGCTGGCCCACGTCGGCCACAGGCAGGTACCCCTGCTCCATGCCGTCCCGCAGGATGCCCTGCAGCAGGACGCTGAGCTCGCCCACATGGTCGGAGAGTTTGGCAAAGGACGACGGCGACAGCACAGCCCCCATGGCAGGTCCCGGCGGGAGGTGGCGGCGGCTGAGGTCAACCACCTGGGCGCGGACGTACAGGGCCAGCCGCTCCACCGGGTTCTCGAGGCGGTCCAGCGACTCGCGCAGGTCGGAAAGGAACTTCTCCGTCTCATCCAGCGCGTAGGAGATCAGCAGCTCTTCGATGTCCGCGTAGTAGTTATAGACCGCGGTCCTGCCGATGCCGGCATGCCGGGCCACGTCGGTCATGGTCAGGCCCGGCAGGCCGTGGGTGAAGAGGAGCTCGCCGAAAGCGGTGAGGATACGTCGCTGGGTGTCTGCGCGTTGTTCGGCATTGCTCGCCGCTGAAATCCTTGGCATATAGACACTTTACAGCGATGTGTCAGTAAAAGGTGCTAAACCGCACACCCATCGGGTCCGCAGGCCTCGGCGTCCGTGGAATTGACCAGGACCAAGGGGTTGGCGTCCTGCCACGCCTGGGTGAGGGCGGCGGTGAACGTCTCGGTAGGCTGGGCGCCGGACAACCCGAACTTGCGGTCGATCACGAAGAACGGGACCCCGCTGATGCCCAGGCTCCGGGCCTCCTGGAAGTCGAACCGGACCTCGTCCGCGTACTTGTCCGTGGTGAAAAGTTCCTCCACCTCGCCGGCCGGCAGGCCGAGGTCGCTGCCCAGAGACGTCAGGTACTCCCGGCTTCCGATGTCCTTGCCATGCTCGAAGTGGTCGCTGAGGAGGCGCTCCTTGGCCGCGTCCTGGCTGCCATGGGCTGCTGCCAGGTGGATCAGGCGGTGGGCGGTGAAGCTGTTGGCCACCACCACCTGGTCGAACCGGTAGTCAAGGCCCTCGCCCCTCGCCTGCTGGGCCACATGGTCGAACATCTGCGACACCTGCTGGGCGGGCATGCCCTTGCGGCTGCTCAGGTACTCCAGTTCGGTTCCGTCATAGTGCTCGGGAAGCGTGGGATCCAGCTGGTAGCTGCGCCACACCACGTCTACAGCGTCGCGGTGGGGGAACGCCGCCAGGGCAGCCTCAAACCGGCGCTTGCCGATGAAACACCACGGGCAGGCAACATCTGACCAGATCTCAATCTTCATGACCTGCACAACCTGAAGACCCCAGCCACCATTCCGGGGACCGCTATGAGATGCCCCACACGGCGGGTCTTGTGGCCGGACCGTTACTGCGGAATAGTCGGAGCAGAGGTCAAGCAGTAGGCCTTTCGAAGCTCAAAACACCGATGGAAACAACCCGCCGGTGGGAGAGCGCCCGGCCAGCTGGGGAGCCCGGCCTGTCAAACCTGGGAGGCCAGGAATGCGGATTGGACTTGTCACCGGGCCGTGGATTCCGGTCCCGCCCGCAACATACGGTGGAACCGAACGCGTGGTGGACACACTCGCAAGGGGCTTCGCGGCAGCCGGGCACGAGGTGCTGCTGGCCGCACCCGCGGACAGCACCTGCCCGGTCCAAATCGTCCCCGGGATGCGGCCCACGGATTACGGCGGACTTGGGACCACCCTTTCCGAGCTCAGCCACGTGGCCAGGGCTTACGAGGGGCTCCAGGACGTGGACATCATCCACGACCACACCCTCGCGGGGCCCCTGTATTTGCACCGGCCGGCCGGTGTGCCGGTGGCCACTACCATTCACGGTCCCCTCCATGCCCAGGCGGCGGACATCTACCGGGCTGTGGCGCGGAAGGGTGCCGTCATCGCCATTTCCAGGGACCAAGCCTCGCACGCCCCCGACGTCCCGGTGACCCGCGTGATCCACCACGGCATGGATCTCTCGGCAGTGCCGGTAGGGTCCGGAAGCGGCGGCTACCTGTGCTTCGTGGGCCGGTCCTCACCCGATAAGGGACTCTTGGAGGCGATAGCCATCGCACGGGAGGCCGGCCTGCACCTGAAGATCGCCGTCAAGATGCGGGATCCGGAAGAGGTGCATTACTTCCGGGATGTCATTGAACCCAAGCTCGGCCCGAACGAGGACTTCGTGGGCGAGGTGGACGATGCCGCGAAGTACCGGCTGATGGGGGAGGCGCTGGCCTTCCTGAACCCCATCCAGTGGTCCGAGCCGTTCGGGCTGGTGATGATCGAGGCCCTGGCCACCGGCACGCCCGTCGTCGGCACCCGGATCGGATCCGCACCGGAGATCGTCAGGCACGGACGCACGGGTTTCCTGGGAGAGACGGCTGAACTGGCCGGCCTGGTTCAGGCAGCCGCGGGCCTGGACAGGGCGGAGTGCCGCCGGGCGGTGGTGGAGAGGTTCAGTGCCGAACGGATGGTGGCCGAGCACCTGGAACTCTACGGCGACCTCATTGAAGGGAGGACGCCTCCGGGGGTTCCACACGGTACCCGGTTGCACCAGAATCGATAGGGGCAGAAACGCTTCCCCGATCCCCGGGGCAGCTTCCGCAACAGAAGGAGTCTTTTCCATGACCGCTTGGAACGAAGACATCGAGGCGGCCGGCTCGGAATCGGGCTCGGTCACCGTACTGGAGGGCTCCTCCTTCTGTATTTCCTCCGCCACCGGGGACATCAACCCTGAGGCAGGCACGAACGGAGTCTTCTACCAGGACACGCGGATCGTTTCGCGCTGGATGCTGAGGATCAACGGGTCCCCGCGCGAACCGCTCTCCGCCCAACGGCCACAGCCGTTCGAGGCCACCTTCGTGGGCCGGGCAAAGTGGCCAGGCGGCAGGTTCGACAGCCCGCTGGTGGTCCGCCAGGTCCGGCACATCGGTCCCGGCCTGCAGGACGATATCTCGCTGGAAAACTATGCAGCCGAGCCGGTGGAGTGCGAGATCGAACTGCTGGTCGACGCCGACCAGGCAGACTTGTTCGACGTCAAGGGCGGACGCACCACGGGAGCAGATGACACCACCAGGTCAGTGTCCGAGGGCCGGCTGATCATCGAGGCGGAGCGCCATGGCCAGCAGCGGGGCTCCGCCATCGGGGCCCGGGGCGCGGAAGTCACCACCGAAGGCCTGCGCTTCCGTGTCACCGTGCCGGCCCGGGGCAAATGGGCCGCCAGCGTGATCGTGGTGCCGCTGGTGAACGGCGAGGCCCCCGAAAAGCCCTTCAAGGAAGGGCAACTGCCACACCACCGGGAAGGTGTACAGCGGCACCTGGCCTGGGAGGAAGGAGTTCCCCGGATCAGCATCCAGGACGCCAGCCTCCAGGACCTGCTGAACCGGAGCCAAATCGACCTGGGCGCCCTGCGGATCTTCGACGCCCACCACCCGGAGCGCGCAGCCGTAGCCGCGGGGGCACCGTGGTTCATGGCACTTTTCGGGCGGGACTCACTGTTGACCTCCTACATGAGCCTGATGGTCAACCCGAACCTGGCCCTGGGAACGCTCCAGACCCTCGCCGGAATCCAGGGAAAGAAGGTGGACCCGGACTCGGAGGAGGAACCGGGCCGGATCCCGCACGAGGTTCGGCTGGGCGTGACGGCGGGCCTGTCCCTGGGCGGAAGCGCCTACTACGGCACGGCGGACGCCACACCGCTCTTCGTGGCGGTCCTGGGCGAGTTGAGCCGCTGGGGGCTTTCCCGGGACAAGATCCAGCCGCTCCTGGCGCACGCCGACCGCGCCCTGGAATGGATCGAGAAGTATGGTGACCGGGACGGCGACGGGTTTGTCGAATACCTCCGCGCCAATGACCATGGCCTGGTCAACCAGGGCTGGAAGGACTCCTGGGACGGGATCAATTTCGCCGACGGCACCATCGCCGAAGCCCCGATCGCCCTGTGCGAGGTCCAGGCCTACGTCTACGCGGCCTACCTGGGCAGGTCCTTGCTGGCCCACTGGAACGGCGACGCGGCCCTGGAACTGCACTGGGCGGACAAGGCCGCGGCATTCAAGGAGGAATTCAACAAAAAGTTCTGGCTCCCGGACAAGGGGTACTTTGCCGTGGCGCTGGACAAGGACAAGCGGCCTGTCGACGCCCTGACCTCCAACATCGGCCACTGCCTGTGGACCGGCATCGTGGATGAGGACAAAGCCGCCTCCGTCATGGAACACCTGATGTCGCCGCAGATGTTCACGGGCTGGGGCATCCGCACGCTGGCCTCCGACATGGGCGCCTACAACCCGGTGAGCTACCACAACGGCTCCGTCTGGCCGCACGATACGGCGCTGGTGGCCACCGGCCTGATGCGCTACGGATTCGTGGACGAAGCCAAGCAGGTGGCCCTTGGAATCTTCGATGCGGCCGCCCATTTCAACGGCCGGCTTCCCGAACTGTTCTGCGGTTTTGACCGGGGCGAGTTCTCCAGCCCGGTGCCCTACCCCACGGCCTGCTCGCCGCAGGCGTGGGCTGCGGCGGCGCCGGTCCAGCTGGCACGGATCCTGCTGCGGTTCGATCCGGTCTTTACCCGCGGTGTGGTGCACCTGGCCCCGATCCTGCCGGAAGTGGTGGGGACATTCCGGGCGGAGAACGTGCTGCTGGACACCAGCCGCGTCACCATTACCGCCACGGGGACCAAGGGCGGCATCGAGGGGCTCCCGCCCGGACTCAGGTTCCTGCCGGAGCCGCGGCCGCCGCTGGCCTACCCGCCCAACGGATTTGCCGGCAGCACTGCAGGCCAGGGAGTAAACCAACCGAAGGCGTAAGGCAGTCCGGCCGGTCAGGGCAGGGGGCGCTCCAGCACGAAGTCGTGCTCCACGGTGCTGCCCAGCCGGAAGGACTTGGTGCCCACCTTGCGGAAACCGGACTTTTCGTAGAACCGGATGGCACGGGCGTTCTGGCTGTTCACGCCCAGCCAGGCTCCGGTGCCGCCGGATGCTGCCGCCGCCTGGAGGCTGGCGTGCATCAGTTCAGCAGCCGCGCCCAGCCCGTGATAATCGGGGTGGACGTAGCACTTGCTGATTTCGACGGATGGCGTCAGTTCCAGTGCCGAGGCCACGTCCGGGTCCGCGGCCGGCCTGTCCACCAGGAGGCTGTAGCCGGTAAGCCGCCCGTCGGCGTCGATGACCAGGATGGTGACGTCCGGGTCCTCGAGGTAGCCCGTGAAGTGTTCCTCGCTGAGCGTGCTGGCCAGGTGGGCGGCAATGTCGGCAGGTGAGGACGACGGCGGGCAGGCCAGCGGAAAGGTGACGGCCGCCAGTTCGGCGAGCGGGCCGGCGTCGTCCGCTGTTGCCTTGCGGATGGTGTGGGTCATGCGGTGTCCCTCCGGGTCAGGGGGTGATGGTTCGGATGGGGGAGCCGGCAAGCCAGGCGGTGATGTCCTCCAGGGCGCCGCCGTAGAACTGCCGGTAGCTTTCCTGGGTGACGTAGCCCAAGTGCGGGGAAAGCACCGTGTTCGGCGCGGCCAGAAGCGGGTGCCCGGCCTGCAGGGGTTCCTGGTCGAAGACGTCCAGGGCGGCGCCGCGGATCCACCCTTCGTTCAATGCCTTGATGAGCGCCTCCTGGTCCACCAGGGGGCCGCGGGCGGTGTTGACCAGGAGGCCTTCGGGGCCCAGCAGCTTCAGCTCGGCTTCACCCACGGTGTTCTCCGACCGCGGGGAGAGCCGCAGGTGGAGCGTTGCGACGTCGGCCAGGGTAAAGAGTTCCTCCTTGGAGACCAGCCGGGCGCCGGCTTCCGCGGCGGACCCTGCGGTGAGGTTCTGGCTCCAGGCCACCACGTCCATCCCGAACGCCCGGCCGTAGGCGGCAATCCGCCGGCCGATCTTGCCCAGGCCCACGATGCCCAGGGTCTTCCCGGCAAGTTCGACGCCCACCGTTGACTGCCAGGTACCTGCCCGGAGCGAATTCTCCTCAGCGGGAAGGTGCCGGGCAATGGCCAGCAGGAGGGCCCAGGTGAGTTCCGGTGCGGCCGTGGGTGAGCCGGGTGTTCCGCAGACCGTCACCCCGTGCTCGGCGGCGGCCGCCACGTCGATCGCGGCGTTTGCCATTCCGGTGGTGACCAGCAGCTCCAGCGTCGGCAGCTTCTCGAAGACTTCCCGGGGGAACGCAGTTCGCTCGCGCATGGCGATCACCATGGTGGTGTCCGCCAACGCCGAAACCAGGGCATCCCGGGACGTGAAGGGTTCACGGTAGGCGGTCACGGTAACCCCCGCCGACTCCAAGGCCGCGAAATCGGCGAAGCCGTGGGCCACGTCCTGGTAGTCATCGAGGATGGCAAGGCGGTGCGTCATCGGGTGTCCTTCGCAGTGTCCTACGTCCTGGGGTCACGCTTATCGTATGGCAGGGGCCGGACCCCAGGGCGCCTGGAGCCCCGGCAACGCAGGAGCGTGATAGCAATGGGAGTGATGAATTCACGCCCAATCCCGATTTTGCCCCTGTGAGCGGCCCCTCCCTGTCCCGCGTCCCGAAAAGCTGGGTCCTGCTGGCCTGCATCGGCCTGCTGGCCCTGAACCTCCGCGGCCCCATCGTTTCCGTTGCACCCCTGGTGGACCTCATGCAGGCGGAACTGCACTTTTCACCGGTCATGCTGGGGCTGCTGACCAGCATTCCGGTGCTGTGCTTTTCGCTCGCGGCTCCGCTGGCGTCCCTGGCGGCGCGGAAGTTCGTCGCGGAGTTCGCGGTGACGCTGACCATCGTGGGGGTGCTGGCCGGCGTGCTGCTCCGCTCCGCGGGAGGGCCTGCACTGGTGGTGGCGGGCACGGTGGTCATTGGCGTGGCCATTACCGTGGGCAACATTGCGGTGCCGCTGATCATCCGCCGGGATTTCGCCCCGCGGCGGCAGGGGACCGCGATGGGGATCTACACCGCGGCCCTGAACATCGGGTCCTTCCTGACGTCGGTGGCGATGGCCCCGCTGGCGGCACTGACGGGGTGGCGGCTGGCCCTGGCCGCGGTGGCTGTATTGGCCGTGGCTGCGGTGGTGGTGTGGGTGCTGGCCGTCGGTCCCCGCACCGCGTTCATGGTCTCCGGCGAGGACGGCGTGGACTCGCCTCGGGCACCCGTGAGCCGTTCCGGCTGGATAACGGTGGGGCTCACCGCGGGCTTCGGGGGCCAGGCCTTCTCCTACTACGGCGTCACGGCATGGCTGCCCAGCTACCTCCACGACGAACTCGGCATGAACGCCGCGCAGGCCGGCGCCGCATCCTCGATCTTCCAGATCCTGGCCATCGTGGGCGGCCTCGGAGTGCCTTTCGCGGCCAAATACATGAGTACGACGGCGGTGGCGGTCACCCTGGGTGCGTTGTGGCTTGCCGTTCCGGTGGGGCTGCTTTTCCTGCCGAACCTATGGTGGCTGTGGTCCACGTCCGGCGGCATCGCGCAGGGCGGCGGCATCACGCTGATCTTCATCGCCGTCATCAAGCTGGCCAGGGACCAGGCCGCTGCCGGCCGGATGTCTGCCACTGTCCAGGGGCTGGGCTACTGCCTCGCGGCGGTGGCCCCGCCGCTGGTGGGATTCGTCCACGACAGCTCAGGATCCTGGACGCCGGCCCTGCTGGTCATCCTGGGTTCGGTGCTGGCCTTCTTCGTCGGCACCACCCTGTCTGTGCGGAAGGTGCCGAAGGGCCGCTGAGGCGACCTGCCGCCGTGGTCCGTTCCTCCGGGACGGCCAGCCCAGTTCGCGCCTTTAAGCCGGCAACGCCCGCCCACTTTCCTGCGAAAGTGGGCGGGCGTGTGGGTTGTTCCGCCGCCGGGCCGGCGCCCCGGATTTCGGGGGGCCTGTTGCGAAGGGCGTGCCGGCCCGGCAAGCGGAGGTTTGGTTAGGCCGCGGCGAGCTCCTCGACGGTGGCCTTTTCGCGGGCCTCGGTCAGGTAGCGGGCGTAGGCGGGGAGGGTGAGGAAGGAAGGGAACTCCGGGCTGAGCGTGACTTCCTCGAAGATGTCGCGGGCGTCCTCGAACCGGTCGCCGTCGAAGCGTTCCAGCCGGGCGAATTCCTCGTCCAGCAGCTCCTCCACCCACTCGTGGCTGATGATCTCGCCGTGGTCGGTGATGGCCCGGGCGTAGATCCACTGCCAGAGCTGGGACCGGGAGATCTCGGCGGTGGCGGCGTCCTCCATGAGGTTGTGGATGGCCACTGCGCCGTTGCCGCGGAGCCAGGATTCGATGTAGCGGATGCCTACCTCGATGTTGTTCCGGATACCCTGCTCGGTGATGGTTCCGGTGGTGGCGGCCACGTCGATCAGGGCACGGTCGTCCGGTGTGACGTCCTCGCGGAGCCGGTCCAGCTGGTTCGGCTTGGTGCCCAGGACGCCGTCGAACACCTCGCGGCACACGGGCACCAGGTCCGGGTGCGCCACCCAGGACCCGTCAAAGCCGTCGTTGGCCTCGCGGGTCTTGTCTGCACGGACCTTCTCCAAAGCGTTGGCGTTGGCTTCGGGGTCCTTGCGGTTGGGAACTGCTGCGGCCATGCCGCCGATGGCCATGGCGCCGCGCTTGTGGCAGGCCCGGACCAGCTGTTCGGTGTAGGCGCGCATGAAGGGCTGGGTCATGGTCACCTGGCCGCGGTCCGGCAGGACGAAGCGCGGGCCGCGGGTGCGGAAGTTCTTGATCAGCGAGAATATGTAGTCCCAGCGGCCGGCGTTCAGGCCTGCCGCGTGGTCGCGCAGTTCATAGAGGATCTCCTCCATCTCGAAGGCGGCGGTGATGGTTTCGATCAGCACCGTGGCGCGGATGGTGCCCTGCGGGATGCCGAGCAGGTCCTGCGCCAGGATGAAGATGTCGTTCCACAGCCGTGCTTCAAGGTGGTTTTCGATCTTGGGCAGGTAGAAGTACGGGCCCTTGCCCTGGGCGAGCAGGCGGCGGGCGTTGTGGAAGAAGAACAGGCCGAAGTCCACGATGCCGCCGGCGATGGGCTGGCCGTCGATGAGCATGTGCTTCTCCGGCAGGTGCCAGCCGCGCGGACGGACCACGATGGTAGGCAGGTCGCCGGCCGGGCGGAGCTTGTACTCCTTGCCTTCTTCGGTGGTGAAGTCGATCCGGCGCTCCAGGGCGTCGGTGAGGTTCAGCTGGCCCTTGATGACGTTGCGCCATGTGGGGGTGGAGGAGTCTTCCATGTCCGCCAGCCATACCTTGGCACCGGAGTTCAGGGCGTTGATGGTCATCTTCTTGTCCACCGGGCCCGTGATTTCGACGCGGCGGTCCTCCAGGCCCGGGGCTGGGGGAGCGACGCGCCAGGACGGGTCGTTGCGGATGTGTTCGGTTTCCCGCAGGAACCGCGGGTCCGCTCCGGCGGCGATGTCAGCCCGCCGGGTGCGCCGTGCCTGGAGCAGTTCCTGGCGCCGCTCCGCGGTGGCCCGGTGCAGCTTCGCAATGAAGGAGAGGGCGTCCGGGGTCAGTACCTCGTCCTGCCGGCAAATGGGCTGCGCGGTCATGGTGATGCCATTGATGGTGAAGCTATCGGTAAAGCTGTTCATCTCAGTCTCCTTAAAGACGAAAGGGAAGTTCGACGGCGGGACTTGCCTGGGTGGGGCCGGGAAGGGAAATCCTCCGCGTGCTATCCCCATCCCCGGCGTAAGACCTCGCAAAACTCGGTCGACGCCGGAGACAGGGCCCCTTTACGCACGCTTCCGGATTCCCCCTCACGGCGCGCGACGGTCACGCTTGGGCGAGTGCCGCCGTCGTGCCTCTTCGGTGAGCAAAGCGAACGGCTCACCTTGGGCGGCTGGGGATTAGTGGAACTGGCCCTCTTCGGTGGATCCCACCAAGGCCAGGGTGGAGGCGTTCGGGTTGAGCGCCGTGGAGATGGTGTCGAAGTAGCCGGTGCCGACTTCGCGCTGGTGCTTGGTTGCGGTGTAGCCGCGGGACTCGGAGGCGAATTCCTTCTCCTGCAGCTCGACGTAGGCGCTCATGCCTTCCCGGGCGTAGCCGTGGGCGAGGTCGAACATCGAGTAGTTCAGGGCGTGGAAGCCGGCCAGGGTGATGAACTGGAACGTGAAGCCCATGGCGCCGAGTTCGCGCTGGAACTTGGCGATGGTGTCGTCGTCCAGGTGCTTGCGCCAGTTGAAGGACGGCGAGCAGTTGTAGGAGAGCATCTGGTCCGGGAACTCGGCCTTGACGGATTCGGCGAACTTGCGGGCCAGCTCCAGGTCAGGGGTGCCTGTCTCCATCCAGATGAGGTCGGAGTACGGGGCGTAGGCCTTGGCGCGGGCGATGCAGGGTTCGATGCCGTTGCGGACCTTGTAGAAGCCCTCGGCGGTGCGCTCGCCGGTGATGAATTCCTGGTCGCGCTCGTCGACGTCGGAGGTAATCAGGGTGGCTGCCTCGGCGTCGGTGCGGGCGATGACGACGGTGGGGGTGCCGGCGACGTCGGCTGCCAGGCGGGCGGCGTTCAGGGTGCGGACGTGCTGCTGGGTGGGGATGAGGACCTTGCCGCCGAGGTGGCCGCACTTCTTCTCCGAAGCGAGCTGGTCTTCCCAGTGAACACCTGAAGCGCCGGCCTGGATCATGGACTTCATGAGCTCGTAGGCGTTGAGCGGGCCGCCGAAGCCGGCCTCGGCGTCGGCGACGATCGGGACCAGCCAGTCCTCGACAGACTGGATGCCTTCGGAGAATTCGATCTGGTCTGCGCGGAGCAGGGCGTTGTTGATGCGGCGGACAACCGTGGGGACCGAGTTGGCCGGGTAGAGGGACTGGTCCGGGTAGGTGTGGCCGGAGTTATTGGCGTCGGCTGCTACCTGCCAGCCGGAGAGGTAGATGGCGCGCAGCCCGGCCTTGACCTGCTGCACGGCCTGGTTGCCGGTGAGGGCGCCAAGGGCGTTGGTGTAGCCGCCGGTTTTGTGCTCCTCGGTGAGCTGCTTCCACAGCTTCTCCGAGCCCCGCCGGGCCAGGGTGTGCTCCTCGGAGACGCGGCCGCGGAGGCGGACGACGTCGGAGGCTGAGTAGTCCCGGGTCACACCTTCCCAGCGGGGGTTGGCGGCCCACTCGAGCTCCAGGGCGGCGGCCTGCTCTTCGGGCGTCTGCTGGGTGGGCTCAAATGCTGCAGTCATCGTTGATCTCCTTGATTGAGCTCCGGATGGAGTAGGTGGGAACCGCGCCGTTGAGGCTCCCACCGGCTTATCCGGTGCGGTGTTTCTTTCCGTGACAACTACTTTTCAGCACTTTCAACCCCCTTTCTAGACAAAAAGTATGGAAAGAAATGCACTTCTTCACGTATTCTTCAGAAATGTCGCCTTCAAGCTGGAACAGGGACGTTTCCCAGCCACCCTCAGCCGCCGCAGCGGAACTTGACGTCATCGCGCTGGGCCGCCGCGTCCGCCATCTCCGCAAGCAAGCCGGGCTCACGCTCGATGACTTGAGCGCCGCCGTCGGTACCGCTCCCAGCCAGCTCAGCCTGATCGAGAACGGCAAGCGCGAGCCCAAGCTGACGCTGCTCCAGCATCTGGCAGCGGCGCTGAACGTAAGCATTGACCAGCTGCTGGGGGCCGAACCGCCCAGCCGCCGCGCCGCCCTGGAAATTGAGCTGGAGCGCTACCAGCGCGGGCCGCTGTACGAATCGCTGGACCTGCCCAAAATCCGCATCAGTTCGCGGCTTCCGCTGGATGTGCTGGAGGCCCAGGTGGGGCTGCTGCATGAGCTGGAACGGAAGATGAACGAGCAGGTGGCCACCCCGGAAGAAGCCCGCCGCGCCAATGGTGAACTGCGGGCCATGATGCGGGAACGCGGCAACTACTTCCCGGAGTACGAGGCAGAGGCGCAGAAGGTCCTCAAGGAGGTGGGCTACACCGCAGGTCCGCTGAGCCAGCACGTCATCGCGGACATCGCCGAGCACCTCGGTTTCACCCTCCACCACGTGGGGGATCTACCGCATTCCACCCGTTCCGTGACGGATTTGAAGAACCGCAAAATTTACCTGACGCAGAGCCAGCGGCAGGACCACGACCCCCGCTCGGTGCTGCTGCAGGCCCTGGGCCACTACGTCCTGGGCCATGAGACGCCCAAGAACTACGGCGACTTCCTGGCCCAGCGGGTGGCCACCAACTATTTCGCCGCCGCGCTGCTGCTCCCGGAACAGGCCACCGTGGAATTTCTGCAAAAAGCCAAAGCTGCCAAGGAAATCGCGGTGGAGGACATCCGGGATGCCTTTGCCGTGTCCTATGAGACAGCGGCGCACCGCTTCACCAACCTGGCCACCAAACACCTGGGCATCACCACGCATTTCCAGAAGACCCACCAGAGCGGCATCATCTACAAGGCGTATGAGAACGACGGCGTGAACTTCCCCCAGGACCACACCGGCGCCATCGAGGGACAGCCGTCGTGCAAGGCCTGGACCTCCCGCGCCGTGTTCGATGTGCCGGATAAGTTCAGTGCCTACAGCCAGTACACCGATACGCCATCGGGCACGTACTGGTGCACCGCCCGCACCGAGCGGTCTGCCAGCGGCGAGTTCTCGCTCAGCATCGGGGTGCCGTACCAGCATGTGAAGTGGTTCCGCGGGCGGGAGACGACGGCCCGGGCCAGGTCCAACTGCCCGGATCCCAACTGCTGCAAGCGGCCGCCTGCCGAACTGACCAACCAGTGGGCGGGCAACGCCTGGCCGTCCGCCCGTGCGCACTCACACCTGCTGGCCGCGATGCCTCCCGGCGCGTTCCCCGGCGTGGACGAGACCGAGGTGTACAGCTTCCTGCAGGCGCACTCCGGCTCCTAAGAACGCCCCATCACGTCCTGCCCGTTTCCTCCCAACGCCCCATCACATCCTGCCGTTTTCCTCCAAACGCTCCATCACTTTCCTGACGAGAGTGATGGGGCGTTTGGGTTTACGCCGCCAGAAGTGATGGCGCGTCGCAGGATTAAGTGCCAAAAGTGATGGGGCGTCGGGTCAGCCGTGGAGCTTGCGGTAGGCCTCGGCGGCGGCAGGGTGCAGCGGGATCCCGGCGGTGTTGATGAGGCTCTCCGCGCTGAGGAACTGCACGCCCAGGGTGGACTGGGGAATGAGTTCGCCGGCGTTGTGCACCAGCAACTGGACGGTCCGCTCCACCGTGGCGCTGTCCAGGTCGCGCCGGCAGAGCAGCAGGTTGGGAGCGCCCACCGTCCACACCGCCGGTATGCCTGGATAGCTGCCCTCCGGAATCAGGACCCGGTCGTACATGCCGCCGTACCGCCGGCGCAGTTCCGGCAGCAGTGCGGACAAGTCGAGCAGTCCGAGCGGCACCTCCTGCTGGGCGGCGGCGATGGCGGCCGTGGGAACCCCGCCGGACCAGAAGAGGGCATCCACCCTTCCGGCCTTGAGCGCTGCGATGCCGTCGTTCAGGCCGAGATTTTCGACGGCGGCAGTACCGGCGGAGGGAGCGGCGGCGTCCGCTGAGGTACCCAGGCCGGCGGCCTCCAGGAGCCGGGGAGTGGTAAGTGAAGTCCCCGATCCGGGCTGCCCCACGGCCACCCGCCGCCCTGCCAGCCCGGAGATGTCCCGGATGCCGCTGTCTTTCCGCACCACGCAGTGGACGTAGTTCTCATACACCTTGCCGATCGCGGCGATCTCCGCCGCATCCCCGCCGGACTGGTTCCCGGCGGCATCGGCCAGGGCCACGGCAAAGGCGGCCCGCCCCGCCCGCAATTCGGCAATGTTGTCCAGGCTTCCGCCGGTGGCCACGGCCCGGGCGTGGCCGGCAACGCCGTGGCGTTCAAGCGCCGCTGCCAGCAGCGTCGAGAACTCGAGGTAGAAGCCGCCCGGTTCACCGCCCGCCACCACCAGGTCCTCCGGGCGGTCGCCGCCCGAGCATGCCGTGAGGGCAGGCGCCATGAAGGCCGCGAGTCCGACGGCGACGGCTGATGTGAGCACGGAACGCCGCGGCAGGTGCGGCGAAGGGCCGCCCGGGGCAGCGGGATCACGCATGGGCACCGCCACTCCGGGCACCCGGGCGCGCCTCATCGGCAGGGGGCGCGGGAAATTCGATGCGCGCGGACAACCCGTGGGGTACGGATTCGGCCAGCACCAGGCGGCCACCGTTGGCCGCGGCAAGCTCTCCCACAATGGTCATGCCCAGCCCGGTGCCCGGAACCGACGCATGCTGGGGAGACCGCCAGAACCTGATGGCTGCCGAGGCGCGCTCAACGGCACTAAGCCCTGGACCGTCGTCGGAAATTTCTACAGCCACCATGCCCGGTTCCGGCCGTACCGCCGCTGTGATGGTGGCACCCCGGGCGTATTTGATGGCGTTGTTGAGCAGCTCGGCCGCCATCTGGGCCAGCTCCGCCGGGTGGCAGGAAACCAGTGCAGGCGGCTGCGGCTGCGGCGTGAGAACCAGCCGGCAGCCGGCCTGTTCCGCCAACGGCGCTGCCCGTTCGATCTCGCCCTGGAGGACAGGGAACGGGTCCACCGGGTCCGGCGCGGGAAGCTCTTCGAGGCTGCCGGCGGCCCGAAGGTAGCCCTCCGACGCCCGGTGCTCGGCGGCAGCAAGCTTCAGCACTCCGTCCAGGATCCCTTCCACCCGTTCCAGCTCCGCGATGGCCCGCTCCGCGGCATCATGTTCACGGGCGGTCTTCAACTCGAGTTGCAGCAGGTCAAGCCGGAGCCGGAGTGCCCCCACCGGGTTGCGCAGCTGGTGCGAGGTGTCCGCAATCAGTTGGCGCTGGGCCGCCATGCTGGCACTGACAGTCCGCGCCATCGCCGTGAAGGACCGGCTCAGTTCCCGCAGCTCCGGGGGCCCGTCCTCCGGGAGGCGCCCGGTGCGGCCGGTCCGCTCCAGTTCGTGCAGGGCCGAATCCAGGCGCAGGACCGGACGCAGGACCCAGCCGGTGACCCGGGCGGCCCCCACCAGGAGCACGGCCGCCAGGGCAAGCGCGGCAACCCCCACCCCCAGCCAGCGTTCGCGGAGTTTCTGCCGCGCGGCGTCGGCATGGACGTCCAGCAGCACGGCGCCCAGGACCTGGCTGGCGCTGCCGAACGGCCGGAAGATGAGCTGGGAACCGGAGCCGAGGGGTTCCAGCGGTTCCAGGGTGGTGTTGCTGACGTTCAGCCGGGCCAGGGACAAGGCGTTCTGCACGTCGGGCCGTCCGGTATCGAGGCCACCGGAGGCCAGGGTCTGCTCCTGAACGCGCACCACGATCCCCTCGCCGTACAACCCGGAATACGTGTCCATCTCGCGCTGCAGCCGTGCCGTGTCCCCGTCGCCCGCAGCATCGAAGGCCACCTGGGCCAGCCGGTTCAGGGACGCAGCCCGGTTGATCTGCAGTTCCTGGGTCAGCTCCCTGGAGGCGGACGTGAGGATGGTGCCCGAGATCAGGAAGACCACCACCAGGCAGAGCACGCTGAGGACGCCCAGCACCCGCAGCCTCATCCGGACGCCGCCTCAACCCGGTAGCCGACCCCGCGGACGTTGATGATGAAGCCGGGCTTCTGGAGTTTTGCCCGCAGCCCGGTGAGGTGCACGTCCAGGGACCGGGAGGAGGCCAGGAAGGCATCGCCCCACAGCGCGTCCAGGATTTGTTCGCGGGTGACCACCGAGCCGGCATGGCGTGCCAGCAGGGCCAGGAGTTCGAACTCGGTGGCGGTGAGCGCGAGCGGCAACCCCGCTTTGGCGGCGGTGTGCCGGTTTAGGTCGATCGCCAGGTCATCAAGCACAATGATGTCTTCCTGCTGGATGCCGCCGGCCCGCGCCGCCCGCCGCGTCACCGCTTCGATCCGGGCCAGCAGCTCCACCAGCTTGACCGGCTTGACCAGGTAGTCGTCCGCGCCGGAACGGAGCCCGAGCACCACGCTGCGTTCGTCGTCCCGCGCGGTGAGGATCAGGATGGGGACGTCGGTGACCTGGCGGAGCTTGCGCAGCACCTCCAGTCCGTCCATGTCCGGCAGCCCCAGGTCCAGGAGGATTACCTGGAAGTTCCGGTGGGAGAGCAGCGCGTCAGCGCCCCGCGCCAACCGCCGGGCGTGGTGTCCGGCGCTTTCGACGGCGGCGGCCAGGGCACCTGCCATGGCGTCGTCATCCTCGACGATCAGCACGTCCATTGCCATCTTCCCTGCTTTTTCTGCGGTATCCGGATCATCCCCGCTACTGGAGACTACCGCCTGCGGAAAGGTCTTGCCCGGCCGGGGCCAGCCAGCGGCGCTGCCCGGGCCACCGCCGAAACCTAAGGAAGTGTTAGGAAATGCCCTGCGGCGTTGGTTGTGCGGTGGATCACCCATACCGTTGATGAGGCCCTCCGGCGTTGGAGGACGCATGTCACCACAAGGAGGAACTCACCGATGAGCACCCAGCAAACCGCGCCCCGATCGGAGGCCGCCCAGACCCGGCGGGCCGTGGGCAACATCCTGAAAGGTTCCGCCGGCAACCTGGTGGAGTGGTACGACCTCTACGTCTACACCGTCTTTGCCGCCTACTTCCAGGCCCACTTCTTCAATTCCAAGGATGAGCTCCAGGCCGGCCTCGAAGCGATGGCCGTCTTCTCGACGTCGTTCCTGATGCGTCCCATCGGTGCCTGGTTCTTCGGCCGTTACGCGGACCGCAAGGGCCGCAAGGCCGCACTCACGCTCAGCGTGACCATGATGTCCGCCGGCTCCTTCGCCATCGCCGTGCTGCCCACCCAGGACGTCATCGGGCTGTGGGCCATGATCCTGCTGGTGCTGGTCCGCGTCATCCAGGGCTTCTCCGTGGGCGGCGAGTACGGCACCAGCGCCACCTACATGTCCGAGGCGGCCACCAGCAAGCGCCGCGGCTTCTTCTCCAGCTTCCAGTACGTCACGCTGATCGGCGGCCAGATGCTGGCCCTGCTGGTCCTGGTGATCCTGCAGAACGTCATGCCCAAGGGCGACCTGGGCGAGTGGGGCTGGCGCATCCCGTTCGCGATCGGCGGCGTGGCTGCCCTGGTGGTGCTGTGGCTCCGCCGCTCCATGGAGGAGACCGTTTCCGCAGAGCAGATCGAGGCCGCCAAGACCCCCGCGGTGGCCGGACAGGCCCAGCCGGGCACCATGCAGCTGCTGTTCACGAGCTACTGGAAGCCGCTGCTGGTCTGCATCGGCATCACCCTGGGCGGCACCGTGGCGTTCTACACCTACACCAACTTCATCCTGAAGTTCATGAACGATACCTCCGGCATCGCCAAGACGGACACCTCCGTGATCAACTTCTGGGCCCTGTTCATCTTCATGCTGCTCCAGCCCGTCTACGGCATCATCTCGGACAAGGTGGGCCGCAAGCCGCTGCTGCTCTGGTTCGGCATCACCGGCGTCCTTTTCACCTGGCCGCTGCTCTCCACCCTGGCCGGCACCAAGGATCCGTTCACCGCGTTCCTGCTGATGATGGGCGGCCTGCTGATTGTCGGCGGCTACACCTCGATCAACGCCCTGGTGAAGGCCGAACTGTTCCCCGCCTCCATCCGTGCGCTGGGTGTGGGCCTGGGCTACGCGATCGCCAACTCGCTCTTCGGCGGCACCGTGCCCCTGATCGGCGCGGCCTTCCAGAAGGCCTCGCGGGAGGACCTGTTCTTCACCTACGTGACCATCACCATTGCGATCTCGCTGGTGGTCTACATCTTCGCGCTGAAGAACAAGAAGGCCACGCACCTGGATGACGAACAGGGCCACGCCTGGGAGCAGGCACCCCAAGGCGGCGAGGACAAGGACGCCCTCGGCGTTTAGTCCGGAAGGCACCCAAGGTGCCCGTCTCCCAAGGAGGCGTACGACGGCGGCTGCCGGGCCGCCGTCGTACGCCTCCTTTTGTTTGTGCTGCTGACTGGCTGGCCCCAATGGGCTGTCTTAGGTGGGCGGACTATATTGGGCGAGTGTCAACACCACCACAATCGCGGGAGTCTGCACCATGGCCAAGGAACTTGCCACCCAGCTCATCGAACAACTCCAGGCTGCCGGCGTGCAGCGGATATACGGGATTGTGGGGGACAGCCTCAACCCGATCGTGGACGCCGTCAGGCAAACCGGCGGCTCGGCGAAGGGCGGCATCGACTGGGTCCACGTCCGGCACGAGGAAGCCGCCGCGTTCGCAGCCGCGGCCGAAGCCCAGCTCACCGGCAAGCTCGCCGTGTGCGCGGGGTCCTGCGGCCCCGGTAACCTGCACCTGATCAACGGCCTCTATGACGCCAACCGCTCGGGCGCGCCTGTGCTGGCCATCGCCTCCCACATCCCCAGCAAGCAGATCGGCAGCAGCTTCTTCCAGGAAACCCACCCGGACCGGCTGTTCAACGAGTGCTCGGTGTATTCGGAATTGGTCAGCACCGCCGAGCAGGCGCCCCGCGTGATGCACAGCGCCATCCAGCATGCGCTGGGACTTGGCGGAGTCGCCGTCGTCACCCTCCCCGGGGACATCGCCGGTCTGGAAGCCGCAGGCCCCACTCCGCTGCCCGCCACCTTCCGGCCGGCCAGCCTGGTCCCGGAACCTGCCAGCGTCCAGGCCCTCGCGGACGCCATCAACGACGCCGGAAAGGTGGCGATCTTCGCCGGCGCCGGCGTGGAGGGGGCGCACAGCGAGCTGATGGCGCTCGCCGAACTGGCCAAGGCGCCGGTGGGCCACTCCCTGCGCGGCAAGGACTTCGTCCAGTACGACAACCCGTTCGACATCGGAATGACCGGGCTGCTGGGGTACGGCGCCGCCGCCGAGGGCATCGAGGATGCCGACCTGCTGGTCCTCCTGGGCACCGACTTCCCTTACGACCAGTTCCTGCCGGACACCCGCACGGCGCAGGTGGACCGTGTGGCCCACCGGCTGGGCCGCCGGACCGACGTCGACATCGCCGTCCACGGGGACGTGCTGCCCACCCTGCGGGCGCTGCTCCCGCTGGTGAAGGCAAAGAAGAGCCGGCGGTTCCTGGACCAGATGCTCAAGAAGCACGACCGGCTGATGAACAAGGCGGTGGGTGCGTACACGCGGAAGGTGGAGAAGAAGCAGCCCATCCACCCGGAGTACGCGGCCTCGCTGCTGGACCAGGTGGCCGCGGAAGACGCCATCTTCACGGCGGACACCGGCATGTGCAACGTCTGGACGGCGCGGTACATCAACCCGCTGGGCACCCGCCGGCTGATCGGGTCCTTCCTGCACGGCTCCATGGCCAACGCCCTTCCGCATGCCATCGGCGCCCAGCTGGCGTATCCCGGCCGGCAGGTTATTTCGGTGTCAGGTGACGGCGGCCTGTCCATGCTGTTGGGCGAGCTCATCACCGCTGCCGCCTACAAGCTGCCAGTCAACGTGGTGGTGTTCAACAACTCCACACTGGGCATGGTCAAGCTCGAAATGCTGGTGGACGGCCTGCCCGACTTCGGCGTGGACGTCCCGGACGCCAACTACGCGGCCGTGGCACAGGCGCTGGGCTTCCACGCCGTCCGGGTCACGGATCCGGCGCAGATCGAGTCGGCGTACCGGGAAGCGTTCGCGCACCCCGGCCCGTCGCTCGTGGAGCTCATCACCGATCCCAAGGCGCTGTCCATCCCGCCCAAGATCTCCGGCTCGCAGGTGATCGGGTTCGCCACCGCCATGTCCAAGGTGGTCCTGAACCGCGGGGCGGGCGAGGCCGTCAGCATGGCGCGCAGCAACCTGCGCAACATCCCCCGGCGGTAGAACACGTCGAATTCGCCGGAAACTGCCGGGTTCGCCGCAAAGTTCCGGCGATCTCGAGGGTTTCCGGCGATCCCGGCGCGGGGCGGAAGGTTCTACCGGGCGCCGCCCTGCCACAGGGCATCGAACGGGGCTCCGGAGGCAACCCGGTTGCGGATGCCGGCGGTGACGAAGTCCTTGGCGGTCCGGGCGGCGTCCAGCGGCGTGGCGCCCTTGGCCAGTTCTGCCGTTACAGCGGCGGCGAGCGAGCAGCCCGCACCGGACACTGCCACTTCGCCCACCTTGGGGGCGCTGAGGACTTCGAGCGTCTCGCCGTCGTAGAAAACGTCGACGGCGTCCGGGCCTTCCAGGCGGACCCCGCCCTTGGCCAGGACTGCTGCGCCGCTGAGCTCGTGGATGCGGACCGCGGCGGCTTTCAGCGACTCCACGTCCGTGATGTCCAGGCCGGACAACGACTCCGCCTCGAAGTGGTTTGGCGTGACGAAGGTGGCCAGCGGAAGGATCTGGGCCTTGAGGGCCTGGTCCGTGTCCAGCGCGTGGCCCGGCTCCTGGCCCTTGCAGATCAGCACCGGATCCAGCACCACGTTGGCGAAGCTGTTCTCCTGCAGGGCACCGGCCACGGTGTTGATGGTTGCCGGGCTGCCCAGCATGCCGATCTTCACCGTATCCAAAGCCGACGGTGCGCCCGACGCCGGACCATACGCCGCCGTCGTCGCCTCCAACTGGTCCGCGATCACCTGCTGGTCCACCGGCACGAAGCGGTGGTTCCAACTGTCCTTCGGGTCGAAGGACACGATGCAGGTGAGGTTGGCGATGCCGAAGACGCCGAGTTCCTGGAAGGTCTTCAGGTCGGCCTGCGCGCCGGCGCCACCGGTGGCTTCGGAGCCGGCGATGGTGAGGGCGACGGCGGGACTTGCGGCGGGCAGCGTTGCGTCAGGGGTAGCGGAAGTCATGCACCCATCCTGCCACCCGGCGTCGGACGCTTTCCATGTGTCACCGGACAGGGCTCCGGGACGCCGTATGGTCAGGGATCCAGCGGTGCCGGGGCGGGTGCCCCGGGTTGTTGCCCGGCTGCGTCATGGATGGTGACGAGGCCGGACACGGCAGCGCGCCCCAGGGCTGCGCAGAACCCGGTCCACAGGACTGTGCCCCACATGGCGGGCCAGTGGCTCCCGGTGATGAACATGAGCGTGAGCATCCCGGTAACCAGCCCTGCCGCGCCGACGGCCAGGATGTGCAGCAGTTGATTGCGGACCGGCCGCATGCAAACTCCGGCGGCCAGCGCCAGGGGCATGCCCAGAAGCAGCGCGGAGAGCGTTCCGTAGAGATAGCCGGGGAAACCCAGGGGGAACCCGAAGACCAGGACTGTGAGGAACGCGCCGGCAAGGAACGCGCCGGGCCCGAAGGTGACGCGGAGCGGGCGGCTCATCCCTGGCCCTTGGCGATCTGCAGCAGTGCCCGCCCCAACTCCGGCTGGCTGTAGACAAAGCCCGCGTCCAGGAGCTTCTGCGGCTGGACCCACCTGCTTTTGAGTACCAACTCGGTTTCGGTGCGGATCAGCACGGCCCCGGCCCGCAGCAGCCATGCAGGGGTGGGGAGCCCAAAGCGGGCGCCGTAGGCCCGCCGCACCAGGCTCATCATCTCCTGGTTGCTGACCACATCGGGCGAGGCCACGTTTACGGGTCCGGTGATATCGGTCCGCGAATGCAGGAAGCGGATGCTGCGGTACAGGTCCTCCACGTGGATCCAGCTGAAGCGCTGCCTGCCATCGCCCATGTGGCCGCCCAGGCCCAGCCGCGCCAGGTTTGCGAAGGGCGCCAGCGCGCCGCCGCCGCGGCCCAGCACGATGGCGATCCGCAGCGGGATCTTCCGGGTGGCCGGCGTGGTGGCTGCCTCGACGGCGGCTTCCCAGGCTTTGGCCACGTCCACGGAGAACCCGGAGCCAAGCTCGCCCCCGGCTTCGGACTGGGGGCGGTCGCGGGCGTCGCGGTAGATGGTGCCGGTGCTGGCATTCAGCCAGGTCGACGGCGGCTGCGGGCACTGTGCGATGGCCCGGCCGAGGGCCCGTGTGGTGCCCACGCGTGAGTCCATGATGATGGCCTTGTTCCGCCTGTTGTAGCGGCAGGAGACGGACCGTCCGGCGAGGTTCACCACCAGTGCGGCGCCGTTGAGCACCCGGACCATGCCGGCGTCGTCGTCCCACGCCGCCGCGGAACTGCCGGCTCCCTTGCGTCCTATGGTGCGCACCGTCCACCCGTCCTCCTGGAAACGCCGGCGAAGATACGTGCCGATGAAGCCGGAAGCCCCTGCCACCACAACGCTCTTTCTACTGCCCATCTTTTCCCCCAATGTTTCTTCCCTAATCGCGGACGCTGCGGCTCAGGTCCAGGACATCGTCCAGAACCTTGTTGACTCCCGGAATGCGGGCCAGTGACAGTCCGCGGGCAAGGAGTGGGGCCGCGCCGTCCACCAGCTTCCTGGTCCGCCGCTGGCCCTCCGAGGTGTCATAGACCCAGAAGAGGGTGACCCCCATATAGCAAAGCCACAGCAGCTCCGGCAGGTCGGCCCGCAGCTTCCTCGGCACGGCAGGTTTGGCTCCCTCCACGGTGCGCCTGAAGATGTCCAGGGATGCCTCCCTCGCCGTCGTGGACCCTGCTGAAAAGGGGTTCACCGGTGACGTGGGCCGGATGGCGGTAGCCACGAAGTCCGCGCCGAACCGGTGGTACGGGGCCATGACGTCAAGGCCGGCATGCAGCGTGGCCTTCAGCCGGTCAGCCAGGGCGGCGGCCCCGTCCAGCGCCTCCGAGGCCCGCGACGCGTGCTCTGCCTGTACCTGGATGTACAGCTCGTGGACCAGGTCATCCTTGGATGCGAAGTAGTAGTAGGCGTTGCCCACGGAGACGCCTGCCTCGGCGGCGATGGCGCGCATGGTGGTTTTCTCGAATCCGATGTCGCGGAACATGCGCAGCGCAGTGTCCGCCACCAACTGCCTGGTCTGTTCGCTCTTCGCCGCCACGGCAGCACCTCCATTCTTTGAACGTGTTCAAAAGCAGTGTGCCACACCAGTTGAACATGTTCAAAAAATGTTCTGTGCAGGTCAGCCCTGCTGCTCGAGGAGCTTTTGCGCAGCGCGGTGCGAGAATGGCACGCGTGCTAATACAACCGGCCGCCCATGACGGCAGGCCGGCCAACCACTCCCGAACGGATCCCCTCAATGACCCCTGCCCCCGGCCGCAGCGCCGTGCCCGAAGACCTCCAGCCAACTGCCGCACGTTCCGCCGCCAGATTCGCGGACATCGGTTCGCCCTACTTCGGGATCATGCTGGCGGCCATGGCAGTGGTGCTGATCCTGTCCAACATCGGCGCGTCCAAGGGAGTGGCATTCGGCCCCATCGTCACCGACGGCGGCTTTTTCCTCTTCCCGCTCGCGTACATCCTCGGGGACGTGATCAGTGAGGTGTACGGCTTCAAGGTGGCCCGGAAGGCCATTTTCACCACCTTCGCATTGTCCGTTTTCGCTTCCCTTTGCTACTGGGTGGTCATTGCGCTGCCCGGGTTCGACGACGAGTACGGCGCAGCCAAGCAGTCAGCCCTGGAAGGCGCCCTTGGCCCCGTGCCGCAGATCGTCCTGGCTTCGCTGCTGGCATTCCTGGCCGGGCAGACCATCAACTCCTGGATCCTGGTCCGGATGAAGGCCCGCACCGGGGAGAAGTCCCTGTGGGCGCGGCTTATGGGATCCTCGGGGGCCGGGGAGTTCGTGGACACGCTGATCTTCTGCAGCATCGCCGCGCCCGTCATCGGCATCGCCGACTTCGGCAGCTTCGTGAACTACGTGCTGGTGGGTTTCGTCTACAAGACCCTGGTGGAGTTCCTCTTCGTCCCCGTGACCTCGCTGGCCATCAACTGGGTCAAGCGGCGCGAGCCCAGCTACGGCGCCCCGGCCCGCCCCGCGGAAGCGGTGACCAACGCCGCGTAGCTGCCACGCGGCGTCGGGCGTTCCGGCTGCTGATCGCGTGGGACCGCCGGAAAGCTGCCGGATCGACGGAAATTACCGGCGGTCCGGCACCAATACGGCGATTGGGCGCTCTGGCCGGGTGGCTAGGGCCGGAGCGCAGCAAGGACACGGGCCTTGAACTCTTGTTCGCGGAAGAGATCGGCCCATTTCACGCGCACAAAGGTCCAGCCGTCCTCGGTGAGGGCGTTCTCCCGCTGCCGTTCCTCAAACAACACCTCGGCCGTTGGCTTGTAGTCGAAGTACTTCGTTTTCCCGTCGAATTCGAGGGCAACCTTCTTTTCCTTCCAAGCGAAATCCAGCCGATACCGGCCTGCACGCGTCGCCACCGCGACCTGTGGCTCCGGCAGGGGAAGTTTCAGCCGCAGCAGGAGTTCGCGCGTGAGTGTCTCGCCGGCTGACTCCGAACGTGGGTCTGCGTGGGTGAGTGCGAGCCGGAGGGTACGGATCCCGCGGCGTCCCTGCAGGCCGTCAGCCATGCTTTCCATGAGCGCCTTGTCCGCACCGAGCCGGAGGGCGTGGTCCATCAGCACCAGGGCCTGCCGGTAGCCCAGCGTCATGGCGCAATCCACTACCGTCCGCTCCAGCGAGGTCACCCGGAGGTTGCCGAGGGTCACCACTTCCGTCTCGGTCCACGGCCGGGTGTGGCCGCGTACGTCCTTGCCGAGCCGCTCGCTGGAGGGGTTTCCCGGCACTAAAAGGTGGATCAGGTCATCAACACCCCAAACATACAAATGGTGCAGCCGGGCCGCGGAGGTGTGGCTGTACACATAGCCGCCGGCTGAAGTGGTCAGCGTCCCGTGGGCATGGGCGTGAATCAACTGCCTGCTGCGGACAGGCCCCGACTGCTTCTCCCACAGCTCGGCGCGGATGTAGCAGCCGTGGCGAAGGCGGACAAGCTTCCGGTGGAGGGCCAGGGCCTTGATGGCCCGGGAATTGAGGCCGTGCCTGTGCAACTGTTCCGTCCGCCACAGGTTGCCGGTGCTCGGAAGGGAGGGGAGGCGGACTGGCGGCTGGGGTGTCATCCCGACAGGATCCCGCCGCTGCGGCACCAGCGGAAGGCGCCGCCGTCGTCATGTGGAAAACGTCCCGCGTCCCGAGCTCGCCGGAAAGGTGCCGGATCGACGGAAAGTTCCGGCGTTCCAACAGCTTTCCGGCGGGTTCGACGGCGGCTGGCGGGCTTAGGCCTTCAGCGTCCCGTCCAGCAGTGCGCGTAGTTCCTGGAAATGCCGCTCGGTGGCTTCCGGGTGGAACGCCGAGGTGTCCGCCATGGAGTAGCCGTGCGGCGCGCCCCCGTAGATCTCGTTGGATGCCTCCAGTCCCGCAGCCTGCAGCGCTTCGCCCAGGCGGGCCACGGCGTCGGGGGCCATGCTCCGGTCGTGGTCCGCGTGGCCGAACACGAACCGTGCCCGCGCATTGCCAAGCCCCAGGTGCGGGCTGTCCGGATCCTCGGTTGCCAGCCCGCCGCCGTGGAAGCCGCCGCACGCTGCCACCTGGTCCGGGTGGGCGGTGGCGGTACGGACCGCGAGCCGGGCGCCCATGCAGTAGCCGGTGGTGCCGATGGGACCGTCCGCGACGCCGTCGAGCTCGCGAAGGTCGCGGACCCACGCGTCAATGTCCGGGCCGGCCTTGTCGCTGGTGAGGCGGCCAACGCGTGGGAACGCAGCCTTGCCGGCAGCTTCCCGGCCCTCCTGGGTGGACATATCTCGCGACGGTGCCAGCTCGGCCACGGTTCCTTCACGGTAGAAAACGTTGGGCGCCAGCACCACATAGCCCCAGTCGGCAATGCGCTGGGCCATCTCCTGGATGCGCGGGCGCAGGCCGAACGCGTCCATGTAGAAGATGACCCCCGGGAACGGGCCTTCACCGGTGGTGGGTCGGGCAACGATGGCTTCGGCGGTGCCGTCTGCGGCAGGAATCTCGATGAACATGGGGGACACCCTACCCGAGGCGCCCGGGAGGGACGCTCAGGAGTAGTACCGGCCCAGGGTCTCTGCCTTGAAGTCGAAGAAGGTGCCGGACTCGATGGCCAGCCGGGCGTCGTCCACCATCTTCACCACGAACCGCTCGTTGTGGATGGAGATCAGGGTGGCGGAGACCATTTCCTTGGCCTTGAACAGATGGTGGATGTACGCCCGGGAATAGTTGGTGCAGGCGTAGCAGTCACAGCCCTCCTGCAGCGGCCCGAAGTCCCGCTTGTACTTGGCGCCGGAGAGGTTGAACCGGCCTTCCGGGGTGTAGAAGGCGGAGTTCCGGGCCACCCGGGTGGGGGAGACGCAGTCGAAGGTGTCGGCACCGTTTTCGATGGCCGTGAAGATGTCATCCGGTTCGGAGATGCCCAGCAGGTGCCGCGGCTTGTCCTCCGGGAGCTCCTCGTTGCACCAGCGGACGATCGTGCCCAGGTTTTCCTTCTCCAGGGCCCCACCGATGCCGAAGCCGTCGAACGGCATGGCGCCAAGGTCCCGGCAGGCCTTGCGGCGCAGGTCCTCGTACTGGGCGCCCTGGATGACGCCGAACAGCGCCTGGTACGGCTTCCCGGCGCGGTCCTCCGTCAGCCGGAAGTGCTCCGTGATGCACCGCTCCGCCCACAGCCGGGTGCGCTCCAGTGACTCCTCCTGGTACCGCCGCGAGTTCTGCAGGGTGGTGAGCTCGTCGAACGCGAACATGATGTCGGCGCCGATCTGGTGCTGGACCTGCATGGAGATCTCGGGGGAGAACCGGTGGCGGTCGCCGTTCAGGTGGGACTTGAACCAGACGCCGTCGTCGTCGATGTGCGCCAGGCGTTCTTTGCCGGGGGCCACGGCATCATCGGGCCCGGAGGTATCCACGGACTTCATGTCGATGACTTTCTTGAACCCCGAACCGAGGCTCATCACCTGGAATCCGCCGGAATCAGTGAAGGTGGGGCCGGGCCAGTTCATGAAGGCACCCAGCCCGCCGGCCTCGTCCAGGATGTCCGGGCCCGGCTGCAGGTACAGGTGGTAGGCGTTGGCCAGCAGCGCCTGCGCGCCCAGGTCCGCCATGGATTCCGGCAGTACGGCCTTCACCGTGGCCTTGGTCCCGACGGCGATGAACGCCGGCGTCTGGATCTCACCGTGCGGGGTGGTGATGGTCCCGGTGCGGCCCAGGAATTCTCCGCCGTTTTCAGCTACCTGAGCAGCCGATGGCGGGCAGGACTCCGCCAAGCGGGTGCCGACCGTGAAGGAGAACTGTGACCGGGTTTCCGGCAGGACGAAGGCGGGGTTGGCTGGCACCGTACCAGTGTGCCAGCAATCCGCCCGCGGCCCGTAAACGCCGGCCCCGCAGGCTTGGCGCCGGGATGCTCAGCTGGCCGGTTCCGAGGCTGGGTAGTTGGAGGTCCGCCAGGAATCCCATGATTGTCGGATGGCGTCGAAGGCGCCGGCGCCGAGGTCGTAGGTGGAGGCGATGACAAACGAGCCATCACCCTCCTCACGGACGTCCTTGATGGCGGGATGGTCTGCCACCACCAGCAGCCCCTCGCCGTGCTCCGCGTAGCTGTGCACCGTGAGCCCCACCTGGTGGCTGGTCCGGTACCAGACCTTGCCGCTGATCTCCTCGCCGGTGCCGAGCGTCAGCTGGTACGGCTCACCCGGTGCAGGGAGGTCGGAGAGCCCCAGCTTATCGATCGCGGATCCGTTGCCTTCGCTCAGGTGCAGGAACAAGGTGTGCCGCTTGCCGTGCGGGTGGTGTTCCAGGGCGAACCGGAGCTGCTGCAGGAACGTCAGCCAGCCCTGCGTGATGTCCTCGTCCCAGGCCGCCCATTCGGAGTCGTGGTCCACCGCGCCGCGGGTGACGCTGACCCGGGTACCGTCCGCAACCGGGTGGAGCTCGAACGTGTCCCCGCCATGCACGGTCAGGCTGGTGTGGTCCGCGGATTCCTGCACGTCGGAGAAGTAGATCTCCTTGATCTCGGACTCCAGGTCCTCGGCCTGCCAGCCATGCCACTGGGCCACCCTGGACGGTTCCCGCAGCATGGTCCAGACCTGCGGGGCGTCGGCGTTGATCACTACGCTGAGATTGTTCGTCATAGCCCCGAATGTACAACTCCGGCTACGCCCGGGATAGGGCTAATTTCCCTTGCTGGAAGTTAACGGCAACGCGGCCCCGAGGTCAGGAGCGGACGGCCTCCAGCTCGTTGCTGATGCGCCGTTCAAGTTCGGACATGCCGATGGTTTCCGATCCGCCGTGGGCCCGCAGGAACAAAAGGGATTCGAGCCGCAGCAGCCGCCATTCGCGCTCGGCGTCGTGGTTGGAGTTGTCGATCGAGCGGAAGATTTCCTTGTCATACAGGTTGGGCTCATTCAGCGAGCGCTGCCGCACCTTGGCGGCCATCCGTGCCTTGAAGGGGTCCGTCTCCTGGTTTTCGGGGGTGCGGATCAGTTTCTCGTAGACCTCGGCGCGTTCGTCCTGGCCATTCTGGCGGCAGATGTAGCTGGCCAGCGCGAGGGCTGCCTCCACCGAGGTCCACCGGCCGGGGTTTCCGTCGTAGGGGAGCACGGTGATCAGGTCCGCCACCAACAGTGCGCCGTCCGCGTCCTTGAGCGTGATGAACAGTTCGTGTGCCAGGTCGCTGAGGTCCTTCAGGCAGCTGCCCGACTTGAAGTTGACGCCCTTCGAGAGCCGGTCCGCCAGGAGCAGGACGCCCTCGGCGTCGGGGTGGGCCTCCGCCGTTGCCTCCACCACGGATTCGGGGGTGCCGTCCGGGGCCGGGATGAGCGCCAGTTCCTCCTCGCTGGGCCCGGTCACTACAGGTGGTGCCGGGGGAAGGGGTGGGATGACGACGGCGGGCGCCACGTTGATGGGACCGGTCCCGGCGCCGGGCTGCTCCCGCGCGCCGTGCTGGAGTGCCGGGGTTTCCGCCGGCGGTACGCCCTCGGGAAGGTCCGCCGGCAGCGGAAGCTGGGTGACGTCGTCGTGCGCGCCGTCCACCACGGTGACCATGGTGCCAATGGCCACCCGCAGGGTGCCGCCGCCGGAGAGGCTTGCCAGGACCAGGGCGGGGGAGCCGAAGTCGTCGTGCTCAAGCTCCACCTGGTCGATTTCGGCAGTGCGGCGGCCGTCGGGGAGGAGGATGTGGCTGCCGGTGGTCAGAGATCCAGCCTGCTGTTCACGGTGGTGCCTGGCGGCTGGTGATTCGGTCATGGGAGTCCTTAAGTTCTCTTGCGGTCCGCCCTACAGTCTACAAAGGCAGGCACTCAAAACCGGGGACCCCCACGTCCCGGCGGGGTGGTCAGAAGCCCACGCCTGCAAACGCCAGGGCCTGCCGGATCAGGCCGCCGCGGCCGCCGGAGAACTCCATCTGGACGCCCGGGCTGAGGACTTCCTCAGGGGTCATCCAGGTCAGTTCCAGGGCGTCCTGGCGGGGCTCGCACTCACCCGTCACCGGGATGACGTAGGCCAGGGACACGGCGTGTTGCCGCTCGTCCGTGAAGCCGGTCTGGGACGGTGCCGGGAAGTATTCGGCCACCGTGAACGGCACGGGGCTCAACGGCAGCTGCGGGAACGCCAGCGGGCCGAGGTCCTTTTCCATGTGCCGGAGCAGGGCGGCGCGGATGGTTTCGCGGTAGATCACCCGGCCGGAGACCAGGGAACGCACCATGGTCCCGTCCGCATCCGCCTGCAGCAGCGTGCCTACCTCATTGACGTATCCCAGCGGGTCCAGCCTGACCGGTACTGCCTCCACGTACACCATGGGCAGCCGCCCGCGCGCCTCAAAGAGGTCTTCTTCGGAGAGCCAGCCGGGATTCGGGTCAGGTGTGCGCACGTTCATGCTTAAGTTCTACCCCATAGGGCGGTGCTGGGAGACCCACACGGTGGCGGGCGCGTTGGGGCTGTCCGCGTCCGGATTGGCCACATGGAGGGTACTGCCAAATGCCTCCTCCGTGAGGCTGGCGGCGAAGCCGGCCGCGGTGAGGCGCTCCCGCAGCGGCTCCAGGCCGCCATCGTATTCGAAGCCAAGGCCCGAGCGGGACGCGCCGGCCGCCGGCCGCACCAGGAGGACCCCGCCGTTCTTGGCCGTGAAGTCCGCGGTCTCGTCGTTGTCCGGGACGGGCCGGGCGCGGGCGCCGATGTGCAGCAGCGTGCGGACGGCGCCCTCGGGGTCTGCGGTGTACCAGACCCCGGCGACGGCCAACGCAGGATCGGCGTCGGCGCACACGGCAAAGTGCGCGGCCTTGTCCGCCAGGAAGCTGAACCCGTCCGGCGCGCTGATCCGGCAGGCGTCGCCGTGGTCGGCGGTGACCAGCTCAGCAGGTCCGGTGCTTTCCGCCGCTCCCTCCTGTCGGGAGCCTTCCTGGGCTGACAGGTTGGTGCGGCGCGCGAATTCGGCAACGTCGCCCACCTCCACCGCCAGGACCGTCCGGCCGTCCTGTCCGGAACCGGCCTCGGCGGGGTGGATTGCCAGCCGCCCTGAGCCGGAATCGAAAACGGTCCACCCGCCGTCGTCCTCGGTGGCAACCATTCCCAGGGCGGTGAGGAGCTGCTTCCAGGACTCGGTGCGCGAGGTGAAATGGACGGGGCGGACTCGGAGCATGGCGTTGTCCTCGGGGTTGCGGACGGGCTGGTAGGCCCATGATGCCACGTGTTGCAGTCCGGCACACGGGCCTTGTGGTGCAGGATTCCACGGGCAGAATTAGGCCATGGCCAATGACCTTGAGGAACTGCTGCTGCCCGATGCTGCCGCCTGGCGTGCCTGGCTGGAAGAGAACCACAACACCAGCCCGGGGGTGTGGCTGGTGCTGCACAAGAAGGGCGGGACGGTGACGGGCCTTGACTACGCGGCGGCCCTGGACGAGGCCCTCTGTTTTGGCTGGATCGACGGGCAGGGCAAGCGCCGGGACGGCGGGAGCGTGTTCCAGCGGATGACGCCGCGGCGGCCCCGGAGCATCTGGTCGGCGCGGAACGTGGGGCACATTGCGCGGCTGGAGGAGGCCGGGAAGATGACCGAGGCCGGACGGGCCGCCGTGGCGGCGGCCAAGGCGGACGGCCGCTGGGACGCGGCCTACGGCGGCCAAGCCGACCTCGAGCTGCCGGAAGACCTGGCGGCCGCAATTGCAGCCAACCCGGCGGCGCAGGCCACTTTCGAGGTCCTGACCAAAACCAACCTGTTCGCCCTGGTGTTCAGGACCAATTCGGCGAAGCAGGCGGCCACCCGGGCACGCAGGATCGCCGGGTTCGTGGACATGCTGGCACGGGGAGAAACGCCCTATCCGCAGAAGAAGCGGCCACCGGCACTGGAGTGACTGCTGGTTTATGACGCCCCGTGATTGGGGTCCCGCCGGACTGGCCGGTAAAATTGACGGTTCACTTGCGCTGGTGCCGTTCCCCTGTCCCGGGGGACGGCACTTGTGCGTTCAGCGAGGGATTGACGCCGCTATGCCCCCCAAGATTCCGGAAACCGTTCTTGCCGCCGTTCGGCGCCGTCCTCTCCTCTGGGCCCTGGCGGCCGTCACGGTGCTGGTGCTGGCTGGTTTGCTGGTGCTGGGCGGCACCATCCAGAAGGGCGGCGGGCAAGGCGGAACCCCGCAGGCCGGTACCGGGCAGTCCGAAACCGGGCAGCCCGCGCATCCAACGGCAGCCGCCCCCGCCGACGATGCAGCCTACCGCCCCGCGTACCACCTCACCCCGGACCAGCACTGGATGAACGATCCGCAGCGGCCCTTTTTCCTCGACGGCCTGTGGCACTACTACTACCTCTACAACGCCGACTACCCGGAAGGGAACGGCACCGAGTGGTTCCACGCCACCAGCACGGACATGGTCCACTGGAAGAACGAAGGGGTGGCCATTCCCAAATTCCGCAACGGCCTGGGCGACATCGAGACCGGCTCCGCTGTGGTGGACACCGAGGGGACCGCCGGGCTCGGCAAGGGGGCCGTGATCGCCGTCCTCACCCAGCAGCACGACGGTGTCCAGCGCCAGTCCCTGTTCTACTCCTCCGACAAGGGCTACAGCTTCCAGGCCTACGGGCAGAATCCGGTGGTGGAGAACCCCGGCGCCGAGCACTGGCGGGACCCGCGGATCGTCCGGGACGAGGCCAACAACCAGTGGCTGATGCTCCTCGCCGAGGGCCATAAGATCGGCTTCTACACGTCCTCGGACCTCAAGCACTGGACCTACGTTTCCGGCTTCGAGCAGGACGGGCTGGGGATCCTGGAGTGCCCGGACTTCTTCCAGTTGGACCTCGACGGCGACCCCGCGAAGCGCACCTGGGTCCTGGCAGCGGGCGCCGACGGGGCCGCGGAGGGGCGCACCACCGGACTGGCCTACTGGACCGGAAGCTTCGACGGAAAGGCCTTTGCTCCAGCGGGCGGCCACCAGTGGCTCGACGGCGGCCCGGACTTCTACGCGGCCGTCACCTGGGACGATCCGCGGCAGGACGACGCACAGCGGAAGGCATCCCGGCATGCCATCGGCTGGATGAACAACTGGGCCTACGCCCGGAACCTCCCCACCAACACCTGGTACGGGTCCGCCTCCGTGGTACGCGACATTCGCCTGGCGTCCGACGGCGGCCGGCCGGCCCTGGTGTCCGCGCCCACCGCCGCCCTCCAGTCACTGGAGGAAGCACCAGTGCAGGTGCCCGCCGGGAGCCTGGGTGGCGGCCTGGCACTCCCGGTTCCGGACAGCGGCGCCTTCAAGGCCGACGTCGAGCTGGACAAGCCGGCCGACGGGACCGGGAAGGCGCGGCTGCTGCTGCAAAGCGGCGGCACCACATACGCCACGGTCGGCTACGATTTTGCGGCCGGCCGGGCGTTCGTGGACCGCGGCGGCGATGCGGCTGCAGGCGGGAGCGGCCTCGCTGGCCGGGCGGACGCCAGCGACGAATACCGGCAGGAGCGCTCGGTGGACGCACGCCCGGCCGGGGATACCGTCCGGCTCACCGTTTACGTGGACCGGTCCTCCGTGGAGGTCTTCGTGGGGGGACAGACCCTGACGTCCCTGGTTTTCCCGCCGGCCGGCAACAAGGAAGCCCGGCTGGTGGCGGACGGCCCCGTATCGCTCAAGGGCGGCACCGTCACGCCACTGGCCGGTATCCGCTAGGCGCCGGCTGCGGCGGTGACGGCCGCCGCGGCTTCCAGCGCCATCCACGCCTGGAGTTGGGTGGAAAGTTCGACGGCGGCGCCCGGCGGATACGTCGCGGCGGCCGGTTGGGCGGCGTGCAGCGAGAAGATGCTCGCGCCTTCCCGCCTGGCCTTTGCCTCGCCGGACCCAACCGCGCGCCGGCCAGCCCAGAACGCTTCGGCCGTGCCCGTCACCAGCCGCGCAGCCGCGGTGCGGGTGGAGGCGGGAAGCCGCTGGTCCGCCGCGGCGAGGGCCAGGTAGCGGCAGAGGATTCCGGTGAAGAGGCCGCCGTCGCCCGTTCCTTCGCAGCGCAGCACGGAGCCGGAACCGGGCCCGGAACTGCCCGCCGGGACGGTCAGCAGCAGCTGCACTGCGTCCACCAGGTCCGCGGCCCGGGCCAGGTTGGCCTCGCCGCCCAGTTCCAGGAGGGCGCCCAGCACCGGGCCCTGGTTGTAGGTGTACACCGCCCGCTCCAGCAACACCTCGCCGGCGGGATTCAGGCGTGCGCCATCGAGGTAGAGGGCCTGGTCCGCGTCAAAGAGCGTGGAGTCCAGCCAGTCCAGCAGCGCCTGGGCCTTGGCGTGCTGGCCGGTGCGGGCATAGAACAGGGCCACCGGCGCCGTGGCGGGGGTGTTCTTGAAGTCCCGTTTCTTGCTCCAGAACGTCCCGCCGCCCAGGTCATCGGTGCAGGCGGCGTCGAACTGGAGTGCCAGCGACGCACGGACCACGGCGTAGCGGCGGCGGCCCGGACGCCGGGTCTCCGCGGCCAGCTGGTCCAGGCGGAGCGTTGCCAGCGCCAGCCACGCCATGTCGTCGTAGTAGCTGTTCACGAAGGTCAGGGCGTTGCGGAGCCTGATCCCCGTGACCAGCCGCGAGGCCAGGTGCCCCGCGCTGGGCCGGCCCGGCCCGTCAAACCGGGCCGCCGGGGTGGCTCCGCCGCCAAGCTCCCGCCGCCCGGTGTCCACCAGGCAGTCAACGTAGTGCGCCTGCCACCAGTAGTGCCAGGGGAGGGCCAGGGACGCGGCGGGCCGCATGCGGCGGAGCGCGGCCGGCCATCGCGGCCCTGGCTGGTTGCCCGGCTCCACCTCCGGCGTTGAGGGGGTGGGCTGACCCGCAGGGTGCCTGCCCTGCCACAGGACTGTGCCCAGGTGCGTGCCGGGCAGGAACAGCAGTTTCCGGCCGAACAGGGAGGTCACCGACCGGGCTGCGTGGTCCGCCCTGTCCTGCCAGGCGGTCAAGGAAGTGCTGCTGGACGTCATGCCGTCCACCCTAACCGTGCCGCCGGCGCCAGGGAGTGCAGGGCGTCAGGGGTGAGTGCGGCGACGCGGGATTTCAGTTAACATGCATTAACTGTTGCTCGGGGCCGCGCCGCGGCATGGGGACACACATCAAGGAGGATGGATGGACATCAAAGGCAGCGTCGCACTGGTGACAGGCGCCGCGTCCGGGCTGGGAGCAGCCACCGCGCAGAGATTGTTCGACGCCGGCGCGTCCGTCGTGCTCGTTGACCTCCCGTCCTCAGGCGGCCAGGCCGTGGCGGACGAACTGAACGGGCGCGCCGCAGCCGGGCAGTCCGCCGTCTTTTCCCCCGCAGACGTGACCAGCGAGGCCGACGTGCGGGCCGCCGTCGGGACCGCCGCGGGGCTGGGCCCGCTCCGGATAGTGGTGAACTGCGCGGGGATCGCCACCCCCGGCAAGGTCCTGGGACGGGACGGGGTGCTGCCCCTGGAAACCTTCAGCAAGGTCATCCAGGTCAACCTGGTCGGAACCTTCAACGTCCTGCGCCTGGCCGCCGAAGCGATCGTGGCCACCGAGCCCGCCGCCACCCCGCTGGGCGGCCCGGAACGCGGCGTCATCATCAACACCGCCTCCGTGGCGGCCTTCGACGGGCAGATCGGCCAGCCCGCGTATTCCGCCTCCAAGGGCGCCGTGGCCGCCATGACGCTGCCGATCGCCAGGGAACTGGCGCGCTCGCTGGTCCGCGTGGTCACCATCGCCCCGGGCATCTTTGAGACCCCCATGATGGCCGGCCTGTCGCAGGAGGCGCAGGACTCGCTCGGCGCCCAGGTTCCGCACCCGTCCCGGCTGGGCAAGCCCGCGGAATACGCCAACCTGGTGGCGCACATCGTGGACAACGCCATGCTGAACGGCGAAACCATCCGCCTGGATGGCGCCATCCGGATGGCACCGAAATGAGCACGCCGGACGTCGCACAACTGCCGGCTGCGGACTTCTTCGCCGTCGAAGCGATGCTTGACCAGGCTGAACGGAACAAACTCGCCCAGCTGCGGGACTTCCTGGCCGCCGAGGTGGCGCCATACGCGGGGGATTGGTGGAACAAGGCCGAATTCCCGGCGCACATCCTGCCCAAGCTTGCCGCCCTCGGGCTCAGCACGCCGGTCCACCGCGGCTACAGCCACCTGTTCGCCGGCCTGGTGATCGCCGAGATCACCCGCGTGGATACCTCCCTGGCCACCTTCTTCCTGGTCCACCACGACCTCTTCGTCGAATCCCTGCACACCTTCGGCACGGAGGACCAGAAGCAGCGGCTGCTGGCCGACGCCTCGGAGCTGCGCACCACGGGCGCCTTCGCGCTCACCGAACCGCTGCACGGCTCGGACGTGGCGGGTGGCCTGGAGACCCGGGCCCGGCGCATCTCCTCCACCACGGGAGAAGCGGACGACGCCGGAGACACCTGGGTGCTCAACGGTGCCAAGCGCTGGATCGGCAACGGGACGTTCTGTGACTACATGCTGGTGTGGGCCCGGGATGAGGCGGACGGCTCGGTGCGTGGCTTCATTGTGGACGCCACGCTGCCGGGGGTCAGCCGGAGCAGGATCGAGAACAAGATTGCCCTGCGCACCGTCCAGAACGCGGACATCCAGTTCCACGACGTCAAGGTTGCCGAGGCGGACCGCTTCGCCGGGATCAGCAGCTTCGAGGACACCAAGGAACTGCTCCGCAGCTCACGGATCATGGTGGCCTGGCAGGCAGTTGGCCAGCAGCTGGCAGCCTTCGACGTCGCCCGGCAGTACGCGGTGGAGCGGCAGCAGTTCGGCCGGCCCTTGGCGCACTTCCAGTTGATCCAGCAGCAGCTGGTGACCATGCTGGGGAATGCCGTGGCCAGCATGTCGATGATGGCCGGACTCGCCAGGCTGCAGGAGCAGGGGGCAGCCAACATGCCGCAGGTGGCCCTTGCCAAGTCCTACCTCAGTGCCCGCATGCGTGAAACCGTGGCCCTGGGCCGCTCCATCCTGGGCGGAAACGGGATTGTCACCGATTACCGGATGGCCAAGATCTTCGCCGACGCCGAGGCCATCTACACGTATGAGGGCTCGTTTGAGGTCAACACCCTGATCGTGGGCCGCGCCATCACCGGAATCTCCGCCATTTCCTAGGCTGGGTACGGCTCCTTCTCGCCCGCTTCCACCCGGATGTCCAGGCTGTTGTTCTTCACGGGCATGGGGCAGGTGCCGTAAGGGGTGAAGGCGCTGGGGTAATTGATGGCCCGGTTGAAGTCCAGTACCACGGACCCGTCCGGCCGCGGCCTGGGGAGGGAGAGTTTGCGCCACTCGTCCGTGGTGTCGCCGTTTGTTTCGTCGTGGAACGTGACGGTCAGGGCGCCGAGCTTTTCTTCCTCCGCCTGGAGCCGGAACTCGTGGCTGCTGCCCGGGAGGCGGAAGACCACCTCGCCGACGCTGCGGTGGACGCCGTCAACCAGCGGGTTCGCGGTGCCGATCGGCACATCCACCGGCGCCGCGTAGGGCTCAAACCTTCCGGTGACCTCCCAGTCGGGGTTGTACGGAAAGGTGGGCACGCCGTCGAATTCCGTAAAGACCGGTGATGCCGCGTCCCGGGTGCGAATCGCATACCGGCCGCCGCGCATGGCCAGCTCCACCACCGCCTGGTTCCCGTCCGGGCCGCCGAACTGCACCCACATCAGTGATTCCTCGTCCGCCAGGACGGCAGATACGGTGCCGTCCACCTTTTCCCCCGTCTCGGTCAGCGTGAGCCCGTCGGCCGGAACCGCGGCGAGGAACGCCGTCGAGCCCGTGGCGTCAGTGGACCACAGGCCGGGGGCCAGCTCGACGGCGGAAGGTGAGTCTTCGAGCCACTGGAAGGACGTGAGGGTGAGCCAGCCGTGCGGCGTTGCCAGGGCTTTGTTGCGGTTGGCGCGGAAGCGCTGCCAGCGCTCGGCCCTGGCGGCGGTGTTGGCTGGGGTGGTGGTCATGGTTCCTTCCGGTTGCGTATGCCTCCGGCTACAACCGGATCACGGGCAGGTTCATTCCGCCGCTGATTCCAGTATCCGGGGTTGAATGGAGGGGTGGACATCCTTGCGGGAGTGAATCGGGAGTGGCTTGCCGCGCTCACCTGGCTGGCGGCCGCCCTTGCCGCCATGGGCGTCCTGGTGTGGCGCCGCCGGCGGCCGGACCTCGCCGCGCCCGCCGCCGTCGGCGTCTTCATGGCAGCCAACGTGGGCGCCGGCATCTACGTCCTGAACCACCTCGCGGACGGGCGGTGGGGCGGCGACGCGCAGGCGAAACTCGCCCCGCCCGCGCTTTCCGGAACCCCCGTGGTGGGCCAGTTCCTGCAGCCGCTCGACGGAGCGATGGCGGGCATGGCCGGCGGGGTCAACGATTTCATCGACTTCCGGGCCGCGCTGCCGGTGGCACTGGACTTCTTCGCGGCCGCCGGCTGGGCGCTGGCCCTCCTGGTGCCGCTGCTGCTCACGGCTGCCGTGGTCCAGGCCGGGAAGGCCCGGCGCCGCACGGCGGAGGCGGCCGCCTGGCAGGGCGAGGTGCAGAACCTACGGGCTGAACTCGACGCCGTCAAACGGCATGTGGGATACCGCGACATGTTGTGAGACGGATTCCACAGAGGCGCGGCACCGGGGGTAGCATCTTTAGCTAGTAACGTGGCTCACAGTATCCAGCGCAGTGTACGAGCCAAGTCCGAATCCCTCGAAAGATTGTTTCAATGGCTCACACTGCAACACCTCCCGAGACCGACCTTGCCTCCGAACTGCGCGCTGATGTCCGGCGCGTGTCCACCCTGCTGGGCGAATCGCTGGTCCGCCAGCACGGACCGGAACTCCTGGACCTCGTGGAGCAGGTACGGCTCCTGACCAAGGAATCCAAGGAAGCGGCGCGCGGCGGTGCCCACGCCACCGGGCCCTGGAGCGCGCACGACGTCGTTGCCCAGGTCCGTGAACTCCTCGGCTCCCTGCCCATCGAGCAGGCAACCGACCTGGTGCGTGCCTTTGCCTTCTACTTCCACCTGGCCAACGCCGCCGAACAGGTCCACCGCGTCCGCGGGCTCCGGACCCGGGCCGAAAAGGACGGCTGGCTGGCCAAAACGGTGGCGGACATCGCCGCGCAGGCCGGCCCGGACGTGCTGCAGGAAGTGGTCAACGGGCTGGACGTGCGACCCATCTTCACCGCCCACCCCACCGAGGCGTCCCGCCGCTCCGTCCTGGACAAGATCCGGAAGCTTTCCGATGTCCTGTCCCAGTCCACTGCCGAAGGGTCCACCGGCAGGCGCCGGCAGGACCGGCAGCTGGCCGAGATCATCGACCAGATGTGGCAGACCGATGAGCTGCGCCAGGTCCGGCCCACCCCCGTGGACGAGGCCCGGAACGCCATCTACTACCTGGGCGGCATCCTCACCGACGCCATGCCGGAAATGCTGTCGGAGCTTTCCGAGCTGCTCGGGGAACATGGCGTCAGCCTCGCCTCCAAGGACGCTCCCATCAGGTTCGGCTCCTGGATCGGCGGTGACCGCGACGGGAACCCGAACGTGACCGCGGCCGTGACCCGCGAGATCCTGCAGATCCAGAACCAGAGCGCCATCCGGATCAGCATCGGCATGATCGACGAACTGATTTCCATCCTCTCCAACTCCACCTCCCTGGCGGGCGCTGACCAGGCACTCCTCGAGTCCATTGATGAGGACCTGGGCAAGCTGCCGGGCCTGGACAAGCGGGTCCTGGAACTCAATGCCCAGGAGCCGTACCGGCTGAAGCTCACCTGCATCAAGGCCAAGCTCATCAATACGGGCAAGCGCGTGGCCGCCAACTCCAACCACGAGCACGGCCGCGACTACAGCGGGACCGAGGAACTCCTGGCCGACCTGCACCTGCTGGAGCTCTCGCTCCGCAACCACTCCGCGGCCCTGGCCGCGGACGGCTCCCTGGCCCGCGTCCGCCGCGCCATCGCCTCCTTCGGCCTGCACCTGGCCACCCTGGATATCCGTGAACACGCGGACCACCACCATGACGCCGTCGGCCAGCTGATGGACCGGATCGGCGGCCCCGGGCTGCGCTACGCCGAGCTAAGCCGGGAGGAACGCTTCGAGGTGCTCGGGTCCGAGCTGGCTTCCCGCCGCCCGCTGTCCGGCCACCCGATCAAGCTGGACGGCGCCGCCGACGGCACGTACGACGTCTTCCGCGAGATCCGCCGCGCCCTGCGCATGTACGGCCCGGACGTCATCGAAACCTACATCATCTCCATGACCCGCGGCGCGGACGACGTCCTGGCCGCCGCAGTGCTGGCCCGCGAAGCCGGCCTGATCAACCTCTTCGGCGACAAGCCCTACGCCAAGCTCGGCTTCGCGCCGCTGCTGGAGACCGTGGAAGAGCTGCGGGCCTCCGCCGAGATCGTCGACCAGCTCCTGTCCGACCCCTCCTACCGGGAACTGGTGCGGCTGCGCGGGGACATCCAGGAAGTCATGCTGGGCTACTCGGACTCCAACAAGGAATCCGGCGTGATGACCAGCCAGTGGGAGATCCACAAAACCCAGCGCAAGCTGCGGGACGTGGCCGCCAAGCACGGCGTCCGCGTCCGCCTGTTCCACGGCCGCGGCGGTTCCGTGGGCCGCGGCGGCGGCCCCACCTACGACGCGATCCTGGCCCAGCCCAACGGTGTCCTGGAAGGCGAGATCAAGTTCACCGAACAGGGCGAGGTCATCTCGGACAAGTACTCCCTGCCGGAGCTGGCCCGCGAAAACCTTGAGCTGTCCCTGGCAGCCGTGCTGCAGGGTTCGGCCCTGCACCGGGACCCGCGTACCTCCGAGGACCAGCGCGAGCGCTACGGGCACGTCATGGAAGCCATCTCCGATGCCGCTTTTGACCGGTACCGGAAGCTGATCGACCACCCGGACCTGCCCGCCTACTTCATGGCCTCCACCCCGGTGGAGCAGCTGGGCTCCCTGAACATCGGGTCCCGCCCGTCCAAGCGGCCGGATTCCGGCGCCGGGCTGGGCGGCCTGCGCGCCATCCCGTGGGTGTTCGGCTGGACCCAGTCGCGGCAGATCGTGCCCGGCTGGTTCGGCGTGGGCTCGGGACTGAAGGCAGCCCGCGAAGCCGGCCACTCAGCGCAGCTGGTGGAAATGATGGACCACTGGAACTTCTTCCGCTCCGTGCTGTCCAACGTGGAGATGACGCTCGCCAAGACGGACATGGACATCGCCGGCTACTATGTGGCAACCCTGGTTCCGGAGGAGCTGCACCACCTGTTCCGGACCATCCGCGAAGAGTACGAGCTCACCGTGGCCGAGGTCCAGAAGCTGACCGGCGAGAGCCTGCTTCTGGATGCCCAGCCCACGCTGAAGCGGTCTCTGGAGATCCGCGACCAGTACCTGGATCCCATCAGCTACCTCCAGGTGGAACTCCTGCGCCGCATCCGCACCGAGGGCGGGATCAGCGGGGCCGAGCTCGACGAACGCCTCCAGCGGGCCATGCTGATCACCGTCAACGGGGTGGCGGCCGGCCTCCGCAACACCGGCTAATCCCTCCTGCAACCGGGGGTTTGGATAGGGTTGGGAACATGCCTTCCTTCCAGACCCGCCTCAAGATCACCGGGCTCCGGCCGGGAAATCCGCCCGAGTCCGTCATGGACGCGGCCGTGGAGGCGCTGGGCACCCGGCACCACGTGGAGGCCCACCAGCTGCAGATCGCCGGCGGGGTGCCGCAGCTGAACCTGCGCTTCCTCGTGGAGGCGAGCGAGTACAGCGGCGAGAACCGCCAGGCGGTGGAATCGGCAGCCATGATGCGCGACGCCGTCGAACGTGTTGCGCTGACAGGTCCACTCAGCGTGCTGCGGCGCAGCCGCGGCAAGTGGCTGCCCGTCTAGCCTGCGTCGGGGAGGGGCTCGTCCTCCACCGGGGACCGGTCGCCGCGGCGGCGGGTGACCAGGATGCCCACGACGGCGCCGATCACCAGGCCGACGGCCACGCCAATCAGGGAGCTGGCCCAGAACGGCAGCCTGGTGGTTGAGCCGGTGAAGTACCCCAGGCCCACGAGCCAGCAGGCCCACAGGACGGCGCCCAAGCCCGCGCACAGGCTGAAACCGCGCACCGAGACATTGGCCACGCCGGACGCCGCCGCCGTGGCAAGCCGGCCGCCCGGGATGAACCTGGCCCCGATGATGGTGCCGTAGGTTGAGGAACGCCCGGCTTTGGCCAGCGCCGCATGGATGCCGCTGTGGACCCGCCGGCCCCACCGCCAGCGGTCCAGCACGTGGCTCAGCCGCCGGCGGAACAGGTTGAACACCACCATGTCGCCCAGCCATGACGCCACGGCGGCGAGCACCAGCACCAGGAACACATTGGCCCGGCCCTCCGCGGACAGCGCACCGCCGGTGATCACCAGCATCTCGGACGGGATGGGCGGAAAAATGGCATCGCCGACCACTACGGGGATGACCCAGAAGTAGAGGGCCGCCCCCCAGCTGTCAACGCTGCCGAAGTCCATTGCCACAAGGTACCGCACTTGGGAAACTGGCGGCATGCGGATCTCGGTCCTGCAGGGAGACATTACGCAGCGGAGGGTGGACGCGGTGGTGAACGCCGCGAATTCCTCGCTGCTCGGCGGCGGGGGAGTTGACGGTGCCCTGCACCGGGCCGCCGGGCCGGAACTGCTTGAGGCGTGCCGGGAACTGCGCGCCGCCGGGCTGCCGCACGGCCTGCAGACCGGCGCCGCCGTGGCAACGCCGGCCTTCCGGCTGCCGGCCCGCTGGGTCATCCACACGGTGGGACCCAACCGGCATGCGGGGCAGACGAACCCGGCGCTCCTGGTGTCCTGCTTCAGTGAGAGCCTGCGTGTGGCTGAAAGCCTGGATGTCCGGGAGCTGGCCTTCCCCGCTGTGGGCGCCGGGGCTTACGGGTGGAGCGCTGGGGCCGTTGCCGCCGCGGCGCTGGAAGCGCTCACCGGTTTCCAGGCCGCCCATCCGGCCGGCAGGCTGGAGCTGGTGGAGTTCGTGCTGCGCACCGCCGAGGTGGAGGCGGTGTTCAGGGACGTCCTCGCGGTTTAGGCCCGGGCCTGGACCGCTTCGCTGAGTTCCAGGCTGCTGCGGTACTCCACGGGCTTTCCCGAAACCGGGTCAACGAACCGGATGCCGCGGGCCAGGAGCTGGAGCGGCCTGGCGTAATCGTCGGGGGCCTTGTCCAGCAGGTCCGGGTAGAAGGCGTCATTCACGATCCCCAGCCCCAAGGAGGCCATGTGCACGCGCAGTTGATGGGTCTTGCCGGTGTGCGGTTCCAGCCGGTACCTCGCCAGACGTCTGGCACCCGCGGCGCCCACGGCACCTTCCCGTGTCCCGCCGTCGAACGTTTCCAGCCGCTCAATCCTGGTTTCCGCGTTCGGCTCGCCGTCGACGACCTCGGCCAGCAGGTAGCTGCGGGACTTGGTCATCCTGTTGCGGACCACCACGGGGAAGTCGACAGCGGGGTGCCCCGGCGCGGGCGCGGCGGCGGAGACGCACTCGTACTCCTTCTGCACCTGCCGCTTTTCGAACAGCACCTGGTACTTCCCGCGCGTCTGCGGGTTGGTGGAGAACAGCAGGACGCCGGCGGTCATCCGGTCCAGCCGGTGCATGGGGATCAGGTCCGGAAGCTCCAGCTGGTTCCGGAGGCGCACCAGCGCGGATTCCTGGATGTAGGTGCCGCCCGGCGTGGTGGGCAGGAAGTGCGGTTTGTCCACCACCAGCAGGTGCTCGTCCCGGTACAGGATGCTGATCTCCACGGGCAGCCGCTTCTCGGGCGGCAGCGTCCGGTAATACCAGATGAAGGTGTGGTCCTCGAGCCTGGTGTGCCGGGTCAGGGGCACGCCGCCCTCGCCAACGATCTCGCCGGCGTCGAACCTGTCCTCGATGCCCTGCGGATCGATGTGGCCCCAGCGGTGCATCATGTAGTCCATCGCGGTGTCCCACGGGCCCTCGTCCGGGAGGCGCAGGCGGGTGGCGTTGACGCCGTCGCGCACGGGGAGGGGGGATTGCATCACCTGTCCATCCTACCGGCGCGCTGCATGGCACCTCCCGTCATGCCGACGATAAAAAAGTTCTTGACAATAAAAGTTGTCGGCTGGAAGACTGGGGATATGCAGGACATTGCAGTCATTGAGGACCCGGCAGCCGCCGAAGCGTCCCTGGATCCCATCCGCACCCGCATCCTGCGGGAGCTGGCGCAGCCGGCCTCGGCCACGCAGCTGGCCGTACGCGTCGGACTGCCCCGGCAAAAAGTGAACTACCACCTCAAGGCCCTGGAACGGCATGGCCTGGTGGAGCTGGTGGAGGAGCGCCGCAAGGGCAACGTGACCGAGCGGGTCCTGCAGGCGGCGGCGGCCTCCTACCTGATCTCGCCGTCCGCCCTCGCTGCCGTTTCCCCGGACCCGGGCCGGTTCGCCGACCGCTTCTCGGCCTTCTGGCTGCTGGCGCTGGCGGGACGGATGGTGCAGGAAGTAGGCAAGCTCATCGCCGGCGCCGCCGCGGCCCGGCAGAAGCTGGCCACCTTCGCGATCGACGGCGACATCACCTTCCGAACCGCCGCGGACCGGGCCGCGTTCGCCGAGGAGCTCGGCGTCGAGGTAACCCGGCTGGTGGACAAATACCACGACGGCGGCGGTTCACCCCGCGGGCGGCGGCACCGGCTTGTGGTGGCGCTGCATCCGGCACCCAAAGAAACCAATGCCCCCACGGCAACCAACCAAACAGCAGGCAAGGAGCAGGACAAATGAACGACAAACGGGATTTCGAAATCGTCCAGGACACCGAACTGCCCGGCACCCCCGAGCGGGTGTGGGAAGCCGTCACCAACGGAACGCCGGCCTGGATGTTCCCCACGGACCAATGGCCGGCAGTCAAGACCGTCGAGGAGTACCCCCGCCATCTCGTGTCCAGGATGGACGGGCCCGACGGCTGGTTCAACCAGCTGGAGCACGTGCTGGAGCCGTTGGACGGCGGCCGCGCCCGGCTGCACTACGTCCACAGCGGCATTTTCGCGGACAACTGGGACCAGCAGTACGACGGCGCCAGCCGCCACACCGAGTTCTATCTTCACACGCTGGGCCAGTACCTGCAGCACTTCGACGGCCGACCCGTGGTGTTCACCGACATCCAGGCGCCGGCCGCATCCCAGGCCGCGGACGGCTTCACCCGGCTGCGTGATGCGCTGGGGGCAGGGTCCGCGGAACAGGGCGCCACGGTTGATGTGGAGCTCGACGGCGTAGGGCGGGTTACGGGCGAGGTGGACTTCTCGAATGAGCACTTCCTGGGCATCCGCACGCCGGGCGCCCTCTACCGGTTCTTCGGCCGCAACGCCTGGGGTGCCCCCGTGGGCATGACGGTGCACGATTTCAGTGGCTCCGGCGATTCCGGGACCACGGCCAAGGCGTGGGGCGGTTTCCTGGAGCGCGTCTACGCGTAGCCCTGCCGTCCCGGACCGCGCCAAGATCGCCGGAAAGCTGCGGGGTAGCCGTCTTTTTCCGGCGGCGACGCACCGTTCCGGCGATTCAGGCGAATCCAGCAGCGCCGCTCAGGCGATGGCGACGGCGGGAGCCTGGGTGAGTGAACGCCGCAGCTGGGGTGCGGCGTCCAGCCGATCCTGGGCCGCCCGGAGTGCCAGGACGGCCACCTCGAGCTTGTCCGGCGGAAGCGTGAAGGGCAGCCGCAGGTTACGTTCGAAGGCGCCGCCGATCCCGAACCGGGGTCCTGCTGCCAGCCTGATGCCGTAGTCCGGGGCCAGGACTGTCAGTGCCGTGCTGATGGGGGCCGGCAGTCGGCACCATACGGAGAGGCCACCGGCGGGTGGAGCCACCTGCCATGTGGGCAGGTGCTTCGCCAGGAGATCCAGGAGGGCCGACCGGTTGCGGCGAAGCGTCTGCAGCAGGGCCGGCAGCGGTTCTTCCAGTGCCCGCACCAGGTGGGCGGCCGCGAGCTGCTCCATGACGGGTCCGCCCAGGTCCAGGGTGGTCCGGGCCGCCGCAAAACGCTGGATCATGGACTCCGAAGCGCGGATCCAGCCGGTGCGCAGGCCGCCCCAGTGGGACTTGCTCAAGGATCCGACGGACACCACGGTGCTGCCGAAACCGGCCAGGGGCGTGGTGGCGGTCCCGTCGAGGTTGAGGTCGCGGAGCGTTTCGTCCGCCACCAGAACGGTTCCGGCCGCCGCCGCCGCGCGGGCCAGTTGCCGGCGCTGGGCATCAGGCATGATCAGGCCCGTGGGGTTGTGGAAGTCCGGGACCAGGTAGGCGAGTTTTGGCTTTTGCTGCGCCATGGCGGTTTCCATGGCCGGCAGGTCCCAGCCGGACCCGGCAAAGGCGACCGGGACGGGGCGGCATTTCGCGGAGCGGATGGCATCCAGCGCGTGGGGATAGCTGGGGTGTTCCACCAGCACCCGGTCCTGCCGGTCAGCCAGGGTGCGGATAATGATGGTCAGGGCGTGCTGGGCGCCCGAGGTCACCATGACCTGGCCTGGCTGGGTTGGCACCCCGGCAGCGGTGTAGCGGTCGGCGACCGCCTGCCGCAGCGGAAGCAGTCCCAGGGCGTCGTAGCCAAACCCGGGCAGCAGGGCGGGGAGCTCCGTCAGTGCTGCGGCGAAGGCCCGGTGCACCACCTCGCCGCTGGCGGGCAGCGCCGAATAGGCCAGGTCCACCAGCCCGTCCGGCGCGGTGAGTCCGGGCGCGGTGAGTCCGGGTGCCGCCAGCGCGCCGGTGGACGGAGGCTGCGGACCGAAGAGGGCCGAACCGAACGGGGTCAATTCCGGAATGCGCGTGCGCCCGCGGCTGCCCTGGCCGCTGCTGAGGAATCCCTGCTCGCGAAGGCTTGAGTACGCCGCCGTTACCGTTGTCCTGCTGACATCCAGTGCGGCGCACAGCGCGCGCTCGCTGGGCAGCGCTGTGTCCAGCGGGATCCTGCCGTCCAGGATGAGCAGCCGGACGACGTCGGCGAGTTCGCGGTATGCCGGCCCCGTTCCGGTGTTCCACGGGCCGAGGAGGCGCGACAGCGCGAGGGCGGTAAGGGCGGCAGCCATGTAGCCAGTATTTCAGACTGGATATGTAATTCAATGCCAGTTGGCTGTGATCATGGTTCCATGATGACCCGCAGACTTGTCCAGCTCTTCACCGGCCTCGCCATGTACGGCATCTCCCTGGCCATGTTTATCCGCGCCGGCCTGGGCCTGGACCCGTGGGACGTCTTCCACCAAGGCCTGGCCAACCGGACCGGGCTGAGCATCGGCGTGGTGGTGATCGCCGTGAGCTTCCTGGTGCTGCTGTTGTGGATTCCGCTGCGGCAGATGCCCGGCTTCGGAACGCTCTGCAACGCCATTCTGGTGGGTGTCTTCGCGGATATCGGGCTGGCACTGATCCCGACGGTGAGCCCCCTGCCAGGCCAGATCAGCCTCCTCGCGGGCGCCGTGCTGGTCAATGCCGTGGCCTCTGCGTGCTACATCGGCGCCGGGTTCGGGCCAGGTGCCCGCGATGGCCTCATGACGGGGCTGGCCCGGCGCACCGGATGGACGGTCAGGTTCTCCCGCACGCTGATTGAGGTGACGGTGCTGGCGGCCGGCTGGCTGCTGGGCGGATCGGTGGGTGTGGGCACTGTGGTTTATGCGTTGGCGATCGGTCCCCTGGTCCACCTGCTGCTGCCGCGCTTCGTGGTTGGCGCCGGCAAGGCCAGTGCCGCCAAGGAACCCACCACCGCGAACTGCTAGAAACCGGACAGCACCGTCAGGCAGGCGGGGGCTGGCACTTCGGACAGAAGTAGATGTCCCGCTCCTCTTCGCCGTTTGGCTTGCCCAGAAGCCCGCGCTGGATGGGGGTGCCGCACTTGAGGCACGGCCGCCGTTCCCCGCCGTAGACCCAGTAGCCCGGCCTGCCCGCCATCCTGCCCACCGGCATGCCCCGGCTATTGAGGATGGTGACGCGGCGCCCCGCACCCAGGTTGACCTCCAGGAGCTGCTTGGCGTCGGTCATCATGGTCCGCACGTCCGCGACGCCGGAAACCGGAGTGGCGGGATGCACTCCCGAAAGGAAGCACGCCTCGCAGCGGTAGATGTTTCCGATCCCGGCGAGGTTCCGCTGGTCCAGGAGCGCCACACCGATGGGAACCTCGGGGCGCGACCTGACGCGCCGTTCGGCCTCGTCCAGGTCCCAGTCCGGGCCCAGGAGGTCCGGACCGAGGAAGCCCACGATCGAATCCTCGTTGGCTGTGGCCACCACTTCCACGATGCCCAGTGAGAAGCCGACGGCGTCCGCCACGGCCGTGCGCAGGACGCACCGGGCGGTGTAACCCGGTTTCCGCCACCTCCCGCCGGGCGGGTAAACCTGCCAGGTGCCTTCCATTTTCAGGTGCGAGTGGATGGTCAGCCTCTTGTCCTCGGGGCTGACCACTCGCATCAGCAGGTGCTTGCCCCTGGGGACCACTTCCTCCACGGTCCAGCCTGAGAGGTCCAGGGTGGCGAACCGGGGGACGCGGAAGTCAGAGGAAATCAGTGTCTGTCCCGCCAGGGCTTCATGGAGCTGGTGTGCGGCCCGCCAGACCGAATCCCCCTCAGGCACGGATCCTCAGTCCTTTGGGCGTGGAGTAGGCTCCGGCGGCGCTGAGGGCAGCGGCAACAGGGGTGTCCAGGATGCCGTGGCCGTTCACCTTCTCCATGATCAGCTTGTCCACCGCTCCACGGGTCACTACTCCCACCAGCGCTGCCCCTGCGGCGGCGAGCACGGCGTCGTCGTCGCTGAAGGCCAGCAGCGTCTTTCCGCCGCGCTCCACGTAGAGCACCAGCGCGCCGTCCACCAACACCACCAGCGCTCCGGCTTTGCGGCCGGGACGGTGCCCGGTGCCGGCGTCGTCCTGTGGGGCGGGCCAGGGGAGTGCGGCGCCGTAGGGGTTGGCAGGATCTGTGGCGGCGAGGGCCAGGGCCACGGGTTCCGCCTTGGCCAGCGCGGTGTCCTCGGAGTAGGACCGGAGCCGGTCCACGGTGGCGGGCACGGCGAACTGGGCGGCGCCGAGGTGCTCGATGAAGTAGCCGCGGCGGCAGCGGCCGGCTTCCTCCAGACGGGCCAGTACCTTGTACATGAGTCCGAACCCGCCAAGGATCTGCTCGGCCATGACCGAGCCCCTGGTGACCACGCCGTAGCGGTCCAGCAGGAGCTCCGCCGTGGCGCGGGCATGGATGGTGGGATCGAGTTCAGGTTCGGGCAGCGCGGACCACCGGCCTGCGGCAGTGGGCGGGGTCGCGGAGCCCTGGGATCCGTAGCGGCCCCCGGACAGTCCGGGGGATCCCATCAGGCCGGTGCCATGGGAACGGCCCAGCCGGCTCAACCGTGGCGCCCTGGCCCGGGGTGCGCGGGCCACCTGCCGGTGGGCGGTGTGGCCACCGGCAATCAGTGCCCGGACAGGGGCGAACGTGTCCCCGGTGATCCTGCCGGCCCAAGCAAGGTCCCAGAGGGCAGCCACCACTTCCTGGTCGCTGAGGACGGCGTCCATGCCGCCGGCCACCTCGGTCAGCTGGCGGAAGAAGTACCCGCCGCCGTTGTTCCGCAGGTGGTCCAGGAGCCGTTGGCCGGCGTCCCCCGGTTCAAACTCGGGGGACGGGTTCAGCGTCAGTTCCACCGAGTCGGCCAGGTGGAGGCTGATCCAGCCGTCGTTCCCCGGGAGCGCGCCGGCCCCGGACCAGAGGACCTCGCCGGCAGCCATCAACTCGTCAAGCATGGCCGGCTGGTAGTTGGACACGCGGGTGGACAGCACCAGGGGTTCCCAGGCCGAGGCCGGGACGGGTACACCCGAGAGCTGGTCGATGGCCGTGATGATGCCATCCAGTCCGCGAAGGGAGGGCTGCCCCCGGCCGCTGCCAGGGGTCCTGACGTGCTGCCACGCCGGGAGGAAGCGTCCGTATGCGGCGGCGTCCACCGGCTCAACTTCTGCGCGCAGGGCGGCCAGGGAACGACGGCGGAGCTTGCGCAGCACCTCGGCGTCGCACCATTCGCTGGCGATGGTGTGGGGGGCATCAGCGGGAGCGTTTTCGGGCGCCGGTGCCGCTTCGCCAGTTTGCGGCGGCGCTTCAGCGTCGTCTCGAACCGGCGGGGTCACGTGCGGCCGGAACTCGCCTTCCACCACGCGGCCATCCGCCGCCAGGCGTTTCAGGGCGGTGCCCACCACGGCCACGCCCAGGCCCAGCCGGGCCGCAGCTTCCGCCGCGGTGAAGGGGCCGTGGGTGCGGGCATAGCGGGACACGAGGTCGCCCAGGGGATCGGCAACCGGCTCAATGAAGGCCAGCGGCACACCCATCGGCAGCGGCACACCGATGGCGTCGCGTAGCCGGGCTGCGTCCTCCACCGCAGCGAAGCGTTCCACGCCGCCGATGTTGACCTTGATGGCACGGTTGGCCCGCTGCAGCGCCAGGAGGTGGGCGGAGGCTTCCGCCGCAGTGGCGGACGGCGTTTCGGTGCGGGCAGCCTCCACGGGCTCAACCACCGGTTTGGCGGCCTCATCTACCGCGGTTTCGGCTGGCTCTACCACCGGGGTTTCGGCAGGTTCCAGCCGCAACGCGGCCTCTTCAGGGTCGAGGGGCCCCAGCAGCCGCAGCAGGTCCGCCATGCCTTCCATGCCGCGGGCACGGCGGTCCGGGGCCAGGCGCTGGAGCTCGCGTTCGGTGGCGTCGATGACCTTGGCGTCCAGGAGTTCGCGCAGTTCCACCCTGCCGAGCAGTTCGTTGAGCAGCGTGGAGTCCAGTGCCAGCGCGGCGGCGCGCCGCTCCGCGAGCGGGGAATCGCCCTCGTACAGGAACTGGGCCACATAGCCAAAGAGGAGGGACTTGGCGAACGGTGAGGGCTGCTGCGTGGTGGTCTCCAGGATCCGCAGTTCCCGCCGTTCCACGGACGCGGCGATGTCCTTCAGCGCCGGGAGGTCGTAGACGTCCTGCAGGCACTCGCGCACGGTCTCCAGCACGATGGGGAACGTTGGGTATTTCCTTGCCACATCCAGCAGCTGGGCGGACCGCTGGCGCTGCTGCCACAGGGGCTGCCGCTTTCCGGGGGTCTGGCGGGGGAGCAGGAGCGCCCGAGCAGCGCATTCCCGGAACCGGGAGGCGAAGAGGGCGCTGCCGCCCACCTCGGCCGTGACAATCTGCTCCAGTTCCTCTGGATCGAAGAGGAACAGCTCGGCGCCCGGCGGCTCGTCCTCCATCATGGGCACCCGCAGCACGATGCCGTCGTCGGCCGCCATGGCCGAGCCGTCCAGCCCGTAGCGCTGGTGCAGCCGCTGCCCCACCGCCAGGGCCCACGGTGCATGCACCGGCATGCCGAACGGGCTGTGCAGGATGACCCGCCAGTCGCCCAGTTCGTCGTGGAACCGCTCCACTACCAGCGTGGTGTCGCTGGGGACCACTTCGGTGGCCTGTTTCTGCTCCGTGAGGTACTGGATGAGGTTGTTGGCGGCGAAGTCGTCCAGGCCGCTGGCCTTGCAGCGCTCGGTGGCAGGGCCGGCGTCGGACGCGGACAGCTCGCGCACGAAAGCGCCCAGGGCGCGGCCCAGGTCCACCGGGCGGCCCAGCGAATCCCCTTTCCAGAACGGCAGTTTCCCGGGCTGCCCAAACGCAGGGGAGACCAGGACGCGGTCGTGTGTGATGTCCTCGATCTTCCAGCTTGTGGCGCCCAGGGCAAAGACGTCGCCCACCCGTGACTCGTACACCATTTCCTCGTCCAGCTCGCCCACGCGGCGGCCGCCCTTGGGGGCGCGGGCCGGTTTGCCGTCCTCCGCGGGGGAGGCCGAGCCTTCCTGTTCGGTGCCGATGATGTAGACGCCGAACAGGCCGCGGTCCGGGATGGTGCCGCCGGACGTCACAGCCAGGCGCTGGGCTCCCGGCCTGCCCTCAATGGTGCCGGCGTTGCGGTCCCAGATGATCCTTGGACGGAGCTCGGCGAATTCGTCGGAGGGATACCGCCCGGCCAGCAGGTCCAGGGTGGCCTCGAAGGCCGACCGGGGGAGGGATGCGAAAGGCGCCGAGCGGCGGACGGTGCTGAACCATTCCTCCACGTCAATGCTGCCCAGCGCTGTGGCGGCAACGGTCTGCTGGGCCAGGATGTCCAACGGGTTGGCAGGAATGCTGAGCCGCTCGATCTTGCCGTCCAGCATGCGCTCCACCGTGATGGCGGTGTGGACCAGGTCAGCGCGGTGCTTGGGGAAGAGGACGCCCTGGGAGATTTCGCCCACCTGGTGCCCGGCGCGGCCCACCCGCTGGAGGCCGCTGGCCACTGAGGGCGGCGACTCAACCTGTACCACGAGGTCCACGGCACCCATGTCGATGCCCAGTTCCAGGGATGATGTTGCCACCACGCAGCGAAGCCGGCCGGACTTGAGGTCGTCCTCGATGAGCGCCCGCTGGTCCTTCGAAACCGAACCGTGGTGGGCGCGGGCCAGTACCGGGTCCGCGCCGGCGGAGCTTCCCGCCTGGGCCATCATGTGTGCCGGTGTTGCCGTTGACGCGGGAACGCCCGACGCCGGTGCCTCCACCGTGCCGGGTGCGCCTTCCTGCCCTTCCGGACCGGGCCCGTCCCAGCCGCCACCCACGGCAACCAGCTGGCGCTCGGCGTAGATCTCGTTGAGCCGGGCTGTGAGGCGCTCCGCGAGGCGCCGGGAATTTGCGAAGACAATGGTGGACTGGTTGGCCAGCACCAGGTCCACGATCTTCTCCTCCACATGCGGCCAGATGGACGCCTGGGGCTGCAGCCCCGACGCCGGACCGGAATCGAACGCCCCGGCCGCGCCCTGCAGGTCCGACATGTCCTCCACCGGGACGGAAACCGTCAGGTCCCAGTTCTTCCTGGCCGGCGGAGCGACGATTTCCACCGGGGCCGAGCCGGCAAGGAATTGCGCCACGAGTTCGCGGGGTTCCACGGTGGCGGAAAGCCCGATGCGCTGTGCAGGTTTGGGCAGCAGCGCGTCCAGCCTCTCCAGGGACACGGCAAGGTGTGCTCCCCGCTTGGTGCCGGCAACGGCATGGACTTCGTCGATGATGATGGTGTCCACCTCGGCCAGGGTCTCCCGGGCCTTGGACGTGAGCATGAGGAACAGCGATTCGGGGGTGGTGATAAGGATGTCCGGCGGGTTGCTGAGGAGCCCGCGGCGCTCGGCTGCGGGAGTATCCCCGGACCGGACCCCCACGGTGATCAGCGGCGCGGGAAGCCCCAACCGCTTTGCGGTCTGCGTGATGCCGATCAGCGGGGACCGGAGGTTCCGTTCCACGTCCACACCCAGCGCCTTCAGCGGCGAGATGTAGAGGACGCGGGTTTTGCGCTTGGGCACCCGGGCGCGTTTGCCTTTCGCGGGGACCTCCGCAGCGGCAGGCTCAGGGGTGTGCGAGGCAGAAACCAGAAGCCGGTCCAACGCCCAGAGGAAGGCGGCGAGTGTCTTTCCGGAGCCGGTGGGAGCCACCACCAGGGCATGCGAGCCGGAGGAGATGGCGTTCCAGGCGCCGGCCTGTGGCGGCGTCGGCTCCGAAAAAGCGCCCAGGAACCAATCCCGGGTGGGCCGGCTGAACTGGCCCATGGGCGCAGCCGTACCGGAGGCGCCACCACCGGCAGGACGCTGTTCCTGGTTCATGCCTCCATCATGCCCCACGGCACCGACACCCAACTTCCCGTGGTCATGAGGTCGGCGCCGCGGTCCCTGGCCCCAGGGCAGAAGGGACGGCGGCGCGGCTTGCCAGCCGGGCCGCCGTCGGGTCCCTCCGGGTCCTGCCCAATCGGTCAGGCGGGCTGGAATGCTCCGATGCTCAGCAGGGCAATGTCCGCGTTGCTGCAGGCCGTGGTGGGCTCCGGGATGAACAGGGAGTCGGTGTCCTCCGGTGGATAGATCCTGTACCCGGCTGCGTCGACGGCCGCGCAGCCCTGGTAGTTGCGGGCCTGCGTGTACCGGAGGACTGCGGTGCCGGTCTGGCCGGGGGCCAGGAGGACGTCAACAACGCCAGCCGAATCATCACGCGTGGCCGGAGCGCCGATGGGGGCGCCCATGGCGTCCGCCACCAGGGAGACGCCGGGGAATCCGCGAAGGATGCACGGCTCGGAGCCCTTGTTGGTGAGGTTGAGCTTCATGTAGACGCTGCCGGCCGCGCCGCCGCCGGAGGCGTCGGTTGCCGCGGTGAGCCCGGCCGCCTTGCACGGGCCCGGCCCACCGGTAGCGGATGTGGCCGGGGCGGGTGAAGCAGGCGTCGACGTGGCCGGTGCCGGGGACGATGGAGGCGGCGTGGATGCCGATGCCGTGGCGGACTGGCTCGCCTGCCCGGTGGCGGGCGTCGACGTCTGGGACTGTGGCTGGCTTGGCCCACACGCGGTGAGCAGCAGCGCTGCGGCCGCGGCCGCCGTCGTCAAGGCAAACCCCTGGGAAATTTTCTGAGACCTCATGGCACCACCTTCGCGGTAGCCGTTGCCCGCGTCAACGATGCCACCTGCGCTGGGAGCAATTTGATGCCCGGATCGTGATGATCCGGGCACCAAATGCGTCCATGTTGCGTCGCGCGTGGCCGGCTGTATCCGTCGGGGCGTGCGGGCCCGCCCCGCCCGGTGACGGCGTGGAGGGGCAACGCTAGACTGCCTGCGTACGTGTTGGCGATCGAAGGAGAAGTTCATGGACTACACCGGAAGCCAGTCGGAGAAGGTTGTCCAGGCCGGCGAACTGGGCCGCAGCCATATTGGTCAGACCATCAGCTTCCAGCCCAACGAGTTCACGGTGGTCTTTGGGAAGCTCGCCGGCATCGCGCGGACTGAGGCCATGGTCTACCTGTCCCTTGCGGGAGTGGGGAACGGCACGCACCTGAAGGATGAATACGACCTGCCTGTGACACATGAGGTCTACGTGCCGGTGGATGTCATTTCCAACGCGGAATCGACCATCAAGGACCTGTTCGGAAAGGTCCAGGAGAACCTGCGGGGCGGCGGCCACAAGGGCGGCGAGGACCGGACTGACCGGCTTTAGCCGGATCCGAAAGCGGGAAGGCCGGCACGAATGTGCCGGCCTTCCCGCCTTACTGTCCGGGTACGTGCCTCGCCGGCTACGCCGCGTGAACGAACCTCAGGGCCGAGTTCCACTGGAACTGCGGCAACTGCTCATTGGCTGAGAGCAGGATGTTCAGGAAGCCGGTCTGTTCCAGCTGCCGTGCGCGGCGGAGCGGTCCCACCATGATGGGGGTCAGGCCGGCGGCGGAAGCGAAGGCGGCCACGGTGGCGACGGCGTCGTCATCGTCGCCGGCGACCAGGACGTCCAGCGGCTGGCCGGCCACCTTGCCCTCACCCAAAGCGGCGGCGAAGGTGGTGTTGAAGGCCTTGACCACTTTCGCTCCGGTGGCCTTCTGCAGTTCTTCCGCGGCGGAGCTTCCGGCGGGAACGGAGAGGCTTTCAAAGGTGGAGAAGTCCACGGGGTTGGTGATGTCGACGTAAACCTTGCCGTCGAGGCTGCGGCCGTAGCGGGCCACGATGTCCTTGGCGGCGTCGAAGTACACGGCCGGGATGACGATGGAACCGGTGATGGCGTCGCCCAGTACGCCGGTGCTGACCGGGCCGGTGAATTCCGCGGCCAGGGCATCGGCCTTGGCCTTGTCCCCGTGGGCCAGGATTTGGACACTGTTGCCTCCGGCGACGGCGCGGGCTGCAAGTCCGCGGGCCATGTTGCCGGTGCCGATGATGGTGATGTCAGACATGATGTTCTTCTTTCCAAAGAGGCGGGATAGGAAATTCACTGCGGTCCTTCGTCGAAATGCCCTTACTTGAAGCTTCAACTACTATCACCGCGAATCTATTCCCGCCTTGGAATCCGCATCCATAGGGGCCCTGGAGTCAATCGGATGGGATCCGGAGGACTCCTGCTGCTGCCCGCAGGTAAGCGGTGGGATCGGCGTCGGTTCCGGCGGCCCATTCCAGCCAGGCCTGGAAGGTGGCGGCGATGAAGGCGGCGCACACATACCCCGCTGTTCTTTGCGGCACCCCGGCTGCCGAGAGGTAGGCCAGGGCTTCCCGGCGTTGCGCCCCCAGCGCCTCGTGGCTGTGGCTGAGCAGTTCCGGGTGCTCTGCGATGAGGCGGAGGCGCGCCCGGGCCAGCCCTGGATCAGGCAGTGCCGCCGCCCCGGCAGCCACCGCATCGGCGAGGCCGCTGATCGGCGGCCCCGGCCAGGCTGGACTGCCGGCGCCGCTGGCCCCCTTGCCGGCATCCAGGGCGCGAAGAGATGCCTGTAGGGCCGGTTCCATGCCGCCCCACACCAGGTCCGCCTTGGTGGCGAAGTAGCGGTAGAGGCTCTTCCTCCCTATTCCCGCGGCCTGGGCGATATCGGCCATGGAGGTGTTGCCGTATCCATTCCGGGCAAACAGGTCCATGGCGATGCGCGCCACGGAGTCGGCGTCGATCGTCGGCGGCCTGCCCGCCGCGCGCGTGGTTTCCCCTTCCATTGCCGTGCCTCCATCCAGATTCCGTGCCATTGCACCCTTCCATAATGACACTGCGTGTCATAAAGTGTGGGCATTACGTTTCCACTCAGGAAGGAAGCTCATGGGCAACGACGCCTCATGGCAGGAATCCGTCACCCCCGGCCGGTTCGCCGGCAAGACCGTCATTGTCACCGGGGCAGGCTCGGGCATCGGGCAGGCCACGGCGCTGCGCGTGGCACGCGAAGGCGGACGGGTGGTGGCGGCCGACATCAGCAAGGAGCGTCTGGACGAGCTGGTGGCGCACAACGCCGACCTCGACCTGGTTCCGGTGGCGGGGGACATCTCGACGGAAGAAACTGTGGCTGCCGTGGTGGCAGCCGCCGGCGCCAAGGTTGACGCCCTGGCCAACGTCGCCGGCATCATGGACAACTTCGCCCCGATTCACGACGTGGATGACGAGACCTGGGACCGGGTCTTCCGCATCAACGTCACGGCGCTGATGAGGCTTACGCGGGCAGTATTGCCGCTGATGCTCGACGCCGGCACGGGCTCCGTGGTCAACGTGACCTCCGAAGCAGGGCTGCGGGGTTCGGCTGCCGGTGCCGCGTACACCGCGTCCAAGCATGCGGTGGTGGGCCTCACGAAGAATTCGGCCGTCATGTATGGGCCAAAAGGGCTGCGCTTCAACGCGGTGGCCCCTGGGGCCACCATCACGAACATCGTGGCCAACTGGGGATCGCAGCTGGCGGCCGAACGGCTGGGCCCGCTGATGCAGGCCAATATCCCCACACCCGCCACCGCCGCCCAGCTCGCAGCGTCCATTACCTTCCTGCTCAGCGAGGACGGCACCAACATCAATGGCGCCATCCTCGCGTCCGACGGCGGCTGGTCGGCGCTGTAACCGGCGGCGGCACAGCTGGCAGGCAGTTAAGGCAAGCGGTCGACGCCGGGAGGTCCCGTCGTCGCCCGCTTGCCTTAGCGCTGGCCTGCTGGGCAGTACAGCTAGATCCACTTGGGTGCCGGTGGCGCGGGGGTGATGGGTTCTCCGCCGCGCTGCGCGGTGGTGCCGTCGGCGCCGCGGCCGGTGGCCCACTGAGTGATGGCGGCCAGGGAGCCGGAGACCACGGTGGGGGCAGCAGCCGTGGTGTCACCGAACGACAGGTCGGTGCCGTCCACCTTGATAAGGAGCCCGCTGTCAGTGCCACGGGTGTGCCAGGCTCCGGTGATGTCCGTGAGGAGCCGTTCCAGGACGGGGGCGGGGATGTCGTTGAATGTGGCCCCGTTGTCCAGGTCCACGGCGTGTACCCAGACTTCGCGGGTGCGCATCCAGACGGTTTCCTCGGCGGGCACGGTCCTGCCCTGGACGGTCTTGACCTTGTGGTGCCAGTTGTCCGCCGGCAGGTCACGCCATTCCACGTTCAAATGCACTGCGGAGTGGTCGAACAGGTTCCGCAGCGCGATCGGGGATAGGGTGGCGCCGAAATCGATCTCATGGTTGCGGATCTCCACCGAGGGATACATCGGGGTCTCCACGCCGGTGGCTGCCCATTCGACCAGGCGGGCGACGGCCCGGGCGTTGTAGCCCACGTGGGCTACAACGTGCCGGCGCGACCAGCCCGGCAGCAGGGAGTCCCCGTCCAGTTCCGCGTCCGTGAGCTCGTTGAGCTTGCGGGCAAAGAACGCGGTGCCGCGCCGGGCCTGCAGGAGCCCGTCGAGCAGCACGGGATCGGTGGTCTGGTCGTGCCGGGCGACCATCAGGCTTCCTTGACCACGCGGTTGGTCAGCTGGCCCAGGCCCTCGATGGTGGTCACCAGGACCTGGCCTTCCTGCAGGTAGCGCTTGGGGTCCTGGGCGTGGCCCACGCCGCCGGGGGTGCCGGTGGCGATCACGTCGCCCGGGTTCAGGGTGATGATGGTGGAGATGTAGGAGACCAGGAACTCCGGGGTGAACACCAGGTCCGAGGTGGGGGTGGACTGCTGGACTTCCCCGTCCACGGCGGAGGTCATCAGCGGGCCGGCGGTGAACTCGTCCTTGGTGACCAGGGCGGGTCCGAACGGGGTGGATTTCTCCCAGGTCTTGCCCTGCAGCCACTGGATGGTGCGGAACTGGTAGTCGCGCATGGAGACGTCGTTGAGCACGGAGTACCCGGCGATGTGGTCTGCGGCTTCGGCTTCGGGGATGCGGCGGCCGGCCTTGCCGATGACGACGGCGAGCTCGGCTTCCCAGTCCACGGTGTCCGATTCCTGCGGCAGGGCCAGGTCGTCGTTGGGACCGATCAGGGATTCGGCGTACTTGGCGAACAGGGTGGGGTGCTCGGGAACTTCCCGGCCCATTTCCTTGATGTGGTTGCGGTAGTTGTGGCCCACGCAGATGATCTTGCCGGGGGAAGGCACGACGGCGGCGAGGTCGGCGCCGTCCAGGGCATGGGTTGCGCCGTTGGCCGCCTTCGCCGTGGTTTCCCAGTTGGGGTCCTTCAGCAGGGCCCCGACGTCGGCGAAGCCCGGGATCTCGGTGAGGGTGTCGCCGTCCTGGCGGACCGCCTTGGTGCCGTCAGCGGTGCGGAGGGTGAGGAGTCTCATTACTTGGTGCGTCCTTCGGTGTAGGTGCGGTTGAAGTTCAGGCGTTCGAAGATGGGGGCGTCGGAGAAGCGGAACAGGTCGAACTCGCCGCTGACCGAGGCTTCCAGCGACCACTGGGCCCAGGACGGGACCACGAACAGGTCGCCCTTGGCCAATTCCCTCCGTTCGCCGTCGAGCACGACGGTGCCGGTGCCGTCGAAGACCTGCCAGACGCTGGAGCCCACTTCGCGCAGGGGCTCGGTGGAGGCGCCGGCACGGAAGCGGTGGAATTCGGCGCGGATGGTGGGCATCACGTCGCCGCCGGTGGTGGGGTTGGTGTAGCGGACCGCGGCGTGGCCCTGGGAGACCGTGGCGGGGTGGCCCTCGTCCTCGAGCAGGAGCTGTTCGCGCAGCGCGGCGTCCGTGTGCTCCCAGCGGTACGCGGCGATGGGGGAGTTGGTGGTGTCATCGAGGCCAGAGAGCGGACGCAGGCCCGGGTGGGCCCACAGGCGTTCGGAGCGGGAGATGTCCGGGGTGGCTTCGTCGGTGACGCGCTCGGTGCCGAACTCGAAGAACCCGGCGTCCGTGTAGTGCACGAACGGGATGTCCAGGCCGTCGATCCAGGCCATCGGCTGGTCGGTGTCGTTGTGGTGGCCGTGGAAGTTCCAGCCCGGGGTGAGCAGGAAGTCGCCGCGGGACATCCGGACCGGATCACCGTTCACCACGGTCCACACGCCCTCGCCCTCGACGACGAAGCGGAAGGCGTTCTGCGAGTGGCGGTGCTCGGGTGCGGTTTCGCGGCCGCCCAGGTACTGGATGGCAGCCCACAGCGTGGGGGTAGCATACGGGGTGCCGGCCAGGCCCGGGTTGGCCAGTGCGATCGCCCGGCGCTCCCCGCCGCGGCCCACCGGCACCAGGTCCCCGGCGCGGGCGGCCAGCGGGTACAGGTCATCCCACCGCCACACGTGCGGTACCGCCTTGGGCGAGGGGACCATCGGCATCAGGTCCGCGATCTCCGTCCACAGCGGAATCAGGTTCTCCTTGTCGAAATCCTTGTACAGCTGCTCCAGCTGGGCAGCCTCCTCCGGCGTGGGCTCGGGAACGTGGTGTTCCTGCGCCACGGATTCGTGCGTTTGGTTTTCAGCGCTGATGGACACTGGCCTTCTCCTTGCGTGCGGACTGAGTGCGACGTGGATTCGACCCTAGGGAAGCGCGGCTGTGATCTCCAACATATTCTGTCTGCCAGAATTACTTCCGTCGCCTTACGGGAAAACCGTCACCCGCTTCCGGCCCCCTCCACCGGATTCGCCGCGATATCCAGCTCCAGCTGGCGGCGGGTTTCCATCATGACCCCCACCAGCCCGGCATCGAACAGCGGCCGGAACCTGGCCACCGGAGTCGCCACGCTCAACGCGCCCACCACCATGCCCCGGCCGTTGTGCAGGGCCATCCCAAAGGCGCTGATACCCTCCTCGGTGCCCTCGAAGTTGGCGGCGAATCCGTTGGTCCGCACGGACTCGAGCTCACGCAGGAATGCCGGGTACTCGGCGTCGGAAATGTAGTCTCCGGCCAATTCCGCGTTCGGCCCGCGGAACAGCTGCTCCACCACGGCGGGATCCAACTCGGCCAGGATCGCCTTCCCGCCGGACGCCCTGTGTGCAGGAAGGAGGGTCCCCTGCCGGTCACCCACGCGCAGGATGTTCGAGCTTTCCACGGTGTCCAGGAAGCGGACTTTGGTCCCCACCCGGATCATCAGGTTGACGGTCTCGTTGGTTCGCGCGCACAGCACTTCCATGTGGGGCCGGGAAATGTCCCGCAGTTGCCGGGTCCAGCTGAAGCCGGCAGGCCCGGCGCCCATGGCCGGGCCGGGCACATAACGGCGCGTCTCGTCCTGGACCGCAAACCCGCGGTACACCAGCATGGCCAGGAGGCGGTGCGCCGTGGAGGGGGCCACGCCCAGTTCCGCGGCCGCGTCCTTGAGCCGCAGGCTGCCCGCGTCCCGGAGGAGCTGCAGGAGCTGCAGGGCGTTGTCCACCGCCTCGATGGAGTAGGTGGGCTTCCGCCGGGCCGGAAGATTCTGCATAACAGAATCTTATGTGCGGCGCGGTATGACTGCCAGCACAGTGGTGGGATGAATCACACAACTTCCGCTGCAGCGCCGCAGCGCATGGCCGCCCCCGCCCCGGGCGCAGGCCTTTCCGTGTTTCCCCGGCGTTCCGTGCTCGCCGTCCTGGTGTGCTGGCTGCTGGTCGTTTTCGACGGCTATGACCTGATTGTCTACGGCACCGTCCAAGGCTCGCTCATCAGCGATACCGGCTGGGGCCTGACAAAGGCCACCGCCGGAACCATCGGCTCGATGGCTTTCATCGGCATGATGATCGGAGCGGTCTTCGCCGGCCGCATGTCCGATACCTGGGGCCGCCGGCGCACCATCATCGGCTGCGCCGTCGTCTTCTCCGTCTTCACCATCCTCTGCGCCTTCGCGCCCAACGCCCCGGTCTTCGGCGGACTGCGGCTCCTGGCAGGCATTGGCCTGGGCGGCCTGGTTCCCTCGGCCAACGCCCTCGTGGCAGAGCTGGTCCCCGAAAAGTGGCGGTCCACCATCGCCACCCTGATGATGTCCGGCGTTCCCATCGGTGGTTCCATCGCCGCCCTCGTCGGCATTCCGCTGATCCCGGCCTTCGGCTGGCCCGCCATGTTCCTGGTGGCCGTCGTCGCCCTCCTGGTGGTCATCCCGCTGGGCATCCGCTACCTGCCGGAGACACTGGCGCCCGGCCACAAGGGCGAAGCCCGGGGCCAAGTCGCCAAGGAAGCCGTCGGGTTCGGGTCCCTGCTTCGCGCACCCTACCTCGGCACCAGCCTGCTGTTCGCCATCGGCACCCTGGTAACCCTCTTTGCCTGGTACGGGCTGGGCACCTGGCTGCCCAACCTCATGCAGCTGGCAGGCTACAACCTCGGGTCCGCCCTGACCTTCGCGCTGGCCCTCAACCTTGGCGCCGTGGCCGGCTCGGTGCTCACCGCCTGGGCCGGCACCCGGTTCGGCCCCATTCCCACCGCCATCGCGGCAGCGGCCGTGGCCGCCGTCGGATTGCTGGTCCTGGTCACCGGGCCGCCCGTCGCCGTCGTCTACCTCATGCTGGTGCTTGCCGGCGTCGGCACGCACGGCACCCAGTGCCTGATTATTGCCGCCGTGGCCAGCCACTATCCCGCACACCTTCGCGGTACAGCCCTTGGTTGGGCGCTTGGCGTGGGCCGGATCGGGGCCGTGGCAGCGCCCCAGGCCGGCGGGCTCCTGCTCGCGGCGGGCCTGGGCGTCAACTCAAACTTCCTGGCGTTCGCCGGAGCAGCAGCCGCAGCGGCAGTCCTGCTCGCAGCCGTCGGTACCAAAATCAAGAAATCAACAGCAGTAGGAGTTTCCAATGTCTAACGTCAAAGATTCCACCGACGTCCTGGTAGTGGGCGGCGGAATGGCCGGACTGGCCGGCGCGCTGGCGCTCCGCGAAAACGGCGCCGACGTCACGCTCGTTGAGGTGGCACCCGCCTTCGGCGAGGTCGGCGCCGGCCTGCAGATGGCCCCCAACGCCTCCCGCGTCCTCAAGCGCTGGGGCCTGCTGGAAAAGGCGCTGGAAATCGGCGTCCAGCCCAAGCACCTGGTGTTCCGCGACGCCATCACCGGCGAGGAACTCACCCGCCAGACCCTCGGCGGCGAGTTCGAGGAACGCTACGGCGCCCCCTACGTGGTGATCCACCGCAGCGACCTGCACCGGATCCTGCTCGAAGCCTGCCAGGAAGCCGGCGTCACCCTGGTGAACGACGTCCTGGTGCAGAAAGTGGAGACCGACGGCGACCGCGCCCGCGCCTACACCGCCAAGGGTGAGGTGTTTGAGGCTGACGCGATCCTGGCAGCGGACGGGCTGAAGTCCACCCTGCGCGCCACCGTCGCCAACGACGGCCCGGTCAACTCCGCCTACGTGGCGTACCGCGGAACCGTGCCGATCACGGAGGAGACCCCTGCCGCGGACCTGGAGGATGTGATCGTCTACCTCGGCCCCAACTGCCACCTGGTGCAGTACCCGCTCCGGAAGGGCCAGCTGCTCAACACCGTGGCAGTGTTCAAGTCCCCGTCGTTCGAGCGCGGCGAAGAGCAGTACGGCGGCGTGGACGAACTCCAGGCGGCCTACAAGGACTGCGTCCCCGCCGTGCAGGAAGCCCTGAAGAACCTGGCCACCGGCATCCGCTGGCCCATGTACGACCGCAACCCGATCGAGACCTGGGTTTCCGGCCGCATGGCACTAATCGGCGACGCTGCACACCCCATGCTGCAGTACCTGGCCCAGGGCGCCTGCCAGGCGCTGGAAGATGCGGCAGTGCTCCAGGATGCCGCCAGCAACCGCGTCTTCACGGCCGAAGGCATCGACGCCGGGGCCTGGGAGGATGCCTTCCGCGAGTTCAACGAAACCCGCGCAGCCCGCACGGCCCGCGTCCAGCGCACCGCCCGGATCTGGGGCGAGTCCTGGCATGTGGACGGCGTGGCACGAGTCCTGCGGAACATGCTGTTCAAGAGCCGCGGCGATAATAACTTCCAGTACAACGACTGGCTGTACGGCCGCAACGAGCCCGGCACCCCTGTAATGGTTCCTGCCGGCGCCAAGCTGGTGGAAGCCTAAGCACCCCGGACCAAGGCGGGCGTACGACAGCGGGTGGCCCCCGGCGTCGTACGTCCGCCTTTCCTGGACGGAAGGGTAGGCGCCGGAATAAATCCTAAAAGTTGAATGTTCAACCAATATGGACTTTGGCATATTTACCTTCGGCGAACTGTCGCGCAACGGACAAACCGGGCTGGCCCAGTCGCCGCACCAGCGGCTGGAAGAGATCATCGGGCTGGCAAAGCTGGCCGACCAGGCGGGCCTCAGCTTCCTGGGCCTGGGCGAGCATCACCGCAGCGACTTCGCCCTGTCCGCCCCCGAAATGGTGCTGGCCGCGGTTGCCCGCGAGACCACCCATCTGAGGCTGGGCACCGCCGTTACCGTGCTATCCACCCAGGATCCGGTGCGGCTCTTCGAACAGTTCGCCACCCTGGATCTCATATCCGGCGGCCGCGCCGAGATCATCGCCGGGCGCGGGGCGTTCATCGAGTCCTACCCGCTGTTCGGCTACGACACCGCGGATTACGACGCCCTCTTCGACGAAAAGCTGCGCATGCTGCTGGAACTGCGGGACAACGCCAGCCTCAACTGGCGGGGCACCCTGACCCAAAGCATCCCCGGCATGGACATTGCCCCGCGGCCGCTGCAGGAAAAGCTTCCCGTTTGGGTGGGGGTGGGCGGAACGCCGGCGAGTTTTGCCCGTGCGGGACGCCTGGGCCTGCCGTTATTTGTTGCACTGCTGTCCGGACCCGAAAGGTTTCGCCGCCTCGTGGAGCTGTACCGGCACACCGCGGCCGAGGCCGGGCATGACGCCTCCGCACTGCCGGTGGGTGCAGGCGGCCACTTCTACGTGGCGCCCACCTCCCAGCAGGCACGCGATACCTTCTATCCCTACTACCGGGCGTACTTCGAGCAGAACATGCCCCGGCCCGTGGACCACTTCCCGCGCTCCACCTTTGACGAGTGGTCCGAGCCGGGCGGCGGCCTGCTGGTGGGCAGCCCGCAGCAGGTGGTGGAGAAGATCCTGGCCATCCACGAGGCCCTGGGCACCAGCCGCTACATGGCCCAGATCGGACTGGGCGGCCTGCCATTCGCCGAGACGGCGCGTTCCATCGAGCTGCTCGCCACAGAGATCATGCCCGCCGTCAACCGGGAAATTGGGGCCCCGGCCCCTGCCTGACCCAAGCCATTTCCACCACCAACACCGAGGACACGATATGCACGCACCGTTCGCCGAACCCACCGTCGCCTGGCAGAGCCCCGACGATCCCAACCGTCCGCTCGCGGTGCTGCTGCACGGGCGCGGCTCGGATGAATCAGGAATCATCGGGCTGGCCAGCCACCTTCCCGCAGGCCCCTCCTACGCTGCTGTCCGGGCGCCGATCCCGGCAGGCGGCGGGTTTGCCTGGTTTGCCAACCGGGGGACGGGGCGGCCCGTGGCCGAGTCGCTGGCCCAAACCATGGAGTGGTTCCGCACGTGGCTGGACCCGATCGCCCCGGAAGGACGGCCGGTGATCCTGGTCGGCTTCAGTGGCGGTGCGGCGTTCGCGGGCGGGTTGCTGCTGGCTGACCCGCAGCGGTTCGCGGGCACCGCCGTCCTTTACGGGACGCTGCCGTTCGAGGCCGGTGTGCCGACGTCGCCGGGCCGGCTTGCCGGCGCTCCGGTGTTCCTGGCCCACGGCGCAGCCGATACCGTCATCCCCGCTGACCTGCTGGGCCGCACCTGGGACTACCTCCTGGGGGACTCCGGGGCGGACACCCGCGCCCGGAAGGATCCTGGCGGACACTCCCTCACCGCGGAAACTGCCGCCGGGCTGGGTGCGTGGATCACCGAACGCGCCTAGCTAGCGCTGTCCCGGTCAGTCTTCGTCGCAGAGCAGGTGGTACCAGCTGTCCGCCAGCACTTCCAGGGCGTGCTCGCGGTTTGGTTCCATCTTGCGGCGGGTCCATAGCGTGGCCACGTAGTCGAGTTGCGTGAACGCCAGGGTGCCGCGGATGTGGCGCGTTTCGCCGGCGAAGCGCCCGGCGAGCTGCATGCCGCGGACCATGTCCGTGATGACTTCCTCGTGCCAGCGCTCCACCATGGTGCGCACCTCCGGGTCCACCGCCGCCGCCTCGTCCAGGACATCCAGGTAAGGGCGGAAGACCGGCCACAGGGCAGCCCGGGATTCGAGCCAGGAGAGGATGCCGGCCAGCTTGCCGTCCCGCACCACCTGCACCAGGTCCGGGGCGGTTGATCCGCTGTCGGGGCCGTCGGCGCGCTCCAGGACGGCGTTCACCCGGGCCATGAAGTCCCGCATCAGGTCCGCGCGCGTGGGGTAGTACGCGTAAAAGGTCACACGGGTGGTCCCGGCTGACGCGGCGATCTCATCAATGGTGGTGGCGGCGTAGCCCTTTTGGGTGAAAAGCTCCAGCGCCCGTTCCACGATGGTGTCGCGCGTGAGCTGCTTCTGGGCTTCGCGCAGCGATGGCATAGCGTCAATCCTAACGTGGAGTCCGGGCGCTGGAGCCGGGGGGGGGGCGGTGGCCTCAGGCCGTCACGGGTTCGGCGGCCCGGGCCACCTGCTGCCCCGTATTGGCCAGCCGCCGCAGCCTGGGGATGGGGATACGGTAGTTGATGGCCGCGGCCGTTCCTGAACCGTCCGCGTGCTCCCACCGCAGCAGCGACGAATCGGTTCCGGTGCCCTGTTCCCGGAGGTGCGGCGCTCCCTCCACGGGCGTGAAACCCACGGCCTTGAGTGACAATCCAAAGGCTTCCGTCCAGAAGTAGGGCTGGAATTCCAGCGGCGGAGCCTCGTCCCCCAGGAGGAGGCCGACGGCGGCGGCCTTGGCTTGGTCGATGGCACTGGTCCACAGCGGCACCCGGCCCAGTCCCCGCTGGGTGGGGAAGAATGCCACGTCCCCGGCCGCGACGATGTCCGGGCGCACACGGCCCCGGGAATCGACCCGGAGGGCGCCGTTGGTGAGCAGGCCGGAGCCTGCCAGCCATTCGATGTTCGGCTCGTCGCCGACCGCGCTGACCAGCAGGTCCGCTTCCAGGACCGTTCCGTCGGCCAATGCCACCTGCGGGGTGGTCCCTGACCGGATGAGCCGGGCCTTGGAGCCATTGACGATCCGTAGCCCGTTCGCGCGGGCCGCTGCGGTGAAAATTCCGGACAGGTAGCTGCCCAGCTGCCGTACCAGTGGTTCGCCGTCGGTGACCAGGGTGACGTCACAGCCGCTGTGCAGGCAGCCGGACGCCACTTCCATGCCGAGCGGGCCACCGCCCACCACGATCACCGACGCCCGGCCCGCCACCAGCGCCTTCAGCCGGACGGCGTCCTCCAAGGTGCGCAGGGTCAGCTCGCCGCCATCGCGTGCCTCGGCGCTGCCGTGGTCCGCGCTCCCGGCCAGCCGCCTGGCGCGGGAACCGGAAGCGATCACCAGCCCGTCGTACGGCAGGCTTTCGCCGCCGTCGAGCGTCACCCGGCGCGCCCCGGCGTCGAGCCCTGTGGCGCTGATCCCCAGCAACTCGTCGGCGCCGTGCGTCGGTGCGGGGAGCTCGTGCGCCGTCAGCCCGTCACCGCCGTGGAGCAGCGCCTTGGACAAGGCCGGGCGGCTGTAGGGGGAGTGGCGCTCGGCGCCCACCACGGTCAGCTGGCCGTCGAAACCAGCCGCGCGCAGTGAGTCGCAGGCGGTGAGGCCCGCGATGCCGTTGCCGACGACGACGATCCGGCGTGCCGTCACGCCGCCACCAGTTTCAGGGCTGCTACTGGGCAAACGCGGACCGCGGCCTTCGCTGCCGCCTCGGCCTGGTCCCCCTCCACTTCCGGGACGTCGATGACCAGTTCGCCGTCGTCGTCCAGGTGCATCAGCGCCGGCGCTGCTTCCTCGCAGAGGCCGTGGCCCTCACAGCGCGGCCGGTCCAGTTCGATCCTCATGCTGCTTCCACCTCCAGTACCTGGAGCTGCTCGAAGCTCCTGGTGATATTGCTCGGAACCCGGTACCCCTCGCCCAGGGACAGGGATTTCACCCGACGGGCCAGGGCTTCAACGATGGCGTGCCCTTCCAGTCGGGCCAGCCCCTGCCCGGCGCAGCCGTGCGGACCATAGCCGAAGGACAGATGGTCCACCGGGTTCCGGGTCACGTCGAAGGTGTCGGGGTTGTCATAGTGCCGGGGGTCCCGGTTGCCTGCGCCCAGGAGGATGCCCAGCTGGGCGCCTGCCGGAATGGTCACGCCGTCGAGCTCCACTTCGCGGGTGGTGGTGCGGCCCCAGATATGCAACGGGGTCCAGTACCGGAGGACCTCGGCAAAGGCCGCGGGAACCAGTTCGGGGTTGTTGCGGACCAGCTCGAGCTGCTCCGGGTGGCGGCCAAACAAGGCCACGATGTTGCCGATGGAGGCAATGGTGGTGTCGACGCCGGCACCCAGGTACTGGTGAATGATGTGGCCTGCGGACCCCTCGGGGATGTCCCCGCGGGCTTCGGCGTCGAAGATCCCGCGGCCGATGGAGCCCGGCGCCAGGTCCTCCGCCGTGACCGACGAGCACCAGCCGTACAGCTCGCCGGCAATGGGGAAGCTCTCCTGGGTGCGGTGGTTCAGGGGGCCGATCACCTGCATGGCAGCCTGGCCCCAGCGCAGCATGTTTTCCTTGACGTGGCCGCCGAACCCGATGAGGTCCGCCACGATGTCCAGGGGAAAGGCGCGGGCCAGGGAATCGATGGCCTCGAAGGAACCCGTGGCCACCAGTTCGGCAACGAGCTTGTCCGCCTTCTCGTCGATGGTGACCTTGAGGCCTCGGAGGGCCCGCGGGGTGAGGTTCGCCGAGAGCGTGGCCCGCAATTGGGTGTGCAGGGGCGGATCCGAGGCCAGCGACGTGCCCTGCAGTGCCTCGTTCACCATGGGGTTGAAGCCAAGCGTGGTGGACGAGAACGATGCCGGGTCTGCCAGCACATCGCGGATGAGGTCGTAGCGGGTGACGGCGTAGAGGTTGTTCTTCGGCAGGTGGACCAGGCCGCCCAGTTCACGCAGCGCGGCGTAGGTGGGGTAGGGGTCCACCGTGATGTCGTCATCCCAGATGTCGATATCGGATTCGATGGGGTTCACAGTTGTCTCCTTGCGGGTAGTCGGGGTTTCCGGGCCTGGACCGGTCATGCCTGGACGGCCTCGGCGTTGGCTTCCGTGGTTTCGGCGATGGCATCGGCCGTGGGCGCCGGGGAGCGGGAGCTGATGAAAAGGGTGAGGACGGCCGACAGGACGGCGGCGATGCCCGCCGCGAAGTAGACCGCCTGGAAGCCCTGGCCCAGGGACGTTCCCGCCACCCCCTGGATCTGGGGCTGGGCGGAGGCCAGGGCCTTGACCATGCCGTCCACTGCCTGGGCGGGGGCGCCGCCCGCAGCGGCCTGGCCGGAGAACTGGGCAACGACGCCGTCCCAGCCGGACAGGAAACCCAGCGGCGGTACGTGCGAGAGTCCGGCCACCGCTTCAGCGGGCAAGCCCGCCCCGCCCAGGATTCCCGCCAGCGGGCCGGCGAAGGCGGTTGCCCCGACGCCGAACGCGATGGCCGATCCGATGACCGGGCCCAGGGCGAAGCCAAGGTCGCGCAGCAGGTTGGTGGTGGCCGACGCCATGCCGATGTGCTGCGGCGGCACCGTGTTGATCGCCACGGCCGTGATGGAGCCCACCGTGAGGGCGAAACCGATGCCCAGCAGGAGCAGGGGCGGGATGAACGCGGTCCACGGCGTCCCGCCGAACGCTTCGGGCGTACCCAGCGGGATGGTGGACAGCCCGAAGGCGGAAGCTGCCATGAAGGCGAAGCCGGCCGTCAGCACCCACCGCGGTGCCACGTGGTGGATCAGCCAGCCCACCACGGGGATGAAGGCGAACGCCGGGCCCTGGATGAAGACGAACAGCACGCCCACCTTCCAGGCCTCAGCCAGGGCCAGGCCGCCCACGGCGACGCTGGTGCTGTAGCAGACGGCCAGGAAGGCGAACATGCCGGTGACCGCCACGATTCCCGTAATGGAGTAGGCACTGTTCCGGAACAGCGACAGGTGGATCAGCGGCTGGCGCGTGCGTGACTCGATGACCACAAAGGCGGCCAGGAGGACGGCGCCGGCTACGTAACTGATGATGACCTCGGAGCTGCCGAATCCGGCGTCGACCGCCTGCACGGTGGCAAAGAGCACCGCAATCAGGCCCAGCGCCAGGGTGGCCTGCCCGGGCACATCGAGCTTCCGCCCTTCGGCGGCAGCGGAGTCCTTCGCCCGGGTGGCCATGACCAGCACGGCGACGGCGATCGCGGCGGCGATGTAATAAGCCACCCGCCAGCCGCTGAAGGCATTGGGTGCGCCTGCCGCGGGCCCGGGCACGGTGAACGCCTGCGACGTCAGGCCCGCCAGCATGGGCGAGATGACCGCGCCCAGCGAGAGGAAGCCGGCCCAGGTGGCAATGACCTTGGCCCGCGCCCGGTGGTCCGGGGTGATGGCCGCGATCATGGAGAGCGAGATGGGAAAGAGGATGCCGGCGCCGATGCCGCCCACGGCCTGGGCCGCGATCATCATTTCAGTGTTGACTGCCAGTGCCGCCAGGACGGATCCCGCGATGCTCACGGCCGCGCCGGCGTACAGCAGCTTCCGGCGGCCGAACAGGTCGCCCAGCAGGCCCCAGCTGAGCTCGAACACTACGATGCCCATCATGAACATGCCGGCGATCCAGGTCAGCCCGGCGCCGGAGGTCCGGAATTCGACGGCGAAGGTTCCGTTGAGTGCGCCGGGGAGCGCGTTGGTGATTTGCGCCAGGGTCACGGCGCTGTAGGCCGCGACAAAGGTTGCACGTACCGAGCCGCGGCTCGAAACGGTGGGGGTCAGGCTCATCGATGAAACTCCCTTGTTCCATTGCGAAGTTGAGTGTTGGTTTCCAACAGTCTGTAGTGATCCATTACACAGTGTCAAGGAAAATCCATAACGAAAGTTTCCTTGACACTCTGTAAAGAATTGTGTGATGCTGGCTCCACCGCAACGGAGCGAGGGCTCGGCGGGACCCCTACTCAAGCACCCGGATTCAAGGGAGAACTTCGTGACCATCCATCCGGCCGCCGATTCCCACGGCGCCCCCGCCCCCACCCCGGAACAGGGCACCGTCAACACGGTCCTGGGCCTGGTACCCGCCTCCGAACTGGGCGTCACCGCCGTTCATGAAGCGCTGCTGTCCGTCCTGCCGGGGGCCCAGTACGCCCCGGATATTTCCATGGACCGGGCCGACATCTTCGCGGCGCTCGCCGCCAAGCTGGCTGACTTCCGCAGCCGCGGCGGCGGGACGATCGTGGACAGCACCGGTATGTTCCACGGCAGGGACCTCAAGCTGTACGAGGCACTGTCGCGCTCCACCGGCGTCCACATCGTCGCCTCCACCGGCCTTGGGCCCGAGGAGGAGCTCGGCGGCTACTTCCTGACACCGCAGACCAATCCGCCCACCCCGTGGCCGGCGGAAAAGTTCAGCGACCTGTTCGCCAAGGAAGTCACCGACGGGATGGTGGTCCCCAGGGTTGAACGCCGCGCCGCCGCAGGGATCATCACCACGGCCGCCGACCGGGCCGGCATGACCCCCACGGAGGAGAGCCTGTTCCGCGGCTCGGCGAGGGCTGCCCGGGAAACCGGAGTGCCCGTCTCCATCCGCTTCGGCGCCGATGCCCTCCATGACCTCGACGTTGTCCTGGACGAGCAGCTTCCCGCGGACCGCGCGCTGGTCGGCGGCCTGGACCGCCTCGACGCCGCGGGCGCCGCAGGCAAGGTGGCCGAGCGCGGCGCCTTCGTGGGCGTCGACCACGTGGGCCTCAACGACCACCCCGACTACCTGACCGACCACGGCCGGGCCGAACTGGTTTTGGAACTCGTCGCTGCCGGCCATGTGGACAGGATCATCCTCTCCGGAAACTCCATCGGAGTGGCCAAGGGACTGCCCGAATACAACCTCCCCTACAGCCACGTCCTGGCCACGTTCGTTCCATTCCTCAAAGCCCGCGGCCTGTCCGACGACGACGCCCGGCGCATCTTGGTCGACAACCCCCGCGCCCTGCTGGCCGTCCGCTGAGCACGCTTCCATCAGCCCTCCAAACCCCGAGGTAGAACAATGACCAAGGTCAACACAGTGCTGGGAACCATCCCGGCCGAAGAACTCGAAATCGTAGCCGTCCACGAACACATCGGCTACGGCATGCCCGGATCCGAGCTGGACACGAAATGGTGGAAGACGCCGGAACAGGCCTACGAGGAAACCGTGCCCAAACTCCGGAAGTTCCGTGAATACGGCGGCGGCACCTTGGTGGACGCCACCGGCATCTGCAACGGCCGCGACATCGACTACTACAAGTCCCTCTCGCGGAAGACCGGCGTCAACATCGTCGCCTGCACCGGCTTCGTGGGAGGCGACACCGCACTGCCGCACTTCTCCCGCGCCACCGTGGACTACTTGGCCAAGGTCTTCATCCACGAGATCACCGTCGGCATCGGCGATACCGGTGCCAAGGCCGGCGTCATCAAGGTGGGCGTCAGCCGCGGCGGACGCATGACGGACCTGGACAAGCGGATCTACCGGGCCGCGGCCCGCGCCGCCGTCGCCACCGGAGCCCCGGTCCTCACCCACCTGGCCATCGACCCGGAACCGGCCGTGGCCATCTTCAAGGAAGAAGGCCTCCCGCTGGACCGGGTGCTGTTCGGCCATGCCGACGACGGACTGAACGCCCCCATCACCCCGCACGACTGGATCTACGAACAGGGCGGCCGGATCGGCTTCGACACCTTCGGCTACGACCTCGAACTCCCGGACCCGCCGTTCTGGGGCCGCAAGCGCGCCGAACGCATGGAGCACTTCGTCAAGCTCGTGGACAAGGGCTACGCGGACAAGCTCCTGGTCTCCGCCGACGCCAACTGCAGCCCCCTCGGCTGGCCGGGCGTCAAGGGCCACACCGTCAACTACATCTTCGAGGACATGATCCCGGACATGCGTGCCGCCGGCATCGACGACGCCACGCTCAAGCTCCTGCTCCAGGACAACCCGGCGGACTTCCTGTCCCTCCAGGCCTGACCGGCCGCCCGAGCAAACCCTTCCACCGGGCACCGCCCGGGCTGCAGAAAGAGACCCACCCCATGAAAGCTGAAGACCTTAAGAACCTCCGCATCGCCATCATTGGCGCAGGGTACGGCGGCGCGGCCGCCGCCAAGGCCCTGAGCCTGCTCGGCGCCACCGTTAACGTCTACGAGCAGGCATCCCGGATGCGGGAGGTCGGCGCCGGCATCGGGCTGCGCCCCGCCACCATGTCCCGCTTCCGCCAGTGGGGGATCTTCGAAGCCATCGCCGCAGTGAGCTCACCCAGCGATTACTTCGAAATCCTCAGTGCCACCGGCCACCCCATCATGAAGGACACCTGGCCCGAGGACGGTGACCAGAAGCAGACCCACCTGATCCACCGCGGCGACTTCATCGAAGCCCTGCTCGGCGTCCTGCCCGAGGGCATGGTGCACCTGGGCCTCAAGCTTGAATCCATCACCGACAACGGGGACTCCTCCGTCTTGGCCTTCGCCGACGGCACCACCGTGGAGGCTGACCTGGTGGTGGGTGCGGACGGCATCAAGTCCGTGGTCCGCGAACAGCTGTTCAGTGCCGCGGGGCCGGTCTTCTCGGGTGAACATGCGTACCGCGCCGTGATCTCCGCCGACGACTCCCACGGCATGGTGGTGGACGACAACCTGCGGATGTACATCGGCAAGGGAACCAAGGTCTACCTGTTGCCGCTGCGGCACCGTAACCAGATGTCCTTCGACATCACGGCACTGAACCCGGACGGGACCTGGGCGCCGGCCATCACCAAGGAGGACCTGCTGGCAACGGTGGAAGGCTTCGATGACCGCATCGTCAGCATTGCCCGCGGCCTGGACATGGACAGCGTCAACGTCCGCGCCGTCTACGACATTAATCCCGTGGACACCTGGCACACCGACTCGGTGGTGCTGATGGGAGACGCCGCCCACTCGATGCTCCACCATCAGGGACAGGGCGCCAACTCCGCCATCGAGGACGCCGGGGCGCTGGCGGACGCCCTGGCCCAGGCCGGCTCGGTCAAGGAGGCACTGGCCCGGTTCCAGGCCATCCGCAAGCCGGTGACCGATGAGCTGCAGCGTATTTCCCGCCAGGGCTGGAGCGAGGAAGAAGTCAACGACGTCTTTCCGGGACAGAAGCCCGCATCCCAAAAACCTGCATCGCAGGCGCCTGCCGAACCCGTGAAGGCCTGACCCATGACCATCCACCCAGAGATCGCCAAGGTCCTCGGCACCCTGCCCGCCCCGGACGGTTCGCCGCTGGACCCGCAGGCCATGCGTGCCGGCGAAGCAGCCCAGGTCCAGCCCGCGGAAAAGCGCCTGCCGCTGCACGCCGTCGTCGACGCCACGGCACGCACTCCGGCTGGTGACGTGCCCGTCCGCATCTACACCCCCACGGACGCGGATACCTTTGGACTGCTGGTGTACTTCCACGGCGGCGCCTTCTTCCTGGGAAGCCTGGATACCCACGACCACGTGGCGCGGGCCCTTGCCAAGGAAACGGGCTGCAAGGTCATCTCGGTGGGCTACCGGCTTGCCCCGGAGGCGGCCTTCCCGGCAGGCCTCGAGGATTGTTACGGCGTGGTCCGCTGGGCTGCGGTCAACGGCGGAACCCTTGGCTGGGACGGGCAGAACCTCGCCATCGCCGGCGACAGCTCAGGAGGCAACTTCGTGGCCGCCGTCGCTGCCAAAGCCCACGACGACGGCTTCACCGGCATCACCCACCAAGTCCTCTACTATCCTTCGCTCGACCTGGACTTCGATGCGGACCGCTACCCTTCGATGCGCGAAAACGCAGAAGGATACGGCCTGGAGACGGCCGGCCTCAAGCCGTTCAACGCGTTCTACCTCGACAGCGGCGCGGACCCAGCAGATCCCCTCGTCTCACCGATCAAGCGGCAGGACCTCACCGGACTGCCGCCCGCGCTCATCATCACCGCCGAGCACGACCCCCTGCGGGATGAGGGCGAGCTGTATGGCCGGCGGCTGGAGGAGGCCGGCGTTCCCGCCACCGTCAGCCGGTATGCCGGGGCCAACCACGGCTTCGTCCAGAACTTCTCCTGGATCCCTGAGTATTACCGGGCATTCGAACAGACGGCCGAGTTCCTTGCCAGCGCCGCGAAGGCAGCCAAATGACGGCCGCCGTCCACCCCCTGGTGTCGCCTTGGGGCAGGTTCGGGCTGTACAGCTTCTTCATCGATGCCCCGGAGCCGGCCATCGTGGACACCGGCATTGCCACCTCCCCTGCCGAGGGAATGGTGCCGGCACTGGAGGCCATCGGCCGCCGCATCGAGGACGTCCGCTGGATCCTGCTCACCCACGGACACATCGACCACATCGGCGGCGCGCACGCGCTGTGGGAGCTGACCGGCCGGCGCGCCAAGGTGGTGATCCACGAGGCCGACGCCCCCATGCTCCGCTCACGCCGCGCCCACGTGGATGAATACCTTGCCGGACGCGGGCAGTACCTTGGGGACCTCGAGGGCGAGGCCAAGCAGGTGGCCGCCACCAACGCCGTCATTTCGGGGGAAATGGAACCGTCCATGCTGGTCCGCGGCGGGGAAACCATTTCCCTTGGCGGCGGCATCACCGTGTCCGTCCACCCGGTTCCGGGCCACACACGGGGGTCGGTCGCCTACGTCATCGACGGCCAGAATGACGTCTTCGTCGGCGACGCCGTCCAGGTCCACGGCGCGGCCAACGGCTTTCCCGGGTACGTGGACCCGGCCGGCTACCGGGCCAGCCTGGAATACCTTCGCGACGAGATCCGCCCGCGCCACCTGTACCTGGGGCATCCGTACCGGCGCGCTGACGGGACGCCCTACGGCGTCGAACTTAATGCTGACGACGCCCGCGACGCGTTGATGGAGAGCCTGCAGATCGAGGCGCGCGTCAGCGACGCCGCGTGCGGCTGCCTGGCAGCCGGCCTGACGGAGACCGACTCGCCGTACTCGCCTTTCGTCCCGGTTGCCCGGGAGCTTGGTTACGACCGCGACCCCACCCTTGAGCCCTCACCGTTCTTCACCACGATGAACGGCTACCGCTCCCAGTCCACCACCACGTCTTTCCAGAGGAGCGTGCACAACCATGGCTGAATACCAGACGATCGACGCCGGCGGCCAGAAGATCGCCGTCCGCAAGGACCTGCGCGTCCCCATGCGCGACGGCGTCGAGCTCGCCGCCGACGCCTACCAGGGCACCGACGAGAAGCCGCGGCCAGCGCTGGTGGCGTTGAGCCCGTACGGCAAGGAGCTCCAGGCCCTAGCCCTGACCACGCCGCCGCAACGCCGGCCCAGCCCCATGTGGGACGGCTGCATCGAAGCAGGCGACATCGCCCGGATCGTGAAGGAGGACTACGTCCACGTCATCGGCGACCTGCGCGGGTCCGGGCACTCCGGCGGTGAACACATCGGCAACTACAACGCCGGGGGAGTATCCCTGGGCCAGGACGCCTACGACTTCATCGAATGGGTGGCGGAGCAGCCCTGGTGCGACGGCAACGTGGGCATGGTGGGGATCTCTTATTTCGGGTCCATGCAGGTCCTTGCCGCCGCCGAACGGCCGCCGCACCTGAAGGCCATCTTCGTCTCCGGCGGCCACTATGACTTCTACGAAACCACCTACCACGGCGGCGTCATGTGGTTCATGCCGCGCGCCGCCCGTGAGGGCAGGGGAGGGGACTCGGGCTGGGCCTTCACGGAGCGGGTGAAGTCCCGGATGGTGGAGAAGTACTCCCCGGAGGAACTCAAGGAGCTGGTTGCCAAGCGGCTCCAGGACCCGGACGTCGCGGCCTGGCCCAACCTGGTCCACGTCCTGAACTACCCCACGAACCATGAGGCGTGGTTCGACATCGTCATGAACGAGCTCGACGGCGACTGGTACGAAGAGCGCAATCCCATCACCCTGGCGCCGAACATCGACATTCCGGTGTGGCTTCAGCTGGACCAGGGCCGCGGCTGGACGCTGGACGGCACGATTGAGCTGTTCAACGCGCTCCAAGGGCCGAAGAAGCTGGACATCGGCCCGTATCCGCCCATGCAGTCGCGGCCCTTCATCGAAGAGCACGACAAGATGTTCCGCTGGTACGACTACTGGATCAAGGGCATCGACAACGGGGTGATGGACGAACCCGCCGTGTCCGTGTTCGTGGAAGGTTCCCGGGACGTGGTCACCGCCAAGGCCTGGCCACCGAAGGAGATCGACTACAGGTCCCTGTACCTTCGGCCGCGGCACAAGCTCTCCACGGAACCCGAGCTAATGGGCACCGAACATGCGGCCCCCGATGGCTTCTACCAGGCACCGCTGACGGTCACCGACCAAGTGCAGATCATCAGCTGGTCCACTGATGCGTTCGAGGAACCCACCGAAATGATCGGGGCCGGCGCTGCCCACATTTTCGCCGAGATCGACCAGCCGGACACCAACTTCATGCTGCGCCTGTGGGATGCCGCGCCGAACGGGAAGCGCCAGCTGATCACCACCGGCTACCTGAAGGCGTCACACCGCGAACTCGATGACCGCACCAAGGAGGGCAACCCCTACCACCCGCACACCCGTGCCGTTCCGGTCGAGCCAGGGGAGATCGAGGAATACGTGGTCCGTCTTTATCCGTTCGCGAACACCTTCAACCCCGGACACAAACTGGTGGTGGAGGTGTCCAACGGCGAACCGCTCGCGGACGAACACAATTCGCTGCTGCCGCCGGACGCCTTCCACCTCCCGGTGGGCAGGCCGGTCACGCACAAGATCTACCGCGACGCGCACCACCAATCCCGCCTGGTGCTGCCCTTCACAAAGGGCTGATCAGGCGGGCGCCGGCCCGGTTGATTCCCGGACCGTCAGGTGGGTGGGCATGACGGCGAGCTTCCTGGGTGCGCTCCCGGGCATCGGATTCAGCTGGGCCAGGAGCATGGACACAGCCACCCTGCCCGCCTGCTCGATGGGACTGGAGATGGTGGTCAGCGGCGGATTGCAGAAATCGGCGCCGAAGATATCGTCCGAGCCGATGATGCTCATGTCCGCCGGCACCCGGATGCCGCGGGCCTGCAGCCGCTGGAGCATGCCGATGGCCAGCAGGTCGTTGAAGACGATGCAGGCTGTTGCCCCCGTGCGTACGGCGGCATCCGCGGCGGCCGCCCCGGATGTTGTCTTCGGCGCGTAGGGGCCAATCCGGTGGACTTCCATCCCACGCTTGGTCGCATCGTCTTCGAAGACCTTCCACCGCATCTGGTTTGACCAGGAAGTGGGTGGGCCGGCGACGTAGCAGACCCGGTGGTGGCCCAGTGATGCCAGGTGCTCCAGTGCCTGGATAATGGCCGAGGGAGTGTCGATCATCACGGTTGGCGCGCTGGTGGAAGCCCGGTTGAATGTCACCAGGGGCTGTGTCTGCGAGACCTCTGTCAGTTGGGCATCGGTCAGGCGCGACGCTGCAAGGATGAAGCCGTCAGCGGACTTGCGCATCTTGTGCAACGCATCGAGCTCCATCTCGCTGGACTCTTCCGTGTCCACCAGGAGCTGCGTCACGCCGGCTGCCTTGAGCTGGTGCTGGGTGCCGCGGATGATGTCGAAGTAGAACGGGTTGGTGATGTCGGGCACCAGCACGGCCACGGCGTTTGTCCGCCCCGAGCTGAGGCCACGCGCCTGCGAGCTCGGAATGTAGTTGAGTTCCGCTGCTGCTTCCTCAATCCGCACCCGTGTGCGCGGATTCACCCGTTCGGGCCGCGACAGGGCCCTGGATACCGTGGACGTGGCCACGCCTGCGAGCTCGGCAACATCCCGGATGGTGGGCGGACGGTCCCGCCGGATTTCCTCGTCTCCGGTACCCCGTGGAGCGGCGTCCACCGATGGATTAGCCATAGTTGCCGACCTTTCATCGCTGGCTTCGAAGAATTCGCCGGCGGTATTCCGCCCTGCGCTTCCACGACTTTGAATGATCCCATCAGACCACTTATGGCAACATTTGGCAACCGCTTGCCGCAAGCTTTCCAATTTCCTAGACTGGCTCTCGAGTCGCCTGCAGTGATTTCCGCCACAAGACGGATGTGGCCATGCGGGTGTCCTAGAGGAGAGAAACAATGAGGTTTAAATCGACTACAGGGCTTGCGGCGATAGTCACGGCTGCAGCGCTCGCCTTGACCGGGTGTGGATCGAGCTCCGGAAACGGCGGCGGCTCAACCAGCTCGGACGGCAAGGTGGATGGCACAGGTAAGACGCTGAGCGTCCTGGTGAACGTCTCCAGCCAATACCCCGAACAGCAAAAGCAGTGGCAATCCGATATTGCCGCGAAGTTCAAGGCCGAGACCGGCGCAGACGTGAAGTTCGAAACCTTCGCCTCGGCAAACGATGAACTCACGCGTATCCAAACGTCCGTGGTGTCAGGGCAGGGCCCGGACGTCTACAGCCTCGGAACCACGTTCACCCCCACGGCCTTCGCCACAAAGGCCTTCGTGACCCTCTCCGACGACGACTGGAAAAAGGTCGGAGGCAAGGATCGGTTCAACCCGGCAACGCTGGGAATCTCCGGACCGGACAAGGACCACCTGGCCGGCATACCGTTCGTCAGCCGGCCGTTCGTCATGGCCTACAACAAGGACCTGCTGGCTGCGGCAGGCATCGACAAGCCTGCCACCAACTGGGATGACCTTGCCGCCCAGGCCAAGAAGCTGACCAAGGACGGCACCTACGGCATCGCCACGGGCTACAAGGACAGCTTCGATCCCTGGAAGTTCATCTGGGCCATGTCAGTCCAGGCCGGAAACCCGCTGGTGGATGGCAGCAAGCTGAAGATGGATGATCCCACGGTGAAGAAGGCTTACGAAACCTACTTCGGCTGGCTCACCAACGACAAAGTGGTTGACCCAGCATCAGTGGGCTGGAGCAACAGCAACGCCGTAGCCGCCTTCGCCAGCGGAAAGGCCGGCTACCTGATGATGACCACGTCCAGCTCCATTCCCACCCTGGACAAGTCCGCGGTTGCCGGCAAGTACGAGTACGCACTGATGCCCACGATCGCACCAGGCGAGACCCAGTCCAAGTCCGACGGCGACGCCGCCAGCATCCTCTCCGGCGACAACCTGGTGGTAGCCGACTACTCCAAGCAGAAAGACCTGGCCTTCGCCTATATCAAGCTGATCACCTCCAAGGACGAACAGCTGAACTACCAGAAGGTCTTCGGTGACCTCCCGGCCAACGCAGAGGCCCTCGCCACCCTGACGGACGCCAAGCTCAAGCCGCTTGCCGACGCCGCCGCCAAGTCCAAGGCCACTCCGTTCACTGGCGCATGGGGTGATATCCAGCTCGGCCTGCTGAACGTCACCGTCCAGTCGATTCCGGACCTGGCCGCCGGCAAGGTGGACGAATCCGCCCTCGATACCCGGATCAAAGACGCCCAAAACAAGGGCCAGGCTTCCCTGGACCGGGCCTCCAAAGGATAAGTTCTGATGTCAACCGACGCCTCTCATGAAGTACGGCCTGCGGTGGATTCCGCCGCAGGCCGGGCGCCCCGGACCGCCAATGACTCCGGGCAGCAGCCCGCCCCCCGGGGCGGTCTGCGGCGCAAGGGCTTGAGCGAGCGGAACCGCCCGCTCTGGATGCTGATCCCCGGCGGGGTCCTGATGATCATCATCATCGTGGTTCCGCTGCTGCTGGGCATCTACATGTCCATCCTCAACCTGGACCAGTACACGCTGCGGAAATGGGTCAGTGCACCAATCATCGGAGCCGAAAACTTCGTTGAAGCCGTCACGAACTCGCCGCTGTTGCACGCCGTGTGGCTCAGCGTCAGTTACTCGCTGCTGGCCATGATAGTGACGCTGCCCCTGGGTATTGCCGCCGCAGTGGCAACCCAGAACGCTTTCAAGGGCCGCGCCCTGATCCGCTCCATCTTCCTTATCCCGTATGTCCTGCCGTCCTTCGTGGTGGCGACCGTTTGGCGGACCATGCTCCAGCCCGGCGGCATCGTGGACGAGGCACTGTCCACCGTGGGAATCCACGTGGGTCTCTGGCTCAACGGCCCCCAAACCTTCTGGACGCTGGTCCTGGTCCAGATCTGGGCTTCCTGGCCATTCATCTACCTGCTTGCCTTGTCCGGCCTCCAGTCCGTGGACCACGAGGTGCACGAGGCCTCCGCCCTCGACGGTGCGCTGTGGTGGAACAAGCTCCGCTACGTAATCTTCCCGTACCTGAAGGGTCCGCTGGCCTTGGCTTTCCTGATCGGAATGCTGCACCACATCAACAACTTCACCCTTCCGTTCGTGCTGTTCGGCGTCCCGGCGCCGACGGACGTGGAAGTGCTCCCCATCCTGACCTACGTCACCAGTTTCCAGAGCTTCCGCTTTGGCCTTAGCGCTGCGATGGCCTTCATCTCCCTGGTGCTCATCGCCATCCCGCTGTTCGTTTACCTACGCGCCGTGAAGCTTGACGACGCCGACTCCCCAGGAGCGAAGAAATGAGCGCCACCATCGCCGGTCGCCGGAGCGCGCCGACCGCGGACGTCGACCGTCCGGGCTCCCACCGCCAGCACGAGGTGCTGCGGCTCCTGCCCGGCCCCCTGCTGGTCATCATCCTTGTCTTCCTGGGCGCCTTGGTGTTGATTCCAGTGCTGTACATCTTCCTGGCATCGGTGAACTCGGACATCGGGGTTGCCAACGGTGAGTTCTGGCCGTCGTCTGTAACGTTCGAGAACTACTCGAAGATCTGGACCAGCGTCGGCCTGGCCACCGGCCTGACCAACAGCGTCCTGGTTGCCGGATCAACCGCCGTGGTGTCCGCGGCCTTGTCCGTTTCCACCGCGTTCGTCCTGGTCCGTTACAGCTTCCGGGGCAGGCTCACCATCCTGCGTGGCCTCCTTGCACTCCAGTCGGTTCCGGGAACCCTGATGGTTTTGCCGGTCTTTGTCCTCTTTTCCTCGGCGGCAACGTACCTGGGCATCCAGGTGATCGGAACCCAGTGGGGCCTGTTCGTGACGTACCTGACGTTCGCCATGCCGTTCTCCACCTGGGTGATGGTCACGTATCTCCGGGGTCTTCCCAAGGAACTGGAAGAGGCGGCCAAGATCGATGGCGCGTCCAACCTTGGCGTCCTGTTCCGTATCGTCCTTCCTTTGAGTTGGCCCGGCATCGTTGTATCAGGGATCTTCGCGTTCCTGCTCGGCTGGAACGACGTCCTGTTCGCCTCGGTAATGACGCGCCCCGAAAGCCAGACCGCCGCCGTCGCCCTGCAAATCTTTGGTGCCTCGCAGGAAGGCGGGGCCATCCCCTACTACGGCCAGATGATGGCCGCAGCCCTGGTGTGCGCAGCACCGGTGGTCATTCTCTACCTGATTTTCCAGCGTTACCTAGTAGGCGGACTGACCGCCGGAGGAGTTAAGTAAACATGGTTTCGACCACCCAGGTCACGTGGCAGCTGTCAGGATTCGGTGACGAAATTGATGACGACCCTGCAGTCCAGATAGCCGTGCTGCAGGCCCTCGGTGCCAACCACATCGAGGTCCGCAGCGCGTGGGGGACCAACATCGTGGACCTCAGTGACGAACAACTCCAGGCACTTGCCACCCTCCTGAAAGAGAAGGGCATGAAGGTCTCGGCCATCGCCTCGCCCATCGGGAAGGTGGACGTCAGCCTCCCGGTGGAGCATGAGGTGGAGCGGTTGCGCCGTGCCGTCAACGCGGCCAAGGTCCTGGACGCCAAGTACATCCGCATCTTTTCGTTCTACTACGGCGAATCCGTCCAGGTGGACAGCATCCGGAATGACGTCATCGAGCGCATGCGCGCCCTCGCCGGCGTTGCCGAGGAAGCCGGCATTATCCTCTTGCACGAGAATGAAAAGGACATCTTCGGAGACGTCCCGGACCGTGTCCTGGACATCATCGAGACCGTGGACTCACCAGCCCTGAAAGTTGCCTGGGACGCAGCGAACTTCGTCCAGGTAGGCGTCAAGCCCTTCGACGAGGGGTACGCGAAGCTGCGCCCGCACCTGGAATACCTCCAGGTCAAGGACGCCCTCTTCGCCAACGGCCACGTGGTGCCCGCCGGAGAGGGCGACGGCGACGTCCTCAGGACAGTGGAGGCACTCAAGGCCGACGGCTACGAAGGCTTCGCCTCACTTGAGCCGCACCTGGCCGGCGCGCACGGCCTGGGCGGGTTCTCCGGCCCCACGGCTTTCGGTATCGCGGCACGCGCCTTCGCCAAAGTCACAGCAGAAGCAGGAGTCCAGACAGCATGAGCACCTTGAACGCAGCCATCACCGGGTGCGGTGTTATTGGCCGCACGCACGCCGTAGCCCTCCGGGAGTTTCCCGAAGTGCGCATTGTGGCCCTTATCGATGCCATCCCGGCAGCCGCCGAAGCACTCGCCGACTTTATTGAAGGGCAGGGCGGTGAGCGCCCTGCTTTGTACACCACGCAGGCGGAGGCCTTTGCAGCCGAGGACATCCACCTCGTCGCGCTGGCGACTCCCAGCGGCCTGCACATCCAGCAAAGCCTCGAGGTGCTGGCGGCAGGCAAGCACGTGGTCATCGAAAAGCCCCTCGACGTGGACCTCAGCCGGGCCCAGGAAATCGAGGCAGCCGCCAAGGAAGCGGCCGGAAAAGGCATCGTGGCCTCGGTTATCAGCCAGCACCGGTTCGACCAATCCAGCGTTGCCGTGTCCCGGGCCATCGCAGAGGGCCGCTTCGGCAGGCTGACATCCGCCATCGCCTCCGTGGCGTGGTGGCGCAGCCAGGGCTATTACGACTCAGGCGACTGGCGCGGCACGTGGGCGATGGACGGTGGCGGTGCCCTCATGAACCAGGGCGTGCACACCGTGGACCTCCTCCTGTGGTTCATGGGCCGGCCGGTGGAAATCTTCGCGCACACCGGCCGCCTTGCCCATGAACGCATCGAGGTGGAGGACACGGCAGTAGCCACTGTGACCTTCGAAAACGGCGGCCTGGCCGTCCTGCACGCCACCACTGCCGCTTACCCGGGGCTGACGGTGCGCGTGCAGCTGATGGGCTCCGAGGGCTCGGCCGTGGTGGACAACGACCGCCTGCAGTACTTCCACAGCAGGGACACCGGCGGCGCCTCGGCGGACATGGGCCTCCAGGGCGGCGGCAACCAGGCGGACGAGGAACTGGCCAAATACCCGGAGGAGGACTACAAGGCCGCCGATCCCACCGTGTACCCGGCCGGCCATGTCCGGCAGTACCGGGACATTCTGGCCGCCATCGCCGGCGGAACGCAGGCGGGCGTTACCGTCAGCGACGCCGTCAACGCCCTCGCAGCGGTGCGTTCGGTTTACGTTTCGGCCACACTCGGCCAGCCGGTCCTCTTCGAGGACGTCCTGGCCGGCAAATACAACGACCTCGAAGTCCGCACCGGCAGCACACCGGCAGAAAGCGCCTAACATCATGAAGTTCTCAGTATTTACCGCATCAACCCCCGAATGGACCCCCGAGGAGGCCGTCCAGCAGCTCGCCGGCCAGGGCTGGGACGGCGTCGAATGGCGCATTACGGACCAGGGCGAAGCCCCCGAGCCCGGCTTCTGGGCCGGTAACAAAGCAACTGTTCCGCTGACTGGAATGGAAGACCACCTGGACCGGATCGCCGCCATCACCAGCGACGCCGGCCTGGAGTTCTCCGGCATCGGCGGATACGCCCGGTGCGACAACCATGCGGACGTGGACCGCATGCTCGCCACTACAGCCAAGCTCGGAGCCGGCCAGGTGCGGGTGACCACACCGCCGCTGGGAACCGCCGCCTGGGGCAACGAACCGGCCAGCGGCACCCCCTACCCGGAACTCTTCGCCGCAGCGCGAAGGGATTTCGAATGGATTGCCGAGCGTGCTGCCCACCACGGTGTTAAGGCTCTCGTTGAGCTGCACCACCGGACCATCACCGCCTCGGCATCCTCGGCGCGGCGCCTCCTCGAGGGGCTGGATCCCCGGCATGTGGGGGTGATCCACGACCTTGGCAACCTGCTGATCGAAGGGCAGGAGGACTACCTCCCTGCCTTCGAGCTCCTCGGCGACTACCTGGCGCATGTGCACGTGAAGAACGCGGTGTGGGTGGACAGCGGCGAGACCGACGAGTCCGGGGCGGCGATCTACCGCAACGAGTGGGCGCCCCTGCGCTCGGGCCAGGGCAGCGTGCTTCAGTACTTCAAGGCGCTTGCTGCCTTCGGCTACGACGGCTGGGTAACGGTGGAGGATTTCTCCACCGAACTCCCGCTGGCCGAGCGAACCGCCGGGAACCTGGACTACCTTCGCGCCACGGCAGCCCTGGCGGGGCTCCCGGTCGCTGCCGGGAGGCGCTGAGCCATGGCACAGTCAATAGCGGAGCACCCGGACCGGCTCCTGCCGGCCGATCCCGGCGTCAGGGAGGTTGCCCGCGCGCTCTTCTCCCGGGTGGAGGGCCTGCCTATCATTTCCCCGCACGGTCACGTCGACGCCGCGGTCATCGAGCAAAACACCCCCTTTCCGGACCCAGCCGCGCTCCTGGTCACCCCGGACCACTACGTCACCAGGCTGATCCATGCCGGCGGGGTCAGCATGGACCAACTCGGGCTGGGAAGCCAGCCGGCGGACTCCCGACACGTCTGGCGGCACTTCTGCCAGGCCTGGCCCGCGTTCGAGGGAACAGCCTCCGGTTACTGGATTCGGCAGGAGTTCGCCCATGTCTTTGGCCTGGACCAGGAACCGTCCATCCAGAACGCGGACCAGCTCTACGATGCCTTGCAGGCAAAACTGTCCGAGCCGGGGTTCCGGCCCCGGGAACTGTTCAAGGAATTCAACATCGAGGTGCTCGCCACCACCGATGACCCCTTGGACTCCCTGGACAGCCATGCCGCGCTGCAGGCGGATCCCGCGTTCGCCGGCCGGGTGCTGCCCACCTTCCGGCCGGACCAGTACCTGAACATGGCCCATCCGGCCTGGCAGGACAACGTGGAGCGGCTCATCAGCTCCACGGGGGAGGGTGCCACCGGCTACGCCGGATACATCAAGGCGCTGGAGGCGCGCCGGCGCCATTTCGTGGAGCGCGGAGCTGTCTCCGCCGACCACGGCGTGTTTACGCCCGCCACGCTGAAGCTGGGCGACGGCGAGGCGGAGCGGCTTTTCGAGCGCGGCAGGACGGGGCAGGCGACCGCCGCGGACAGGGACGCCTTCGAAGCCCACATGCTGTACCAGATGGCCAGGATGTCAGTGGAGGACGGACTGGTCATGACCATCCACCCGGGATCCTTCCGGAACCACCACGCCCCCACGTTCGAAGCCTTCGGTGCCGATACCGGGCACGACATTCCGGTAGCGGTGAACTACACCGAGGCCATCCGTCCGCTCCTGCAGGACTTCGGCACGGCCAAGGATTTCCATCTTGTCTTGTTCACCCTGGATGAGACCGTCTTCTCCCGTGAGCTGGCACCCCTGGCTGGCTTCTACCCGTCGGTGTATCTCGGTGCGCCCTGGTGGTTCCTGGACGCCCCGGACGCCATGCTGCGCTTCCGGTCCGCGGTGACGGAGACCGCGGGTTTCTCGCGGTCCTCCGGATTCATCGATGACACCCGCGCCTTCTGCTCCATCCCCGCCCGGCACGACACTTCCCGGCGGATCGAGGCCTCGTTCCTGGCCCGGTTGGTGTCCGAACACCGGATCACCGAGGAACGGGCGCACGAACTCATCGTGGACATCGTAGACGCCTCGCCACGGAGGGTGTTCAAGCTGTGAGTGCCCCTCTTGAAGCTCCGCCGTCCGCCGCATCCCCAGCGGCCGGCCTTCCGCGCCTGAACCGCCAGCTCCGGCCCGTTCCCAAGGCCCCGGTGCGCATCGTGCACCTGGGGCTCGGGGCCTTCCACCGCTCACACCAGGCCTGGTACACCCAGCAGGCCTCCGACTCCGCCGACTGGGGCATCGCAGCGTTCACCGGCCGCCGGCCGGACGCTGCCCTTGTCCTGGCAGAGCAGGACGGGCTATACACGCTGGTGGAGCGTGCGGACGACGGCGATTCCTTCACGGTCCTCGGCAGCATCGTGGAAGCGGTAGACGGGGCGGACCTCGAAAGGCTCACCTTCTTGGTGGCCGCCCCCGAGACTGCCATGGTCACGCTGACCATCACCGAAGCCGCCTACGGGCTGGGTGCGGACGGCAGGCTTGACGTCAACGCACACGACGTCGCCGCAGACCTCGCGCTCCTGGGTTCAGGCAACGGGCGGCCGGCCACGCCCTTGGGGCGGCTGGTGCTCGCGCTTGCCGCGCGCCGGGACGCGGACTCCGGGCCGATCGCCGTCGTCTGTTGCGACAACCTGTCCAACAACGGCACGGTGGCCCGGCGTGCGGTCGCAGGATTCGCCCAGGCGTGGGACCCCGGATTTGCCGGATGGATTGACGGCAACGTCAGCTTTGTCAGCACTTCCGTGGACCGCATCACGCCGCGGACCACTGACCGGGACCTGGCGGCGGTACGCGAGGCCTGCGGCTATCGCGATGAGTCGCCCGTGGTGGCCGAGCCGTTCTCCAGTTGGGTACTCAGCGGGGATTTCCCTGCGGGCCGTCCGCGCTGGGAAGACGCCGGTGCCCTGTTCGTTGAGGACATCGAACCTTACGAAAACCGGAAGCTGTGGTTGCTCAACGGAGCCCACTCGCTGCTCGCCTACGCAGGCCAGCTCAGGGGCCACAAGACCGTGGCCGAAGCCTTGACGGACCCGGAATGCCGCCGGGCCGTGGAGGCCTTCTGGGACGAGGCGGAAGCCAACCTCCCAGCTGCCGTGGACCTGGAGGTCCCTGACTACCGTAAAGCCCTCCTGGCCCGCTTCGGCAATGCACGGATCGCCCACAACCTGGCCCAGATTGCCATGGACGGCAGTACCAAATTGCGCATGCGGGCCGTTCCGGTGCTGCAGGCAGAGCGTGCGGCCGGCAGGACGGGCGCGGGGGCAGGGCTGATGATCGCGGCCTGGATCGATTACAGTGCCGCAACTCAATCATTCCAGGACCCCTTGGAAGGAGACATTGCTGCCGCCAACCGGCTGCTGGGTACTGACCGGATCAGGGCGTTGCTGGCTGTCATCGATCCGGTCCTGGCCGGTGACGACGGCGTCGTGGCCCTGGTTGAGGGCCTGTGCGGGACGGCTGGCGGCCGCCCAGCACCGCTGTGAGCAGTCCACTGCCGTGAACCGTCCAGCAAAAAGGCCGTCCCGCACGAGGTGGGGGACGGCCTTTTTCGTGGAATTTTTATGCAATTTATGGCAACCGGTTGCCAAAGATTTGCCATTTCGTTAGGATTGCAGGCAGATCAACGCCCCGGCCCCGCATGGTGGCCGGCAGGCAGTACCGGGTAAAGGAGCCCGCATCATGAAACAGTTGAGCAAGCTCAGCATCCTCGGCTATGGCGCCGGGGACCTGGCCAACAACCTCGCCTTCACTCTCTCCACCACGTACCTCCTGCTGTACTACACGGATGTGGCAGGTATTTCGGCCGCTGCAGCAGGCACCCTCTTCCTCCTGGTGCGCTTCTTCGATGCGTTCGCGGACATCTTCGCCGGCCGCATTGTTGACCGCACCTTCCACAAGAAGCTGGGCAAGTTCCGTCCCTTCATCCTCTTCGGCGGCCTTCCCCTGCTGATCATGAGTGCCCTGACCTTCTCGGTGCCCGCGGACTGGAGCCATGATGGAAAGCTCGCCTACGCGTACCTCACCTACGCAGGCCTGGGCCTGGCCTATTCCATGGTCAATATCCCCTACGGCTCCCTGGCCGGCGCCATGACGCAGCAGCCGGCCGAGCGCGCCAAGCTCGGTGCCGCCCGCTCCTGCGGTTCGCTCATTGTCGGTTCGGGCCTTCTCTTCTTCATCACGCCCCTCACCAAGCAGGGTGCCGCCCAGTTGCAGCCACTGTTCACCACGCTGACCATCAGCTTTGTGGTGGCCGGCATGGCGCTCTACCTGATGACGGTGTTCACCACCAAGGAAGTGGTCCACCGCGAGGTCCCCAAGGTGACCTTCAAGCAGTCCCTGGCTACCCTCAAGGGCAACCGCCCGCTGCTGATGCTTTGCCTGTCCTCACTCCTGATGCTCACGGCCAGCACAGGCCTGTCCACCATCCAGGTCTACTACCTGCGCGATGTGCTGCGGAACGTCAGCCTCGCCCAGCCCATGGCCATCATCAACGTGGTCCTTGCCGTGATCGTCATCGTCCTCACGCCGGCCATGGTCCGCCGTTGGGGCAAGAAGGCCCTGTACCTGGCAGCCGGCGGCCTGGTGGTCATTGGCTCCCTGGTCGTCATGCTCACCCCGCATTCACTGACCTACCTGGCCTTCACCGGCCTCGTTGTCAGCCTCCTGGGCGTGCAGATGATGAACATCGTGGTGTGGGCCCTCGAAGCGGACACCGTGGAATACGGCGAAGCGCGTACCGGCGTCCGGACCGAAGGCATCATCTACTCCCTCTTCTCGTTCACCCGCAAAATGGGGCAGGCCCTTGGCGGTGCGGTAATGGCGTACGCCGTCGCCAGCGCGGGATACGTCCGCTCCGACACAGGCCAAAGCGAGGCAACCATCCAGGGGCTGCAGCTTGCCGCGGGGCTGGTGCCGCTTGTCCTCTGCGGCCTGGGCATAGCCATCATGCGCTTCTACAAGCTGACCGATACGGCACACGCGGAGATCGTTGCCGAGATCAAGGCACGCAGGGCTGTTTCCGCCCCGGCCGACAGCGCCGCGGCCGTCCACACCGAGTCCCGCTAAGCACCACCCCCTTACCCACTACCTCCAATCCCCGCGACCCGCCCGCCTTCGAAAGGACCAGCCGTGAAAATCATTGCCGCCGATGTGTTTGTTACCAGCCCTTCCCGGAATTTTGTGACCCTCCGGATCACGACCGAGGACGGGGTGACCGGCATTGGTGACGCCACGCTGAACGGCCGTGAACTGGCTGTTGCCGCGTACCTGAAGGAGCACGTGGCGCAGCTGTTGATCGGCAAGGACGCACACCGGATTGAGGATACGTGGCAGTTCCTGTACCGGTCCTCGTACTGGCGGCGCGGCCCGGTGACGATGGCGGCCATCGCCGCGGTGGACATGGCGTTGTGGGACATCAAGGGCAAGGTGGCCGGGATGCCGGTCTACCAGCTCCTCGGCGGTGCATCCCGGAACGGCCTGCGGGCGTACGGCCACGCGTCGGGTTCGGACATTGAGTCCCTGTTCGACTCCGTGCGGGAGCACTTGGAACTGGGGTATAAGTCCATCCGGATCCAGACAGCCATCCCGGGGATCAAAGCGGTCTACGGGGTGGCTGCCCAGGCCCAGGCTTCGGGGGAGCGGTACGACTACGAACCCGCCGGGCGCGGTGCGTTCCCGCAGGAGGAGGACTGGGACACCCGCGCCTACCTGCGGCACCTGCCCACGGTCTTCGAGGCGGTCCGGAACGAGTTCGGCCCGGAGATCCCGCTGCTGCATGACGGGCACCACCGGATGACGCCGATCCAGGCGGCGAAGCTGGGCAAGGCGCTGGAACCGTATGACCTGTTCTGGCTGGAGGACTGCACCCCGGCGGAGAACCAGGAAGGGTTGCGCCTGGTGCGGCAGCACACCACCACGCCGCTGGCGATCGGGGAGATCTTCAATACGGTGTGGGATTACCAGACGCTGATCAAGGAACAGCTGATCGACTACGTCCGGGCCGCGTCCACGCACTTCGGCGGGATTTCGCCGTTGAAGAAGGTGATGGATTTCGCGGCGCAGTACCAGATCAAGTCCGGGTTCCACGGGCCCACGGACATTTCCCCGGTGGGGTTCGCGGCGCAGCTGCACGTGGGCCTGGCGATCCATAACTACGGGATCCAGGAGTACATGCAGCACTCGGCCAAGACCAACGAGGTCTTCGAGCAGTCCATGACGTTCGTGGACGGGTACCTGCACCCGGGCGACAAGCCCGGGATCGGCGTCGAATTCAACGAAGAAGCCGCCGGAGCCTACCCCTACCAGCAGGCCTACCTGCCCTACAACCGCCTCGTCGACGGAACCGTCCACGACTGGTAACAGCAACCACGACTGGAAAACCGGTAAGGAATAAGCAATGACAAAGCACCGCATCATCGTCATGGGCGTCTCCGGCTGCGGGAAGACCACCATCGGCGATCTCGTGGCCCGCGAACTGGGCATCCCGTTCCTGGACGGCGATTCCCTGCACCCCGTGGAGAACGTGGCCAAGATGGCCGCCGGTACTCCGCTGACCGACGAGGACCGCTGGCCCTGGCTCGCAACCGTGGGCGCGGAACTGGCCCAGGCCGGCGACGGCGGACTGGTCCTGGCCTGCTCGGCCCTTCGCCGCAGCTACCGCGACGCCATCAGGGAACAGGCCCCGGACACCATCTTCCTGCACTTGAACGGCAGCAAAGAGGTCCTGGCCCAGCGTCTCGAGGGCAGGTCAGGGCACTTCATGCCCGGCACGCTGCTGGACTCGCAGCTCGCCACACTGGAACCTCTCCAGGGAGACGAGCGGGGCGTGGTGGTGGACATCGCCGCGCCCGTCCCGGGCGTGGTGGCCTCGGCACTTAAGGGGATCGCCGCCGTCGTACCTTCACCCAAGGCAGTGCAGGGCACTGCTCCCCGGCAGTTCGACGTCGACCTTTCCGCCGCCCCGTTCAATCTCGACGTCGATGCCATCGCCTGGGTGGAGGGCACCCTTGGCGCCATGACGCTCGAGGAAAAGATCGGGCAGCTGTTCATCAACCACAACAACGATTACTCACCCGAGTACCTCGACGGCGTGCTGGACACGTACCACGTGGGCGGCATGCGGTACCGTCCGGGGCCATCCGCGGCCGTGCAGGAACACATCCGCTACGCCCAATCTAGGACCCGGATTCCGCTGCTGATCGCGTCGAACCCGGAGATGGGCGGCGCCGGCAGCTGCGACGACGGCACTTTCGTCTCCACGCACCTGCAGGCAGGATCGCACCCGGACAAGAGCATTGCCCGGCAAATGGGGCAGGTGGCCGGCGTCGAGACGGCGGCCCTGGGCTGCAACTGGGCTTTCGCGCCGATCGTGGACATCCACTACAACTGGCGGAACACCGTCATCTCCACACGTTCATTCGGCAATACCCCGGAAATCGTGGTGGAACGCGCCAAGGAATACTTCGACGGCATCAGCGAATCACCCACGGCCTGCGCCATGAAGCACTTCCCGGGCGACGGGATTGACGAGCGCGACCAGCACGTAGTGACGTCCTACAACACCCTCCCCTATGAGGAATGGGACCGGACCTACGGCCACGTGTACCGGGAGATGATCGCGCATGGCGTGCAGTCCATCATGGTGGGCCACATCGGGGCGCCGGAGGTTTCCCGGCATTTCCGGCCGGAACTGTCCGACGCGGAGATTTTGCCCGCCACGCTCTCGCCCGAACTGCTGCAGGACCTGCTGCGCGGGGAACTTGGCTTCAACGGACTGGTGCTGACGGACGCCTCGCAGATGGTGGGCCTGACGCAGGCGAAGAAACGCAAGGACCTGGTTCCCGCCACCATCGCAGCCGGCTGCGACATGTTCCTGTTCTTCCGCAACCCGGCCGAGGATTTCCAGTACATGCTGGACGGCTACAAGTCCGGGATCATTACCGAGCAGCGGCTCCACGATGCGCTGCGGCGGATCCTCGGGCTGAAGGCTTCGCTGGGGCTGCACCTGAAGGCCGCCGACCAACTGGTGCCGCCCGCTGAGGCGCTTGCCGTCATTGGATCTGCTGCGCACCGTTCGGTGGCCGCGGAGATCGCAGACAAGACTGTGACGCTGGTCAAGGACACGGCCGGCAACCTGCCCATCACCCCGGAGACCCATCCCCGCATCCGCCTGTACGGAATCTCCGGCGGGGCCGACTTTACCCGTGCCGACCCGCTGGCCTATCTGGACGTGGTCAAGGAGGAACTGGAAGCTGCCGGATTCGAGGTGCACCTTTTCCGCACCGCTGAGCAGCGTGAGGCCGCGGGGGAGACGGGCGTGAACTTCATGTCGATCATCTCCGAAGAGGCCACGGGGGACTACCCGGACAAGTACGACGCTGCGTTTGTCTTTGCCAACGTGAAGGGTTTCGCGCAGGAGGCAGCCATCCGGATCAAATGGTCCTCGCCCATGGCAGCGGAAATTCCCTGGTACGTCACGGAAGTGCCCACCGTATTCGTGTCCCTCAACCAGCCGAACCACCTGATCGACGTGCCCATGGTCAAAACAGCCATCCACGCCCATGCCGGGACTCGGGAAGCGATCCGCGCCGCCGTCGATAAGATCCAGGGGAAGTCCGAGTTCCAGGGCACATTCAACGAGAACGTGTTCTGCGGGTCCTTCGACACCCGGCTGTAGGAGTTCCGTCTATACGCTGGCCGGGGAAACGGGAGAATCGCTCCTGTTTCCCTGGCCAGGCTTGGAAACGCCGGACCGCCACATCGGGGCTTTCGACCCTGCGTCAGGCAACGGCATGGCTTGTAGGCTCCACGAATCCGGATTCCAAGGAGCCAGCCATGCATACTGAGATGCCTCGTTTCCCTGCCTCCATGGAGCCGCCGCCGGGGCCCAGGCGCGCGGCCGGCGGGGCCGGAACCCGCTTGGCAGGAATTCTCGGAGCGGTGGCGGCGGTGGGGTTCTGCACCCACTCGGTCCTGCCCCGGGCACTGGGGACGTGGGGGACAACGGAGCCGGAACGTTCAATGGCACTTCCCGGCGACGAACTGATACCCCGGCCCGACGACGTGCAGACCATGGCAGTAACTGTCTCCGCCCGCCCGGACGAAGTCTGGCCATGGCTCGTGCAGATGGGGGTGGACCGCGCAGGCCTGTACTCCTACACCTGGGTGGAAAACGGGTTGCTCCGCCTAGGCGTCAGCAATGCGGACAGGGTGCATCCAGAGTGGCAGGACCTGAAGGTGGGAGACATCATCGCCTTCACGCCCGAAGGTTACCCGGGCGGGCGGCGCGGGCCGCGTGTTGTGGACATGCAAAGCGGGAGCCACTTGGTTCTGGATTCAAGCCCCGGCGCTCCACCAGGGACGGTCACCGGGACGTGGCAATTCGTCCTCCGCGATGCCGGCGACGCCGGTACCAGGCTGCTGCTCCGGACGCTGACGGGCCCTGGGCGGCCACTCAGTCTTCGCGTAACGGACTTCCTGCTCCGGCCCGGCTACCTCGTCATGGACCGTGCCATGCTGCTTGGCATCAAAAAACGCGCCGAGGACGGGGCACAAAGGAAGCCGCCGCCGTCGACACCGCTCTGACCGCGGCGCCCTCAATGCTCCGCTTCGGCGGCCCTGCCCGGCAAGCCGGTTGGGGCACCCTGCTCCGACAACCAACGCATGGCCTCGCCCCGGTCCGTGAAGTAGGCAGTGGGAGTCAGTGACCGCTGGGAAAACGCGGCCACCACTTTGCCCATTGGCCCGTCCCCCATCAGGGCGACGGCGGAGAATCCGAGGTAAGCGTTCATGCCGGCCCTGGCTTCCGGCGTCAGCCCGGCAACGCCGGCGAGATCAACCAAGAGGGGCAGTACCAGGCCGCCGCTGAGGCCGTCCAGGACCCGGGCGGCACGTACCGCAAGCTCATACGTTATGTGGACGTCGGGCTTCCACTCCAACTGCAGCACGCCCCTGTCGCAAGAGGCCGCAAAGTATTCGTTCATTCCCGTCCTGGATTCTCATTCGGCGCTTGTCTTCCAGACACCTGACTCGTTGGGCCTTATTCTGCCTGATGGCTGCGACAATCGGTCCACCAGCGGTGATACCTGATGTTGCTCCACTGCCAGTTCTCTGCTGTATAGGTTGGACCAGTGGACATTTCTCTCGAACTCGCTGATGGCATCGTCCTGCGTCCAGTCCGGGTCGGTGACGAGGGCCCACTCGCTGCGGCCTTCCAAGCGAACCGGGCCCACCTTGCACCTTGGGAGCCCGTCAGGGCGGAGGAGTTCTACACTGTCGAAGGCCAGCGCGAGGTGATCAGGAGAAGGCAGGCCGACCTTGACGCAGGGGCAGCGCTGTCCATGGTTTTGTGTGCTGGAAAAGAACGGTTTTGAGGCCTACGGCACGGCGCGCGCCTACCTTCGGATAGCCGGCCGGTGGCAGGACCACCGCATGTACCAGCGGATTCTCTGACTGCCGCGCGCTTCCATCTCCGGCTCCGCCTGTCCGCTGGGCAGCATCCGGAGGGCTTTTTATCGCCGCGGCGCCACGTGCGAAGATGTCGGCCGGACCCGCGAACGGACGGGAGCGGGGCGACGTCGATGAGTGGAGGCCATGTGCGCGCAATTGTCTTGGACCAAATAGCAGGGCCGCTGGCCGTCCGCGAGGTTGGGGAGCCACAGGTGCCGGCGGACGGCGTCGTCATCAGCGTGGTCGCCACCGGACTGTGCCGCAGTGACTGGCACGCCTGGGCCGGTCACGACGATATTGCGCTGCCGCACGTTCCGGGCCACGAGTTCGCTGGTGTCGTGGCCAGTATCGGTCCGGGCGTCACGAAGTGGAGGGTCGGCGACCGCGTTACCGCCCCGTTCGTGGAAGGGTGTGGCGCCTGTGAGTGGTGCCTCGCCGGCAATGCCCAGGTCTGCCCGGACCAGCAACAGCCGGGCTTCACGCACTGGGGATCTTTCGCCGGGCAGGTAGTGATCCACGCTGCCGACACAAACCTCGTGGCGGTTCCCGACGGGGTCAGCTTCGAGGCGGCCGCCAGCCTGGGCTGCCGGTTTGCCACCGCTTACCGGGCACTGACCGGCAGGGCCGCCCTCAAGGCCGATGAATGGGTCACTGTCATCGGGGCAGGCGGGGTCGGGCTCAGCACCGTCATGATCGCCAAGGCGCTCGGCGCCAAAGTCATTGCTGTTGACCGGAACACGGCCGCCCTTGAGGTGGCTGAGCGCCTCGGCGCGGACCACGTCCTGGTTGCAGACGGTTCAGACATTCCGGCGCAGGTGCACGCGCTCACGGGAGGGAGCCATGTCTCCGTCGACGCCGTCGGCAGCGAGCAGACGTGTGCCGATGCTCTCCTGAGCCTGCGCCGCCGCGGCCGGCACGTCCAGATCGGGCTCCTGCCGCCGGTGGAGGGCCACCCCCGTGTGCCCATGGCGCGGGTGATCGCCTGGGAACTGGACGTCTTTGGAAGCCACGGGATGGCCGCGGCGGACTACCCCGGAATGCTCGCCTTGATTGAGTCGGGAACGCTCGAACCGCAGAAGCTGATCGAACGCGTGATTGGGCTGGAGGAGGCTGCAGGGATGCTGCCCCGGCTTGATACTGCCAATGTTGCGGGCATGACGATGATCGATCCGACCCGCTGAACCCTTCGGCGCCGACCGGCGGTGGTCCACTTCGCGCGTCACCGAGGGTTCTTCTCCATAAAGAAAGGCCCTGTTTCCCCTCTGAGAGGGGAAACAGGGCCTTTCTACGTGGCGGTGACGGTGGGATTTGAACCCACGTTGGCTTTTACACCAAACAACATTTCGAGTGTTGCACCTTCGGCCGCTCGGACACGTCACCAACCTCAATAGGGTACCGGAGCAAGGCCTGCATCCCCAAAACGGCGCTCGCCAAGGCATTGCTCGGGCCGCCGGGTTTGATTGTCGTACCCCCTTGTCATGATGGGTTTATGGGGATGGCAGCGGTGGCTCAGGCTTATGCGGATATTCGTGCTGCGCTTGCTGTGCTGGCTGCTGAGGTGGACGGGGACGGTTCCGAACCGTTTTCTGTGGGTGATCCGTTGGCTGGTTTGGCGGATGGTTGCCTGGACATTCTGGCTGGTGCCCGTGAGGTTGAGGCCGGGATCGCGGCTTTGAAGGCCAGCGCGGCTGTGGCGTATGCGGAGAGCGCCGCTGTTGTTGCGGGCCCGGGTGTGCCGGTGCAGGGGCAGGAGATGGCGGTCGCGGCGGAGGTCGGGTGCGTTTTGGCGTTGGGGCCGCGGGCGGCGTCATCGTTTCTGGCGACTTCCCATGCGGTGGTGAAGGAACTGCCGTTGACGTTGAAGGGGCTGCGGGCAGGGTCCTTGTCCTGGGGCCATGCGGTGGTGATGGCGGATGAGGCGGCGTGTCTTGATGCTGGTGGGGCGGCGGCGTTGGAGGCGCATTTCATGGACCCTGACGTTCCGGACCGGGCACGGGGGTGCCCGATAGGGGACATGCCGGCGCACCGGTTCAAGGTCAAGGCGCGGACGTGGCGGGAACGCCACCACGCCGAAAGCATCGAAAAGCGCCACGCCAAGGGAGTGGCCGACCGGCGGGTGGAGTTCCGGCCGGACCAGGACGGGATGGCCTGGCTGTCCGCGTGCCTGCCCGCGGACCAGGCACTGGCGGGGTGGAACCGGCTCACCGCGGCCGCCCGGGGCGTGCAGGGCCCGGGCGAGGGCAGGACCCTGCCCCAACTCCGGGCCGATACCTTCACCGACGCGATCCTTGGAAGCAGCGGGGGCGCCGATACCGGCACGGGGACGCTCGACGGAGCGGAGCCCCAGTCTTCGCCGGTCCGGGCGCAGGTGCTGGTCACGGTCCCGGTGTTCGCGTTGATGGGCCTGACGGACGAACCGGCGGTGCTGGACGGGTACGGTCCCATCCCGCCGTCCATGGCCCGGGAGCTCGTGGCGAACGGGGCAAAGTCGTTTTACCGGGTGCTGGTGGATCCGCGGGACGGGGCACCGCTGGAGATCGGCCGGACGAGTTACCGGGTCACCGGGCCGATGCGGGCCTGGCTAAGGATGCGGGACGGCAAATGCCCGTTCCCGGGGTGCAGCAACAACTCCCTGGATAACGAGGCCGACCACATTCTCGCCTGGGCCAAGGGCGGCACCACCGGGATCAGTAACCTGGGTCAGCCCTGCCCGAAGCACCACAGACTCCGCCACACCACAGGCTGGAAACCCACCCCCTCCACGAAGAACGAGCCACCCGGCTGGACCTCACCCACCGGCCGCCACTACCCCAGCGAACACCAGGACTGGGAACCACCCCGATGGCCCTCGGGATTCCTGCAAGGTGAGAAGTCCTTGCCAAATGCTCACATCATGCCTGGCGAAGAGACAGCGCCCACAGAGCCGAGCCTTGCCCAAAAACGCAGCCTCCTCGAAGAAGCGCTTCTCCAATACCTTGTCTCTTGAAGCCACGAAGCCCGCCACGCGCCGTCGGACTTTCCCCGCCGACATGCGTCCGGATAGATTCATCAGCAAGATGACAAATTCACAGACTCCGATCCACGCAACCGCATACTGGACCACCGCGAAGGAGCATGGCGAGCTCAGGGCCGAGGACGTGCCCGCTCCCGGACCCGGTGAAGCGTTGGTCCGTGCGCTCTACTCCGGCATCAGCAAGGGCACCGAAATGGTGGTCCATGCCGGGGCGGTGCCGCCGCGGGTCGCTGAGGAAATGCGGGCCCCGCACCAGGAAGGCCAGTTTCCCGGACCCGTAAAATTCGGCTACCTGTCGGTCGGAGTCGTCGAGGAAGGGCCCGAGGGGTGGAAGGGCCAGCGCGTTTTTTGCCTGAACCCGCACCAGGACCTCTACGTGGTCCCGGTGGAATCCCTGACCAGGATTCCCGACGACGTTCCCTCCCGGCGGGCGGTCCTCACCGGGACGGTGGAAACGGCGGTCAATGCCCTGTGGGAAGCCGGGCCAAGGCTGGGGGACAGAATCGCCGTCGTCGGTGCCGGGCTGGTGGGTGGCATGGTGGCCACGCTCCTGCGCACCTTCCCACTGCAGCGCCTGCAGCTTGTGGATTTGGACGCGGGAAGGAAGCAGCTCGCGGATACCGTGGGCGTGGACTTCGCGCACCCCGACGACGCCCTGGCCGACTGCGACATCGTGTTCCACTGCTCGGCCTCGCAGGAAGGCCTCGAACGCAGCCTGCAGCTGGTCGGCGATGAGGGCGACGTCATCGAAATGTCCTGGTACGCCAACCGGGAGGTCACGGTCCCGCTGGGGGAGGACTTCCACGCCCGGCGCCTGTCCATCAGGGCCAGCCAGGTAGGAACGGTGGCGCGGGCCCGGCGCCACCGCCGCACCAATGCCGACCGCCTGGACCTGGCAGTCTCGCTGCTCAAGGATCCCGTCTTCGACGCATTCCTGACCGGCTCTTCCAAGTTCGAGGACCTGCCCGGCGTCGTCCAAAGCCTGGCGGACGGCACCCTGGAAGCCCTGTGCCACGTCGTCGAATACCCCGCCCCAAAGCAAGCACCCAGCCCAGCCGCCCACCACCCCGAAAACTTGAGGTAACCCATGTTCAGCCTGACTGTCCGCCGCCACTTCATGATCGCCCACAGTCTTCCGCGTGAAGCCTTCGGGCCAGCACAAGGACTCCACGGGGCAACCTTCGTGGCCGAGGTGACCTTCCGCCGCCGCGCCCTGAACGAAGACGCGATTGTCCTGGATATCGGCGCCGCCGGAACCATTATTGAGGAAGTCCTCGCCGACCTGAACTACAAAAACCTGGACGAGCACCCGGATTTCGGCGGCAAGCTCACCACCACGGAGGCGCTGGCCGAGTACATCGCGAACAAAGTCGCCAACCGGATCAAGGACAGCGACGACGGCCGTGAACTCGCGGGCCTCGATGTCACCCTGCGCGAAAACCCGGATGCGTGGGCCTCCTATTCCTTGGACATCACCGCCTGACCATGCGCCATATCCGGCTGCTGGTGCCCGGCAACATCCGCCACAGCTCGGGCGGCAACGTCTACAACGCGCGCCTGGTTGCAGGGCTGCGGGGACTCGGCGCGTCGGTGGACGTCATCAGCATCGAGGGAGCATGGCCGAAGGCTGACATCGGGGAACGACGCCGGCTGGGGAACCTTCTTGAGGGAAACGCACACCCTGCAGTGGCGATCGTCGACGGGCTGGTGGCCGTTGGTGCGCCTGAGGAACTGGAAGCCGCGGCAAGGGCGGGACAAGAAACATGGGTTCTGGTGCATATGCCGGTGCCTGAAAGTTCGGGCGAATCAGCCCTGGCCGATGAAGCCAGGGCTCTCCGGGCAGCAGCGGGGGTGATCTGCACCAGCACCTGGGCGGCGACTGTACTTGCCGGGAGAGGCCACGGGCACGCACACGTCGCCCTGCCCGGGGTAGCACCCGTAGCCCAAGCTTCCGGTTCAACGCCCCCGCACCTGTCCGTGGTGGCCGCCCTGCTGCCTAACAAGGACCAGTTGCTTGCCGTGGAAGCACTCGCCCAAATCCAGGACCTGCCATGGACCGCATCCCTGGTGGGCTCGGACCAGGCAGACCCCGACTATGGGCGGGAAGTCCAGGCCGCCATCATCGCCCACGGCCTGCAGGAACGGGTCCGGCTCACCGGGGAGCTGACCGGTGAAACGCTGGAAGCTGAATGGGCGCGGACCGACCTCAGCCTGTTGCTGTCCCGCGCGGAGGCATTTGGAATGGTGGTTACCGAGTCCGTAGCCCACGGCATTCCCGTCGTTGTCCGGGAAGGGACAGGGGCAGTGGAGGCGCTGGGGCTGGCAGGTATAACAGCGGCCGACGGCGGCCCGCGCCTTCCCGGGGCAGTGCTGCCACTTCCGGAAACCGGGCACGAGGGCCCTGGCCTGCTGGCCGGCGTCCTGCGCCACTGGCTCCAGGACCCGGACATGAGGGAAAGCTGGCGGGCAGCAGCGCTGGAAGCGCGGACACGCCTTCCGGACTGGAGTACTACGGCACGGGAAGTGCTGGGCCTGCTGGCAGGTCGGGACTGAAGAAGGACCGGAGACCGGGCCGACTGCAGACTAGGGCTGCGGGGTATTGCTGCGGTGCCCCGCGAAAAACTCCCGCAACAATACGGCGCACTCCTCCTCGCGGACTCCCGGGTACACCTCAACCCAGTGGTTGAGCCGGCGTTCGCGGAGGATGTCGAACACCGAACCGGCTGCCCCGGCCTTTTCGTCCCAGGCCCCGAACACCACCCGCGGGATACGAGCCAGGACGATCGCTCCGGCACACATGGCGCAGGGCTCCAGCGTGACCACCAGCGTGCAGTCGGACAACCGCCAGCCGTCGCCGTTGGCGCCGCCAAGCCGTGCCCGTTCCTGCAGCCGGGCCGCGGCCTCCCGGATGGCCACTACTTCGGCGTGGGCCGTTGGGTCGCCCAGTTCCTCCCGCTGGTTCCGGCCGGAACCCAGCACCCCGCCGTCGGGCCCCAGCACCACGGCACCGATGGGAACGTCCTCCGTGGCGAGTGCCCGGCGCGCTTCCGCCAACGCAAGGCCCATCCAGGCATGATGTTCTTTATCGGGCAACGGCATGGCTCAATGATAGTTTCGAGGATACTCAGGTTACTTACCGACGCCGGGAGGCACCATGGACACTCTTCGGGATCGCCTAGGTCTCTGGTTCAAGCCCTATGCGGCTCTGGTCCTCACCATCCTGGTGGGCGGTGCGATCATCGTATCCCTGGCCTTGCTGGGCGCCGAGGTGTACGACAACGTGGTGGATTCCGCCGGCCTGGCCAACCTGGACAAGCCCGCCCTGGCCCTGTCTGAAAGCCTGCGCAGCCCCGGACTCGACGCGTTCGTAACCGGCTTCACCAATATCGGCGGCGGAGTCGGCATGCCCATCCTCGCCAGCATCCTTACTGCCTGGCTGACCTTCCTCAGCCGGAACTGGCGGCCCCTCATCCTGATCGGCGGCGCTGCGGCCGTCTCCATCATGGCCACGACGTTCGGCAAGAAACTGGTGGGCCGCACCCGCCCGGACCACGCGGACGCGGTACCCCCTTACGAGGATTCACCGTCGTTCCCCAGCGGCCACACCCTGAACACCACCGTGGTGATCAGCCTGGTGGTGTACCTCATCTGCCTCCAATTCCAGGCCACGGTGGTCCGCGTTTCAGCCATCACGGCGGGCACGCTCTTCATCATCGCCATGGGGCTGAGCCGCGTCTTCCTTGGCCACCACTGGCTGACCGATGTCATGGCCGGGTGGCTGCTCGGCCTCACCTGGGTGGGTGTGGTCATTCTGGCGCACAGGTTGTTCCACCTGGTGCGCAGGCGGGAGCATGCCGGTGCGGCGCCGTCGTTCGACCGTCCGATCGTCCGCGACGTTGTGGCCGAGGAAGTGCACCACAGGGGCGACGACGGCAGTGAGCACGCCCACGGCGGCCACAACAAGGACACCGCCGGATGATACTTTTGGGGGATGCGTACTCTCGTTGTTGACCACCCCCTGGTCGCCCACAAGCTCACCGTCCTGCGGGACAAGAACACGCCGTCGCCTGTCTTTCGGCAGCTGACGGAAGAGCTGGTGACGCTGCTGGCGTACGAAGCCACGCGGGAGGTCCGCACCGAGCCCGTCACCATCGAAACGCCTGTCAGCACCACCATCGGTACGGCGTTTACCAAGCCCACCCCGCTGGTGGTTCCCATCCTGCGGGCAGGCTTGGGCATGCTGGAAGGCATGACCAAACTGGTCCCCACCGCCGAGGTGGGTTTCCTGGGCATGGCCCGGGATGAGGAAACACTGGACATCATCACCTACGCCGAGCGCCTCCCCGAGGACCTGACCGGCCGGCAGGTGTTCGTCCTGGACCCGATGCTGGCCACCGGCGGTACGCTGCGCGAGGCCATCAAGTTCCTGTTCAAGCGGGGCGCGTCCGACGTCACCTGCATCTGCCTGCTGGCGGCTCCCGAGGGCCTGGCCAAGCTGGAGGAGGAACTGGGCGATGCAAACGTGCACATCGTCCTGGCCTCCATCGACGAGAAGCTCAACGAGAAGTCCTACATCGTTCCGGGGCTGGGCGACGCCGGGGACCGCCTCTACGGCATCGCCGGGTAGCCTCCCCTTTCCCGCACCGGTTCCCGCCGCTAGCCTGTGCGGATGGACTGGAAACTCGAACTTGCCTTTGTCCCTGTCTCCGACGTTGACCGCGCCAAGGATTTCTACGTCAACAAGGTGGGCTTCAACGCCGACTACGACGAGCGGCCTTCGGACGACATCCGTTTCGTGCAGCTGACGCCGCCCGGTTCAGCCTGCTCCATCTGCATCGGCGAGGGTCTGACCGACGCACCTCCCGGCAGCGGGTCAAACCTGCAACTGGTGGTCAGCGATATCACCGCGGCGCATGACTTCCTGAAAACCAACGGCGTGGATGTCAGTGACGTGGACGTCCAGGACTGGGGCCATTTCGTGTACTTCGCCGATCCGGACGGCAACAAGTGGTCAGTGCAGTACATCCCGTGGCGGAACGCCGGGGCAGTCGCTGCCGAAAGCTCTGCTGCACAAGGCGGCGCCGGCCAAGGCAACGCGGCACAAGGGAACTCTGCACTGGGCAACTCTGCGCATGGCAGCTCTGCACAAAGCCCTGCACCTTAAACCGCTGCGGGCCGCATCCCTGTGGATGCGGCCCGCAGCGGTTTGCGGTGTTCCCTGCCGGGCCCACGCCCAAGGCGTACGACGGCGGGGAGCCGGGACGCGTCGTCGGGCGTCCGTTAATACCGGAAAGCCTCAGCTGGAAGCGCCGCTTCGCCGCGTTGCGGCAGGGGAGTGGTGCCTAGTACCAGTTGTGCGCCAGGTGGAAGTTCAGCGCGCCGCAGGGGGACTGGTAGCTCTTCTTGATGTAGTCCAGGCCCCAGTTGATCTGGGTGCGGTAGTTGGTGAGGTAGTCCGCGCCCGAGCTGGCCATCTTCTCGGCCGGGAGGGACTGGACGATTCCGTACGCCCCGCTGCTGGGGTTGGTAGCCGTGGTGGTCCAGTCGGATTCCTTGGTCCACAGGGTCTGCAGGCACTGCATTTGGTCCGGTCCCCAGCCGAAGGTGGCCAACTGGCCGGCCGCGTAGGCCTGGGCGCCGGCGGGATCGTTCACCGCGACGGCGGGTGCAGGCTCGGGTGCGGGTGCGGGTGCGGGTGCGGGGGCAGGTGCCGGGGCTGCCGGTGCGGGAGCCGCAGGAGCTGCTGCCGGAGCCGGTTCAGCCGCCTGCGGGGCGACGCTGATGGCTGCGGGAGCGGGGCTCTCCACCGGGTTGGAGCGGATTTCGCTCTTCTCGATGCTCATTTGGGCGTCGGCTGCTGCCGTGTTTGACTGGGTGGAAGACGCCGGGGTCATGTTGCTGGTGGCCTGTCCGGCCGCGCCTACCCCCACCAGCACCGCGCACGATGCCGCAAGGACGGCGGCGCGCTGGCCCCAGGTGGTCTTCTTGGCCTGCTGCTTGGCTTTGTGTTTAGCCTTGGCATGCAGGCGTGCTTCTGCCGTGTTTTTGGACATGATTGATCGCCTCTCACACCTGCGGAGTTAGCTGTCGGGTTCGGATGAGGGCATCCGGCCACACGGAAAGAAATCACGTGCTGGCTTAACCCCAAGGGCAGTCATTGCCCGGGACGGTGGGTCCCCCGCCTCTGCCGTTGCTCAATCGGAATCCGGGGAAGCGGCAGAGCTTGGCGTCAACCCGGGATATGCGGCCCGAACGGGGACCGCACCCAATCGACGGTACACGAAGATTAAGAGGAAGTCACATTTAGGTAACGGAAGTCACGGATCCAGCGCGTCGGTTTGCCGCCGTGGCAAAGAGGATTGAGGCGGTCCGGCCCGTAAGCCCTTCGGTTCGGGCCGGACCGCATCGCTACTGGCCTGCCAGGGCGTACACCGTGGTGCCACCTATGCTCTGCGACTGGAAATTGGCTGCCACCCACTCAGCAATCTGGGTTGCTGCATCCGAGCCGCTGGTGGAGCGCATGGTCCCGCCCGCGATGAAGAAATGGATCTTGCCCTGGGACACCAGCTCCTGGAACTGCGCGAGCGTGGGGGAGGGATCGGTGCCGTTGAAGCCGCCCACCGCCATGACCGGAAGTTCGGTTGCCAGTTGGTAGCCGGCGGCGTTGTTGGAACCAACCACGGCGGCGGCCCAGGTGTAGCCCGATGCCCCGGCCTGGAGCGCGGTGACCAGGTCCGCCGACGGCGTGGGGGCACCCAGGAGCCCACCCATGACTCCGCCTCGGTTCCCGGCGAACCCCGTGCCGCCTTGGGTACCTGGCTGTCGGAAGGTTTGTCCCGGAGTGCCCTGTCCCCGAGTGGCCTGTCCCGGAGTGCCTTGGGCTGTGTTCCCCGTGCCCGTGCCATTGGGGCCGAATCCGTTCCGGTTAACCCCGGTGCCGCCGGGCGCGCCGCCGGGCCCCGCACCGAACCCTGACGTGGGTCCTGCGCTGACGATTGCCCCGCTGTGCGCCGTCGCTGCCGTGGAGACGGAATAGGCCAACGGCCCGGCGAGCGACGCTGCAATGGCGAGCGCCGCCGTCGTCCGCTGCAGGGAGTGGCGGCCCATGAACCTGGTGAGGCCCACTCCGGCTGCCGCCGCCAGGCCCGCCGCCAGCACCAGCCAGCGCAGCCACGGACCGTAGGCCGATGTGGTGCCCAGCAGGGAAAACGCGGTCAGGGCTGCCGCTGCGACGGCCGCCGCGAGCAGGATTGCAGCGGCCGGCTGCTGCCGGTGCTGCCACAGGAGGACTGCGCCCAGGCCGGTAAGTGCCGCAATTCCCGGCGCCAGCGCCACCGCGTAATAGGGGTGGATGATGCCGGCCATGAAGCTGAATACCAGGCCCGTCACCAGCACCCACGAGCCCCAGGCCACGACGGACGCACGCACCTGATCAGTCCGCGGCGCCCGCCGGCCCACCCACAGCAGGCCTGCCGCAAGGATCAGGGCGGAGGGAAGCAGCCACGCTATCTGGCCACCGAACTCGCTGTTGAACATCCGGAACAGGCCGGGCACGCCCCACCCGTTGGCGCCGCCCACGCTGCCTGTTTCGTCGCCCGTCAGTCGGCCCAATCCGTTGTAGCCAAGGGTGAGCTCCAGGATGGAGTTGTCCTGCGACCCGCCAATATACGGCCGCATGCCGGCAGGCGTCAGTTCCACCGCCGCGAGCCACCAGCCGGCGGACACCACCATCGCTGCCCCTGCGGCGGCCAGCCGCAGGAACCGCCGGCCCAGCCTGCCCGGTCCGGCAACCAGGTAGGCCAGGGCAAACCCGGGAACCACCAGCAGGACCTGCAACTGCTTGGCCAGGAAGCCGAAGCCCAGGAACACGCCGGCCAGCAGGAGCCAGCGCAGCCGGTCCTGCTGGATTGCCCGGAGGACCCCGTACGCGGCCGCAGTCATGAGCAGCACCAGCAGGGCGTCAGGGTTGTTGAACCGGAACATCAGCGTGGCAACCGGCGTGAGGGCAAGGACGGCCGCCGCCAGCAACCCTGCCCGGTGGGCGAGCGTGGCGTCACCGGTGGCCTGCACCGTGGACCGGCGCACCGCAAGGTGGAGCAGCCAGGCGGCCCCGACCCCCATCAGCGCCTGCGGAACCAGGATGCTCCACGGGTTCAGTCCGAAGATCCGGACAGACAATCCCATGATCCACAAAGATGCCGGCGGCTTGTCCACCGTGATGGAGTTGGCGGCGTCCGAGGAACCGAAGAACCAGGCGGTCCAGTCCTGCGATCCCGCCTGGGCCGCGGCCGAATAGAACGCGTTGGCCCAGCCGGAGGCGCCGAGGTTCCACAGGTACAACACGGCCGTTCCTGCCAGTACCGCCGCCAGTTCCAGATGCCGGCGGAGTGCCAGGGGATCCCGCGGACGTCCGACGGACTTTGTTCCGCCGTCCCCCGCAGCCCGGGTCTTGGCGGCCCGGGCTTCGAACGCGCGGGGTTCGGCCGGGCGGGGTTCGGCCGGGCGTGCCCCGGAGGGCCGTTCAACGCCGGTTGCGGTGCTTGGGTATGGCTGGGTCGGGTAGTGGCTGGCCATGGCGTGCTACTCCGCCAGGCGGTAGACGGTGGAGCTGCCCACAGTCTGCGCCTGGAAGTTTGCCTGTACCCAGGCGGCTACCTCGGAGTTGCCGCCGCGGCCGCCCATGCCGCCTCCACCCATGCCGCCGCCCTGGATGTAGTAGCCGATCTCGCCCTTGGACACCATGTCCTGGAACTGGGCGAGCGTGGGGTACGGGTCCCCGCCGTTCCAGCCGCCCAGCGCAATGACGTTGGTGTTCGTTGCCAGTTCCAGGCTGGCTGCCTGGCTGGCGCCGGAGACGATGGCGGACCATTTGGTGGTGGTGGAGGAGAGCAGCGCGGTCAGCGCGGCGTCGGCCGTCCCTTCACCGCCGGGGCCACCGGCTGGACCACCAATTCCATTGGTGGGGTCGAAACCGTTCGCCGGGTCGAAGCCGTTACTGCCGGCGGCGCCGTCGGTTCCGGCGGCCGCGTCACTTCCGCCGGCTTCGTCCGTGCGGTCGGTGCGGTCGCCGCGGAAGCCTGCGGCCCGGTTCCCAAAGCCGCCTGCCGACGAACCCGCGGGCCCCGACGTCGGTATGGAACCCGAGTGGGCGGCAGCCGCGGTGGCCAGGGTCCAGGCCCCCGTGCCGAGTCCGCCGGCCAGCAGGGATACGACGACGACGGCGGCCGCACCTGGGCGCCGGAACCGTGCGCCCGCCCCCAGTGCGTCGAGGCGGAGCAGGATCCCTGCAGCGGCCAGGACACCGAGGACGATCACGGCGATGCGCAGCCAAGGGAGCCACGCGGCATCCCGGCCCAGGAGCACGCCGGACCAGAGGGAGGTACCGAGGACCGTCACGGCCAGCACGATCCGGGCCGGCCAGTAGGCACGGCCCCGCCAGAGTTCCACGGCGCCGATGCCAATCAGGGCAGCGATCGCAGGGGCGAGCGCCACGGAGTAGTAGGGGTGGACGATGCCGCTCATGAAGCTGAAGACTCCGGCGGTGACCAGCAGCCAGCCGCCCCACATGATCAGTGCTGCCCGGCTCCGGGAGGTGCGCGCTTCACGCCGCGTGAACCACAGGCCGGCCACCAGCAGCACCAGGGCCGCGGGCAAGAGCCAGGACACCTCGCCGCCGAAGCTGGTCCCGAACATCCGGAGCAGGCCGGCGGCACCGCCGAATCCGCCGTTTCCACCGCCAAAGCCACCACCCCCGGGACCGCCGGCCCCTCCTCCGCCGCCGCCGGGCATCCCCTCACCCGAACCGGTGATTCGGGCCAGCCCGTTGTAGCCGAAGGTCAGTTCCAGGAAGCTGTTGGTAGTGGAGCCGGCCATGTACGGCCGGTCAGAGGACGGTGTCAGCTGGAACAAGGCCACGTAGCTGCCGGCCACCACCACAATGCCGCCGAGCGCGCCCAGCAGGTGGACCACCCGGCGCCCCACCGTGGCCGGTGCGGCCCACAGGTAGGCCAGTGCGAGGGCCGGTACCACCAGGAATCCCTGCAGCATTTTGGTGAGGAACGCCAAGCCAATCACGGCGCCAGCCGCCACCAGCCACTTCCAGCCCGCACGCTCGATGGCCCGGGTGGTGAAGTACGCCGCCAGCACCAGGCACAGGGTCAGCATGGCGTCCGGGTTGTTGAACTTGAACATGAGCGCGGCAACGGGCGTGAGGGCCAGGGCGCCGCCTGCCAGCAGGCCTGCCGCCGGCCCGGACACCCTTTTGACCGCCAGGTAAAGGACGCCGACGGCGGCTACGCCCATGAGCGCTTCGGGCACCAGCATGCTCAGGGACGAGAAGCCGAAAATCCGGCCGGCGAGGGCCGGGATCCACAGCGCCGCGGGTGGTTTGTCAACGGTGATGGCGTTTCCGGCGTCGAGCGAGCCGAAGAGGAACGCGGTCCAGTCCTTGGTGCCAGCCTGGATGGCTGCGGCGTAGAACGAGTTGCCGTAACCGGTTGCTGCAAGGTTCCACAGGTACAGGACGGCGGTGGCCACGAGGAGCCCGGCAGCGGAAGGCCGGACCCAGCGCGGTTGGTTTCCGTAGGCGTAGCGCTTCCAGCGGGACGTGGTCCCGGCGGCAGCCCCCTGCAGGTCCGGGCCCGCAGCAGGGGCTGGCGTGCCGGCAGCGTGGCCGGCGGGTGAAATGGTGGAGGTCATGATGCTGCCGTTTCTGTGGAGGGGATGGCGTGGGTGCCGGCTTCGGTGTTTTCGCCGGTCTCCGGTGCCGGAGCGGTGGTGCCGCCCGTGCCGCCGGTTGTCGCCCGCGGCGTCCGTTCCCGGAACACCCAGAGCCGGAAAAGCAGGAACCGCACAGCCGTGGCCGCCAGGTTCGCCGCGACGACGGTGAGGACTTCCGCCCACCGGTCAGGCGTCGTCGTCCGGTGCACCAGGGCAAGTGCCCCGGAGGTGAGCACCAGGCCGATGCCGAACACGATCAGCCCCTCGAAATGGTGCCGGACCGGGTTGCCGCCCTGGATGCCGAAAGTGAAGCGCCGGTTGGCTCCGGTGTTGGCCACGGCGGTGATCAGCAGCGCCAGGAAGTTTGCCAGTTGCGGATCCATGAAGCCGCGGCAGAACAGGAAGATCAGCAGGTAGGCAAGCGTCGAGGCGGCACCGATGGCGGCAAACCGGACCAACTGGCCGAAGAGGCTGCCGCGGCGGGTCTGTTCATCGGCCCGCGACGCCGCGGGAAGCGGCCCCCTGGCCAGGGCGGCGCGCAGTTCCGGGACCGGGATCCGGCCATAGACCAGGTCGCGGGTGAGCCGGGCCATCCCACGGATGTCGGCCAGTGCCGTGCGGACCACGTCAACGCTGGAATCGGGATCGTCGATCCAGTCAACCGGGACCTCATGGACGCGCAGGCCGCAGCGTTCGGCCAGGACCAGCAACTCCGTATCGAAGAACCAGGAGTTATCCACCGTGTAGGGGAGGATCTGCTGTGCGACGTCGGCCCTGATGGCCTTGAACCCGCACTGGGCGTCGCTGAACCGGGCAGCCATCAGGGAGTGGAGCATCAGGTTGTAGCTGCGCGAAATGAACTCCCGCTTGGGCCCGCGGACCACCCGGGAGTTTCGGGTCAGGCGGGTGCCGATTGCCAGGTCGGAGTGCCCGGAAATCAGGGGCGCCAGCAACGGTGGCAGGGCTGCCAGGTCGGTGGAAAGGTCCACGTCCATGTAGGCCAGGACGGGGGACGGGGAAGCCAGCCACACTTTCCGCAGCGCATTCCCGCGGCCCTTCTCATCCAGGTGGACCACCGTCACCTCCGGGAACTCGCGGGCCAGCCGTTCGGCGATCTTAAGGGTTCCGTCCGTGCTGGCGTTGTCGGCCACGGTGATCCGGAAAGTATGCGGGAAGGTGTCCAGCAGGTGTCCGTGGAGCCTGCGGAGGCATTCCTCGAGGTCGCGCTCCTCGTTGAAGACGGGGATGGTGACATCAAGGACGGGGACGGCGGTGCGCGTGTCCACGGGGGCGCGCCGTACGGCACGTCCCCGGGAAGGAAGGCCCGGCGGCGCCACCGCGGCGTCCTGCAGGGTTCCTGAAGTGGAGTCGGTGAGCGTCATGCATCAACAGTGGCGCCGCCGTATTTGTGGGCTTTAGGCGCAACCTGTGACGTGCCTGTGTAAGTCAACTGTGTCAGTCAGGACACGGGTGGAACGCCGGTCAGGATGCGGCGGAGCCGGCCGCCGGGAGGCGGACCGCGAATTCGGTCCTGCCCGGCCGCGAAACCAGTTCCACGGTGCCGCCGTGGGCGATGACGATGGATTCGACAATGGACAGCCCCAGGCCGGAGGAACCCTCGGAGCCGGACCGGGCGGCGTCCGCACGGGTGAAGCGCGAGAAGATGCTGCCCTGGAATTCGGCCGGGATGCCGGGTCCGTCATCGGTGACGGTGACCACCACGCTTCCGTCGGCCGAGCGCATCACGCCGGTGGTCACGGTGGTTCCCGCGGGCGTGTGTTTCCGGGCGTTGGAGAGCAGGTTTGCCAGCACCTGGTGGAGCTGGGTGGTGTCCCCGCGGACCGTGACGGGTTCGTCCGGCAACTGCAGCTGCCAGGTGTGGTCCGGGGCCATGACCTTCTCGTCGCTGACGGTTTCCACCACCAGCTGGGTCAGGTCAACGTCCGTGGTTTCGGTGGCCTTGCCCTCATCCAGCCGTGCCAGCAGCAGCAGGTCCTCCACCAGCGCGGTCATGCGCTCCGACTGGCTTTGCACCCGGCCCAGCGACTTCTGGCCGTCCTCGGTGAGGGGTTCGGTCATGCGCATCAGTTCGGTGTAGCCGCGGATGGCGGTCAGCGGGGTGCGAAGCTCGTGGGAGGCGTCGGCCACGAACTGGCGCACCTTCATCTCGCTGCGCTGCCGGGCTTCCAGGGCGCTGGAGACGTTGTCCAGCATCAGGTTCAGGGCGTGGCCCACGCTGCCCACCTCGGTGGTGGGATGCGCCGCAGACGCCGGCACGCGCACCGCCAGTGCCACCTCACCGGCGTCGAGCGGCAGCTTGGAAACCTTGGTGGCGACGTCGGACAACTGCTCCAGCGGCCGCATGGTCCGGCGGATCAGGGCAGTGCCGGCCAAACCGATCAGGACTAGGCCGCCCAGTGAAACCAGCACCATCGTGAGTACCAGCGAGGCCTCGGTGCTTTGTTTCATGGACAACGGCAGCCCCGTGATCACATCGCCGTACGGGGTTTCGGTGGCGAGCACCCGGTACCCGCCGTTGGATAGCTCGCGGTCCACCGGCAGGCCATCGTGGGGGAGTGCCTGCAGGGCGGCAACATCAGAGGAGGTCAGGGGCGTCCGGGTGAAGTCGGAGGAAAGGAAACCGGCCTCCCTGCTGATCTGGCCGTTTACCACCCGGGCATTCAGCGTTCCCACACTTTGCCCGCGCGCGTCGAGGGGATCGGGGCGGCCGGAGGGGTTGCCTTCGGGCGGGCGGCCGCGGGACGCCAGCTTCAGCTGTGCGTCCAGCTGGTTGGTGAGGACTACGTCCATCGAGGCATAGCTGGCAACGCCGATCGCGCTGGAGATTGCCACCAGGAGCACCATGGATAACAGGATCAGACGGGTGCGGAGGTGCCAGGTGGAGGGGTTGAACCAGGACCGGCCGGCAGGCCGGGGGACACCGGAAAGAGACACACGTTTCCTTTGGCTAGTCTGCGGGCTTGATGACGTAGCCTGCGCCGCGCACGGTGTGGATCATCGGCGGATGGCCCGCTTCGATCTTCTTGCGCAGGTAGGAGATGTACAGTTCCACGATGTTGGCCTGGCCGCCGAAATCGTAATCCCAGACATGGTCCAGGATTTGGGCCTTGCTGACCACGCGTTTCGGATTCTCCATCAGGTAGCGGAGGAGCTCGAACTGGGTTGCCGTCAACTGGATGTCGTCCCCGGCGCGGGTGACTTCCCGGGTGTCCACGTTCAGGACAAGATCCCCCACCACCAGCTCGGCGGTGTCCATGGCGGCCACCCCGGAACGCTGGACCAGCCGGTGCAGGCGGAGCAGGACTTCCTCCATGCTGAAGGGTTTGGTGACGTAGTCGTCCCCGCCGGCGGCCAGCCCCACGATCCGGTCCTGGACATCGTCCTTGGCCGTCAGGAACAGCGCCGGTACCTCCGGCGCGAAGGCGCGGATCCTGCCCAGCAGCTCCACGCCGTCGAACCCCGGCAGCATCACATCGAGCACGAGCACGTCCGGGTGGAAGTCCTTGGCGAGCTTGACAGCCGTGGGTCCGTCGGCGGCCACGGCCACCGACCAGCCGGACATGCGCAGGCCCATGCTCATCAGTTCGGACAGGCTGGGCTCGTCATCGACCACCAGGGCGCGGATGGGGGAACCGTCCGGATGGGTGAGCTGGGGAAGGTTGTTGGTCATGGGGTGCGGGGATGCCATGGGACAACTCTCCGATCTGTCGGTTTGCCGATGCTTTGCCAATGCTGTGTTCCGGCTGTGAGCTCCAGCCTAGCCACCTGTGGCCCGGGCGTGCTGGCTCCTTCCCGCGGGGCCCGGCCAGGTCACAGGCAGGCTTGGCTCGAAGCACAGCCTCCGCACAGCTAAGCGGCAGAGCCTGTTGGGACAACAGCATCACCACCAACAGCTACGACCTCCTGGAGGAAGCCATGGATCAGCAAGACAACGCCTACCCGGGGGCAACAGGGCAGGACGGCGGGCCTGCGCCCGTCTGGGGCGGCGCCCCGGACCGGAACGGCGACAACGCGCAGGGCCGGGCCGCCCAGGGCCCCTCGTCCGGGGAGCCTGGGCAGGGGTGGGGTGCGCCTGCTCCGGGTTCGCCAGCACCGGGGTGGGGTACGACGGCGGCACCTGGCCAGGTTCCCGGCCCCGGCACGGGGTGGGGCGCGCCGCAGCAGTACGCGCCCGGCTCGGCGCCCCGGGCGGGCAGAGGGAACTGGACGGCGAAGAAGGGTGCGCTGGTGGGCGGCATTGCGGTGGTTGTGGCCGCGGCAGCCGGTGCCGGAGCCTATGCTGCCGGGAACGGGAGCGGAACGGCTGCAGCGAACAATACCCAGGGACTTGGTGCTGCCGGGCAGTTCGGTCCCGGCAGCCAGGGCGGAATGACAGGTCCGAATGGCCAAAGCGGCGTTGACGGTGGCGGAATGGCCGGTGGTATGGGGATGGACGGTGGACCTGGCGGGCTGGGTATGGGATCCGCAGGGCTCAACGCGGCCGTCCACTCCGAATATGTCGTCCTCGAAGGCTCCAGCTATGTCACCATGGCTGGCCAGGCCGGCACCGTGACCGAGATTTCGGGTACATCCATGACCGTGAAGAGCGAGGACGGGTTCTCCCGTACCTACACCGTGGGCTCCGACGTTCAGGTGACCCAGGGAATGCGGCAGCGCGGCGGCAATTCCACCGGCAGCACGCTGGGCCTCTCAAATGTGGCCGCGGGCGCCAGCGTGCGCGTGACGGCCCTCAAGGAGTCGGACACGTACTCCGCGAAGACCATCCAGCTGGCCGCGTCCACGACCGCAACGACCCCCAACTCCGGAACCAGCAGCAACTGAGGGCGGCATTAAACACCGCCGGACCGTCCTGCCTTCGGCGCCGCGCACCCGCTCGCGGGCAAAAAACAGGCCGAGGGCAGGACGCCGGCTGGACACGGTCACGGCGATTCCACGTCAAACGGTTGAATTTCGGACAGATTCGGTAAACGGGATCTTAGCCGAATTTTCTTCTGGAAAAGCTGGAAAATCAGGGAGATGCCGGGATAAGCATTCAAATTCTTCCCCGGTTCCGAAATAGTGACATGCAGCACAATTTAGCGTTTCGTCTCACAATGCGGACTATTCGGTCCATTGTTACTTGCAAGTTGGCATTGTTACGCGGCACACTTCCAATGTGAACAAGAACTCAACAGCACCTGCAGCCGCAGAATATTGGCCCAGCACATCCGCTGCTGCCGACATGCGCTGTTGTCGAATGCACGCCTGACCTTCCCACCCACCGAAGTTCTTAGGCATTCGCCCCCAAGCCCAGCGTCGGGCGCCCCTCCCCGGTCCGCGTGACGGGGAAGCCAGCATTCGAGCCGCGGAGACGGCCCTTTCACATTGAGGTAAGCATTTCATGTCAGTTGCATCCGGATACGTCCACATCTCTGTCCGTAACGCCGCCAAGGCGGGCCAGCCCTCCGGCCTGCGCCCCGGCTTCGGCCCGCGCCCCTCGCTTGCTCCCTCCACTTCCGGAAGCGGCTTCCCGGCCCAGGGCTTCGCCCCGCAGGGATACAACCCGAACTCCTACGGCCAGCTCCGCGCCGTGCACCCCGCCGAGTCCGCTCCCATTACCGCCCCTACCCCTGTGGTGCCCGGCGCAAACCAGGTGCGTCCGGTAGCCAACGACAACGTGGCCCGCGGGTTTGTCCTGTACATGGGCATCGATGAGGAAACCGCGGCAGCAGCCGGCACCTCCATCGCGAAGCTCGCCCAGGAGATCCGCGCCTACGCCCAGTCCCTGGTCTCCGGCGCGGAGAGCTACGCAGCCGTGGCGGTAGCCCCCGCCGGCACCCCCGGTTCCGCGCTCGACGTCGTCCGTTCCACCTTCGGCGACCCCACGGTCAACTCGCGCCAGCGCACCGAAACCCCCCGTCCTGCCCAGGCGCAGGAACCGCGTCCCTCCGGTGTGCTCATCGACCTCGCCCGCCGCGAAGTCCACCTCGACGGCGAATCCCTGAACCTGACGTTCAAGGAGTTCGAGCTGCTGAACTACCTCGTCGAAAACGGAACCCGCACCGTGGGCCGCGACGAGCTCCTCGAAGGGCTGTGGCGCAACGCCGAAGAAGTGCCCAACGAGCGCACCATCGACGTCCACATCCGCCGCCTCCGCTCAAAGCTCGGCCGCCTCGCCAACACGGTGCGCACCGTCCGCGGCCAGGGCTACCGGTTTTACGAGCACCCTGAGGTTGTTGTCTGGGCCGCTCCGGAGTACTCGATCTAAGTCTCTTGTGCACGAAGGCGACCTGTTCCAGTGGAACTGGTCGCCTTCGCTTTCGCGGGACATCCTTCGGCGCCTGCGCTCGTTCCTCCCCACCGCCACCCTCGCCTCGCGAGCTCGGCCAGGGAACCCTGGCGGCGTGGGCCCAACGCAACAACGGCGCTTTCAGGATGCCCCGCTGCGCTGCGGCGACCTCGTCACCGAAACGTCCCCTCGGCATGGGGACTTCTCCGCGCACCGTGCCTCCGCGGCTAAGTGGTTTGGATAGGCTTGGGCCATGAGTTCGCACCATGTTCGACGCCTTGTGATCATGCGCCACGCCAAGGCTGACTGGCCCGGCGGGGTAGCCGACCATGAGCGGCCCCTCGAGGAGCGCGGGCACCGGGAAGCCCCGCTGGCCGGCAAGTGGCTGCTCAAGCACAACATCGTGCCCGACTTCATTTTGTGCTCCAGCGCCCTGCGAACCCGGCAAACGTGCACCTGGGTCTGCTCCGAACTCGGGGACAAGGCGCCCACGCCCAAACTCGAAGACGGTTTGTACGCGGCATCGGCCCTGCGGATGCTGGCGGTGGTCAACCACGTGCCGGACACCGTGACCACGCTGATGCTCATTGCGCACCTGCCCGGCGTGCAGGACCTGGCCATGCACCTCGCCTCACGGGATTCCGACCATGATGCCTACATGGATGCCGCCACCAGGTTCCCCACCAACGCGCTCACCGTCCTGGAGACAGAGAAGCCCTGGGCGGAACTGGACGGCCAGGACGCCCGGATTACCAGGTTCAAGGTTCCCCGGGCGCACTAGCGGCAACTCCGCTGCCGGCAATCTCGCGCAGCAGCGCCGCGACGTGCCTGATGCCAGGGCTGGCTGTCATGGTCCTGCGGTGGACAAGCCCCACCTGCCGGGCTTGGACCGGGTTCACCACCTGGACGGCAACCACGTCCGGAGGCAGCGCCGGCCGGCCAAGGCGGGGCACCAGGGCAACAGCCACGCCCTGCTCCACCAAAGCGATATGCGTGGCGAAATCGGGGTCGTAAATCCTGATGTCAGGGACACGCCCCAGGTCGGCAAAGATCCGCAGCAGGGCCTCGTTGCAGATGGCCCCGTCGGGCGTGCTGATCCAGCGCTCGTCCACCAGTTCGGCCGGTTCCACCGCAGATTGTTCCGCGAGTGGGTGGCTGCCGTGCACCAGCACATCCGCCACGTCCTCGCAGAGCCATTCAAGCGCCAGGTGCTCCGGGATCACCAGCGGTACGGAGTTCCAGTTGTGCACCAGGCCCAGGTCGGCCTCGCCGTTGGCAACCCGCGCCACGGCCTCCCGCGGATCCTCCGCCAGGACCGAAATCTCGAGTCCATCCTCCGACTGCCCGATCCGCGCGAGCAGCGGGCCCACCAGCCCCCTCACGGCAGTGGAAAAGGAAACCACGCGGAGGCTGCCGCTGGGCCTGGCCGGGTCCGCCAGCAGTGTCGACTCGAGTTCTTCGAGTTCGGCCAGGATGCGCCGGCCGTAGGCGGCCAGGGCCAGCCCCCGCTCGGTCAGCAGGACCCCGCGGCCGCGCCGCTCCAGGACGGCGAAGCCGCCTTCCTTTTCCAGTTTCTTGACCTGCTGGGAGACGGCCGACGGGCTGAACCCCATCGCCTCCGCGGCGGCAATGACGGTGCCGTGCTGCTCGATGGCCGCGAGGGCGCGCAAAGAGCCGATGTCGATCATGAAGCAAAGGTACATGATTTCGTGCCAAATTAAGCGCTGGTGCTTCATCCCTGCCTCTGCCAGAGTGGGAGGGTGAACCTGCGCGATTCCCTGCTTGCTGTCGTCGTGGCCCTCCTGTGGGGCCTAAACTTCGTGGCCATCGACATCGGGCTGCACGCGGGCGGCCAGGAGTTCCCGCCGTTGCTCTTCGTTGCCCTGCGCTTCTTTCTGGTGGTTATCCCGTGGATCTTCTTCGTACGGAAGCCGGACGTGTCCTGGAAGGCCATCATCGGGGTCGGGCTCTTTATGAGTGCCGGCCAGTTCGGCCTTCTCTACCTCGCCATGGCCTTGGGCATGCCGGCGGGCCTGGCGTCGCTGGTCCTGCAGGCGCAGGTGCTGCTGACCGTCCTGCTCGCTGCGGCCTTCCTGGCTGAGCGGCCCAGCGGCAGGCAACTCGCAGGGGTCGGGCTGGGCGTGGCCGGGCTGGCCCTCGTGGCCGTCGGACGGAGCGCAGTAGCACCGCTGCTCCCGCTGGTCATCGTCCTGGCCGCAGCACTTTCCTGGGCTGCCGGAAACGTCGTTGCCCGGAAAGCCAAAGCAGCCTCGGGCCTTGGGCTGGTGGTGTGGTCAGGCGCCGTGGTGCCGCTTCCGCTGGCGGCGCTTTCGGTTCTGGTGGACGGGCCCGGCACCGTCTGGCAATCGCTGGCCAACCTCCAGGCGCCCACGATGCTCAGTGCGCTGTACACCGCCGTTTTCGCCTCGCTGGTGGGCTACGGAATCTGGAACCGGCTCCTGGCCAGCCACCCGTCGTCGGCCGTTGTTCCGTTCACCCTGCTGGTTCCGGTGGTGGGCATGAGCGCTGCCTGGCTGGTCCTCGCGGAAGTTCCGTCGCCAACGGAGCTGGCGGGCGGAATGCTGCTCCTGGGCGGCGTGGCGACCGCGGTGCTCACCGGTCCAGGCAGGAAGCGTCAGCGGCGGGGGACGGAGCCGCTGCCGGACGGGGGTGCCGGCCTCGGCGCAGGTGCAGCGGACGACGGCGGACGCTTGGCCGGGGTGGACACCGCGCGCGCCGGGGACCGGGGTGCTGACGTCCGCTGAGCCGCAGATCCCTGGCCGGCGGCCTTTTGACCGCCCGCCCGGGGTGCGGCAGCCCGGGAGCTGCGCGCCGTCGCCCCGCCGCTCCGCCGTGACGGACCCGGCGGGGAGGAAGGACGCCGGGCCGCCGGGCGTGCTGCCGGCCTGCGGACCGCCGCCGTACGTCGCCTCCCCGGCCACAACGCGCCCAGGAAAAGGATTCCGAAGGTGGCCGCAAGGGCGCAGGCGGCACCAAAGAAGTAGTTATCGGGATCATCCGTGGGCAGGGGCGTGCCCAGGAATGAGGGCTGGCCGTCGAACGCCAGTTCCCAGGTGCTGAGGAATGCCAGGGAAAAGCCGAGGGCCAGGGCGGTGCCGGCGCCGGCGGCCAGCAGCGCCGCATGCCGCCGCCGGACCAGGACCTCGGCGACTGCCGCCAGGTAGGCCAGCCCCAGGACACCCGCGAACGCAATGAACACCGGTTCGGCAAGGGTCATCGCGGTGAGCACCAGCAGCCCCGCAGCAACGATGCCGCAGATCACCGCGAACTTTCCGCTCTTCCCCGTATGGCGCATGTGCTCCATCATCCCTGAGGAGCTGGCCCCTTCAGCACGTAGCCGCGCATGATCGCCATGATTGCTGCAACGCTTTGGTCACGGGTGCGCTCGGGGTTGTACGTTTGCCGGTCGAGGCCCACCACGAAGCAGGCGCCAAAGATGGCAGTTTCCAAGCTGCCCCTGGACACGGAATCATCCACGGGATACGCCTCGGCCACCTTTTCCACGGCCTGGCCGATGACGTCCAGGAGCTCCCCGCGCAGCACGGAAAACGTGCCCTGCCACTCGCTGGGTATCCGCCAGTTTTCGCTGACCCAGAGGCGCGCGAAGGAAGGGTACTCCGCCATGAAGTCCATGGCCTGGCCAATCATCGCCTCCATGCCCAGCAGCGGGTCCCGCCCCGTGGTTCCGGCGTCCGCGGCCTCGAGCAGCCGCGCCTTGAGGATGTCCACGCCGTGCCGCAGGAGCTGTGCGATCAGCTCCGACTTGCTGCCGAAGTTGTAGTAGACGGTGCCCTTGGACACCCCGGCCGCTGCCGCGATCTCATCCACGGTGACGCTGGCCGCCCCGCGCTCGCCGATCAGTTCCATGGAGGCATCGAAGAGCTTCTGCCGTGTGGCGTTGGTCCGGGCCGGCCGCAGCCCCTTGCCGGCTGGCGTCAGTTCAGTGGTCATACCGCGATCTCCGGCTTCAGGGTCTTGAGCGTCCAGTACTTGTTCTTCCGCACCGCGAGGGTGGACATGGCCGCGCCCAGCAAAGTGTAGCCCAGCAGTCCCACGAAGGTGGGAGCAATCATGGACAGGTCCCCGCCGTAGATCAAATGCCGCATTCCGGTCACCACGTAGCCCATGGGCAGCACCTGGTGCACCACATGCAGCGGCTCCGGCGTGGTCTGCCACGGGAAGGTGCCGCCGGAAGACACCAGCTGCAGGACCAGCAGGATAAGCACCACAAGCTTGCCGGGCGAGCCCAGCAGCGCCACGATGCCCTGGATGAGCGCGCTGAAGGCCATGGCAGCGGCCAGCATCAGCAGCCACATCAGGACCGGATGGGAGGGATTGAGCCCCAGCGCGGCGTCCGCCACCAGGGTCAGCAGGGATGCCTGCACCGCCGAGACCACGAAGAAGGGCAGCCAGCCGCCCACGGCGATCTTCCACGACGGCGCATTCGATGCCAGCGCACGCTGCGTGATGGGGCGCATCGCCTGGACCAGCATGAAGATCCCGATCCACATGGCCAGGGTGAGGAAGAACGGCGCCAGCCCGGCACCATAGGATCCGGCCTTGGCCTGCGAAACGTTGCTGACCGCCACAGGATCTGCCATCACCTGGGAGAGGTTGCTCTTCTGGGCGTCGTCGGGGTTGGGGACCTGCCCGGCGCCCTTGCCGATCTCGTCCGACAGGGTGCGGGAGCCACTGGCAGCCTGCCCCGCGCCGTCCTCAAGCTGGGCAGCCCCGGCGTCGAGCTTCCGTGCGCCGTCGGCAAGGCCTGCGGCGCCGTCGACGGCGGACTGCTCGCCGGCTGCCAGCGCCGCGGCGCCGGTATGCAGCTGGTCAGCCCCTGCCGAGGCCTGGGAGATGGCGTCCCTGAGTGCCGGCATGCCGGCTGCCAGCTGGGCGGCGCCGACGCTGACGGCTTCGGAGCCGTCGGCCAGCTGCTGGACCTGGGCCGCGTCCGCCTGGATCTTGCCCTTGGCGGCTGCCACCGGGCTGGCCGTGCCGGCGGCATCGAAATCCGCCAGGACCTTGTCCGCCTGTTCCTGGGTCAGGACCCCCGACGCGACCAGCCTGCTGTTGGATTCGACCACGCGGTTGCGCAGGCCCTGGTCCGCCGCCTCCAGCTGGGCCGCCACGTCCTGGACCTTGGCGTTGAGCTGGGCGTTTCCGGCGGCAACCCGGGCGGCACCGTTAGCGAGGGTCTGGGTGTCGGTGGGCAGCGTGGCTGTCTTGTCCTTGAGGACCGACAGGCCGTTGCTGAGCTGCCCGGCGCCGTCGGTCAGCTGGTTGGCGCCGTCGCGCAGCTTCAGCTGGCCGGCGTACAGCTGGTCCGCGCCGCTGCCCAGGGCTGACGTCCCCTCGTGGAGGGTGACGGTCCCGTCCCGGAGCGTGGCCACGCCGTCGGCCAGCTTTGAGGCCCCGTCCGCCGCCTGGACCATCTTGGCGTGGATGGTGCCGAATCCTGTGAGCAGCTGGTTGGCGGTCTCCTCGCCCACTTCCTTGGCCACCGTGGTGTGCACGGCAGTGGTCAGCTTGTCCACGATGGTGCTCAGGAGGTAGTTGTTGGCATCGTTCGTGGTCACGTTCAGCATGGCCTGGCTGGCCGAATCGAAGCTGCCGGGGGAGACCAGGTTGGCGGAGAAGTCCTTGGGGATTTTCAGCGCGAAGGCGTACTGTCCACTGCTGACGCCGGCATCGGCTTCCGCGGAGTCTTCCACCGGCACCCAGTGGAAGACGTTGCCCTCCACCAGGCTGTCCGCCACCTTTGCCCCGGCTTCGAGGCGCGTGCCGTCGGCATTTGTTGCGCCGGAGTCCTCCACCACCAGGGCGGCATCGAGATTGTTGAGGTGGCCGTAGGGGTCCCAGTTCGCGTACAGATAGACCGCGCCGTAGAGCAGCGGGACCATGGTCAGCGCCAGGATGGTCAGCTTGGGCAGCAGCCCACCGGTCATGCGCTTCAGTTCAGAGCGGGCCAGCCGCAGGACAGTCACTTGGCAACCTCGGTTTCGAGTACGGTTTCCTGGTCTTCGGTAGTCCCTGCCGCGGCGGAGTGCTTGCCGGCGGCGGACCCCGGTCCGGGTTCCGGCGCTGCATTGCCGATCGCGGCCACCGGTCCGTCCCACGAGGCGGGGACGGCGCTGACCGCCGCTACGACGGCGAGCGGCCTGCCGGCGTCGTACGCCAGCTCCCGGAGGCGTGGCAACCAGGTGAACTCACCGGCACTGTGCCGGTCCGGTGAGTCAACCACCAGCAGGTCCGTGCGCGGATTGGCCAGGGCCAGTGCGGTGAGCAGTTCAAGCCGCCGCTCCGGATCCAGCTGTTCGGTCCACAGGCCGGCGATGTCCTCGAAGCGGTTGACCTTGAGCCACGGGCCGCTGAGCAGCGCACCGCGGTAGCGGCGGGGCACCAGGGCGAGGTCTTCGGTCACCAGGTCCCGGACGCTGAGGTGTTCCTCGGGTTCGTTGACGCCGGGGGAGTCCACCAGGGCCGCGGACAGGCGCAGCTGCTTGGTCCGGGAACTGCCGTCCCAGCTGAGCTGCCCGTCCGTTGCCTTCATGCGGCCGCTGAGGAGGAGGGACAACGCCGTGCGCTGGTCCTGCCGGTCGCCGGTCACGAGCAGCAGTTCGCCGCGCGCCACCGTCACCGAAGTGGCGGGAAGCAGCGGATCCCGGCGCCCTTTGGCCTGGAGCTGGTGTGCTGAGAGCAACGATCGCCTTTCGCAGAAGAAGTCTGCGTTAAGGCTAACCGAACTGACTGGTCAGTTCAAATAGAGTTCAGAGGCCGTACTTCTCCAGAAGCCGGAGCCATACCTCGCTGATGGTGGGGTAGGAGGGGACGGCATGCCAGAGCCGGTCCAGCGGGACCTCACCCACCACGGCGATGGTTGCCGCGTGCAGCAGTTCGGCTACGTCCGGGCCGGCGAAGGTTGCGCCGAGCAGGACCTTGCGGTCCTCGTCAACCACCAGCTGAGCCCACCCTTCGTAGTTCTCCGAGTGCAGGGAGGAGCCGGCAACCTCGATGGGCAGCTCCACGGACGAGGCGTTGTAGCCGTCCTTCCTGGCCGTCTTCAGTGTGCGTCCCACGCTGGCCAGCTCCGGGTCCGTGAAGACGACGCTGGGTACGGCATGCTGGTTGGCCGTCTGGGCGTAGCGGGTCCAGTCGCTGGGCGTTCCATCCAGTTCGCCTTTTGCCCGCGCGGCAATGGCATCGCCGGTGGCGCGGGCTTCGTATTTGCCCTGGTGGGTGAAGAGGTTCTTGCCGGCGGCGTCGCCCACGGCGTAGAGCCACTGTTCATCCCCGGGTGTCTCCCGGACCAGGCCCGAGGCGTCGGTGGACAGGGACAGATGGCCCGATCCATCCGGCTCGAAACCGACGCTTTCCAGGCCCAGGCCCTCCAGTGCGGGATGGCGGCCGGTGGAGACCAGGACCTTTTCCGAGGTGACGGTGGTTCCGTCCCCAAGGCTTACGGTGAGGGTGCCGTCGTCGTTGGCGCTGATCCGGTCCGTGGCGGTGTGCAGCCGGAGTTCGACGCCGTCCGCCCTCAGTCCCGCGGCGACCAGCGCCGAGGCTTCTTCCGGAAAAGTGCCCAGCAGCCCGCTGCGGGCCACCAGGGTGACGCTTGAGCCAAGGCGGGCGAAGGCCTGGGCCAGTTCGGCGCCGGCCACGCCGCCGCCCAATACCGTCAGCCGCCCCGGGACCTCGCTGGCCGACGTTGCCTCGCGGGTTCCCCACACCTGGACATCCTGCAGTCCCTCGATGGGCGGCGTATTGGGGGTGGAGCCGGTGGCAAGCACCACGGCATGCCGCGCGCGCAGCAAGTGCTGCGTGCCGTCCAGGCCGGCCACCTCGACGGCCTTCGGGCCGGTCAGCCAGGCATGGCCGCGCACCAGTTCGATTCCGGTGTCCTTAACCCACGAAACCTGGCTGTCATCCTGCCAGTTGGACGTGAAGTAGTTGCGGCGCTCCAGGACGGCGGCGGCGTCCAGGGTGCGCGTGACCGCTTCCTTGGCGCCGGGCGTGGTTTGGGCCCCGTGGAGCGCGGTGCCGGGCCGGAGGAGTGCCTTCGATGGCATGCACGCCCAGTAGGAGCATTCCCCGCCCACGAGTTCCGCCTCGACGAGCACGGCCGTCAGGCCGCCCTGGACCACGCGGTCGGCCACATTTTCACCTACGGCGCCTGCGCCGATAACAACAACATCAAATTCACGCCCAGCGGCCTCGGGATCCATGACCAAAGCCTAGCTGGGGACGGGTGTCCTGGCAGCACAAAAAGGTCCGCACCGGCGAACCGGTGCGGACCTTGTTGGTGCGCCCAAAGGGATTCGAACCCCTGACCTTCTGTTCCGTAGACAGACGCTCTATCCAGCTGAGCTATGGGCGCATTCCGTGTCCCGGGAGGAGAACCGCTCTCCCTGAACCTCGAATTACTTTACGCGAGGGGAAGCCTGATGCCAAATCGAAGCGGCTGTAATCTGCACGACTAGACCGGTCTAGGTGACCTTCGTCACTTAATTGGCGTTTTTGCGGCAATAATTCCTTGATTTCCCGCGGAATTCAGTTTTCGTGACCCGAGATGTCAGTCAAGCTCCCCAAAAACTCCACTGGTCCGGACCATAGCATTTAGGACACACCGATGAACCCGAGGAAGGGAACTGCAATGGGCGATCTGGCGCAGAAGCCGCTGCTTGAGAAAGCACCCACCACACATGCCGGCCTGCTGGCATGGGTCGAAGAGGTTGCTGAGCTTACGCAGCCGGACCGCATCTACTGGGTTGACGGCTCCGAAGAGGAAAACACCCGCCTCACGGACGAGCTCGTTGCTGCCGGCACCCTGACCAGGCTCAACCCTGAACTGTTCCCGAATTCCTTCGCCGCGTTCTCGGATCCCGCCGACGTTGCCCGCGTCGAAGAGCAGACGTTCATCTGCTCCGAAAACAAGCGCGACGCCGGCTTCACCAACAACTGGATGGATCCGCGGGAGATGAAGGACAAGCTGCGCGGCCTGTTCGCCGGCTCCATGCGCGGCCGCACCATGTACGTGATCCCGTTCGTCATGGGCCACCTTGACGCCGAGGACCCCAAGTTCGGCGTCGAAATCACCGACAGCGCCTACGTTGTTGCCTCCATGCGCATCATGGCCAACATCGGTACCGCGGTGCTGGACAAGATCACCGAGACCAACGCCTTCTTCGTCCCGGCACTGCACTCCCTGGGCGCACCGCTGGAGCCCGGCCAGGACGACGTCGCCTGGCCCTGCAACCCGGACAAGTGGATCGTCCACTTCCCCGAGGAGCGCTCCATCTGGTCCTTCGGCTCCGGCTACGGCGGAAACGCCCTGCTGGGCAAGAAGTGCTACGCGCTGCGCATCGCCTCGGTGATGGCCCGCGACGAGGGCTGGCTGGCCGAGCACATGCTCATCCTCAAGCTGACCTCGCCGGAAAAGAAGAACTACTACGTTTCCGCCGCTTTCCCCTCCGCCTGCGGCAAGACCAACCTCGCGCTGCTCGATCCCACCATCGAAGGCTGGGAAGTGGAGACCCTGGGCGATGACATCACCTGGATGCGGATCGGCAAGGAAGGCGAACTCCGCGCCACCAACCCGGAAGCAGGCCTCTTCGGCGTTGCCCCCGGCACCGGCTGGGGCACCAACCCCAACGCCATGCGCGCCATCGCCAAGGGCCACAGCATCTTCACCAACGTCGCCCTGACCGACGACGGCGGCGTGTGGTGGGAAGGCATGACGGACGAGGTTCCGGCGCACCTGACCGACTGGCAGGGCAACTCGTGGACCCCGGATTCGGACAAGCCGGCCGCCCACCCGAACTCCCGCTTCTGCACGCCGATCGCGCAGATCGACATGCTGGCCGAGGAGTACTACAGCCCGGAGGGCGTGGAACTTTCCGCCATCCTCTTCGGCGGGCGCCGCAAAACCACCGTTCCGCTGGTCACCCAGGCCCGCAGCTGGACCAACGGCATCTTCATGGGCTCCACCCTGTCCTCCGAGACCACCGCCGCGGCCGCCGGGCAGGTGGGCGTGCTCCGCCGCGACCCCATGGCCATGCTGCCGTTCATCGGCTACGACGCAGGGGACTACCTGAAGCACTGGATCAGCGTCTCCGGCAAGGCCAACCCGGAACGCCTGCCCCACATCTTCCTGGTGAACTGGTTCCGCCGCACCGCTGACGGCGGCTTCGCCTGGCCCGGCTTCGGCGACAACGCCCGGGTCCTCAAGTGGGCCATCGAGCGCATCGAGGGCAAGGCCGACGCCGTCGAGACCCCCATCGGATACGTCCCTGCCGGGCACGCCCTGGACCTCACCGGCCTGGACCTGACCCACGCCCACGTTGAGGACGCCGTCCGCGTCGACCGCGAGGAGTGGGACGCCGAGCTCGCCTCCATCGAGGAGTGGTACGCCAGGTTCGGCGACTCGCTGCCGGATGCCCTGCGCTCGGAGCTCGATTCCCTGAAGGGCCGGATGGCCAAGCACTAGCATCCCGGCCTTCCCTACGACGACGGCCCCGCACCTTTCTCGAAAAGGTGCGGGGCCGTCGTCGTTCACCAACAGGGGCCTCCGCCGCCGAGGGTTCCCTGGCTGAGCGGAGCGAAGTTAGGGAGGCGGTGGGGACTCAGCTGGCGAGCCAGATGTCCGGGCCGAAGACCTCGTAGTGGATCCGGGTGGCGGGGATGCCGGCGTTGATGGCCTCGTTGCGGATGTTCTTCATGAACGGCAGCGGGCCGCAGAGGTACAGCGAAGCGTCGGCCGGGAGGTCCACCTCGCGCAGGGACATGAAGCCTTCCTTGGCGCCGCTGACCGGCTTTTCCAGCCAGAGCTGCAGTTCGGCGCCGTCCAGGCGTTCGACGTCGTCCGTCATCTGGCTGCGCAGCGCCCAGCTGTCCAGGGTGCTTTCGGCATGCAGCACCAGGACCTGGCGGTCCGAGCCGGACTCGGCGAGGGAACGCAGGATGGAGGCGGTGGGGGTGCAGCCGATGCCCGCGGACGCGAGGACCACAGGGCCGTCGCCCTCCTTGAGGGTGATCTCGCCGTAAGGGTTGGAAATCTCGACGACGTCGCCCACCTGGACGGTGTTGTGCAGCACGGGGGAGACCTCGCCGCCGTCGTCCAGCTTGGTGGTGAAGGTGCGGCTGGTGCCCGCGTCCCCCGAGAGTGAATACTGGCGCACCTGCCGCAGGCCGTCCGCAACGGCCACCTTGACGCTGACGTACTGGCCGGGAAGGGCCGGGGTGACGGGGGTGTCGTCCGCGGGCTCCAGGGTGAAGGTCATGGACCCGGTTCCCGCCGGCGTCTTGGCCGCGACCCGCCACGGCGTCCACATTTTGTCATTCGCCTGCGCAGCGTAGAGGCCCTTCTCGAGCTTGATCAGGGCGTCTGCCATGAGCCAGTACACCTCGGTCCAGGCTTCGGCGATCTCAGGGGTGATGACCTCGGCCAGGTCCTCGGCGATGGCCGCGAAGAGGTGCTCGTAGACCACCTGGTACTGCGGTTCGGTGATGCCAAGGGAGGCGTGCCGGTGGGCGATGCGGGAAAGGACGGTTTCCGGCAGGGTTCCGGGGTTGTTCACCAGGTGGGTGGCGAAGGCGGCGATGCTGCCGGCGAGGGCCTGCTGCTGGTTTCCGGAGCGCTGGTTGGAGCGGCTGAACAAGCCATCCATCAGTTCTGGGTGCGCCGCGAAAAGGCGGGCGTAGAAGTTGGGGGTGATGGATCCGATCCGGGAGCCGACCAGCGGCAGGGTGGCCTCAATGACGGGGCGGGACTTGTCCGAGAGCATCTGTACTCCTGAGGTTGTGGCCGGGGCCTTCGTCCGGCCGGATGAAAACTCATATTTGAAATACGAGTATTTCTGCCTCAGTTCTACACCTTGTAGAAGTTCGAAATCAAACTGATAGCCGGAGCCCGGATAGGCGGCAGTTAAAGCCCCGGACGGAGGCCGATCATCTGGAAAACCGGAGCCATTTGCCGGGCCTGGGGGAGTTCCCCGATCACCACGGAATCAAGTTCGGCGTAGAAGGCCTCCCGGGCACGGGCCAGGGCGCCGCGGAGCCTGCACTCATTGATGAGGGGGCAGTTCCCGCCAGGTGCAACGCAGTCGGCGGGATCGGTGCGGGTATCCAACTGGCGCAGGATCTGTCCGACGGTGGCGATGCGCCCGGCATGGCTGAGCCGGGAACCGCCGGAGCGGCCACGGACCACCTCGATCAGGCCCATGCTCCGCAGCTTGGCCATGGCCTTGCTGACGTGGTTGTAGGGGGTCCCCACCGAATCTGCGATGCTCTGGGTGGTGAGCAGCGTGCCATCGGGAACGGCTGCGAGCACCATGAGGGCGCGCAGGCTGACGTCGGCGAAGGCATTGATCTTCATGGCTGCGGGTCCGGTCTAGTCCACCCAGATCGTGGGTTCGCTGGCGTCCGCGCCGAGTTCGCCGAATTCCCAAGTTTGGCTGGTGGCGTTCGGGGCGTAGGGCAGCACGGCTGCGAAGAGGGAGCCGTCGCGGTGCTCGGCTGCCACATGGATGGCGTCCGTGTCCTCCTCCACCAGCATGATGTCGCAGACCACCGCGGCGGCGCGGAAGTCATCGCGGTTCTGGCGGAGGAGGGCCTGCAGGTCGCGGATCATGGCGTCGGCGTCGAACTCCCCGTCACTGCCCTCTCCTGCATCCGCCGGGGAGACGGCAACCAGCCGCACCTCGCCGTCGTTCTGGACGGTCAGGGCGAAGGGGAGGAAGCCGCCGTTGCGCTGGAGCTGCTCCTGGGCGGCGCTGACGCCCGTGCCCAGGAGGTTCTCCAGGTCTGTTGCCGTGACTTCGGAGACGGAATCACGCCAGCTCTCCTGCCCGCTGTGCCCCTCCGCTGCCGGCCCGGTGTGGTCGGTCATCCGGTGCTAGGACCGCACCAGGGCCAGGACGCGGTCGCGGACGCGTTCCATGGTGGCGCGGTCCGTGGCCTCGGCATTGAGCCGCAGGAACGGTTCGGTGTTGGACGGGCGAAGGTTGAACCAGTAGCTGCCGTCGTTGGCCGTGAACGTGCTGCCGTCCAGGTTGTCGATGGTGAGGTCCTCGTCCGCGAATGCCTGGCGCACGCGCTCCACCGCTGCCGGCTTGTCCTCCACCTCGGAGTTGATTTCGCCGGAGCTGACATAGGGCTCGTATTCGCGGGCCAGGTCGGAGAGCGGGCCGTCCTGCTCACCCAGGGCTGCCAGGACGTGCATGGCAGCCAGCATGCCGGTGTCAGCGTTCCAGAAATCGCGGAAGTAGAAGTGCGCGGAGTGTTCGCCGCCGAACACGGCACCTTCCTTGGCCATGACTGCCTTGATGAAGGAGTGGCCCACGCGCGTGCGGACCGCGCGGCCGCCGTCGTGCTCCACCAGTTCGGCGACGGCGCGGGAGGTCAGCAGGTTGTGGATGATGCTGGGCGTTTCCTCGCCCTGGGCCTTGGCGCGGGCGATCTCGCGGCGCGCCACCATGCCGGTAATGGCCGACGGCGACACGGGTTCGCCCTTCTCGTCGATGACGAAGCAGCGGTCGGCATCGCCGTCGAAGGCCAGGCCGATATCCGCGCCGTGCTCGATGACTGCGGCCTGCAGGTCGCGGAGGTTTTCCGGCTCCAGCGGGTTGGCCGGGTGGTTGGGGAAAGAGCCGTCGAGCTCGAAGTACAGCGGAACGATGTCGAACGGCAGCTTGTGCAGCAGGGCGTCGCCGAGGACTGCCGGGGTGGTCAGGCCGGCCATGCCGTTGCCGGCGTCCACCACCACCTTCAGCGGGCGTGAACCCGAGAGGTCAACGAGCTTGCGGAGGTACTCGGAGTAGTCCTTCAGGACGTCGCGGACGCTGATCAGGCCCTTGGCGCCGGCAGCCGGAATGGACCCGGAGTTGAGGTACTGCTCCGCCAGGGCCTGGATTTCCTTGAGCCCGGTCTCGGAGGAGATGGGCACGGCCCCTGCCTTGGCCATCTTGATGCCGTTGTATTCGGCGGGGTTGTGGCTGGCGGTGAAGGTTGCCCCGGCGCGGTTGAGGAAGCCGCAGGCAAAGTACAGCTCATCGGTGGAGATCAGGTCCAGGAGCTCCACGTTGGCGCCGCGGGCAGCCGCTCCATTGGCGAACGCCTTGGTGAACTCGGGGGAGGACGGGCGCATGTCCCCGCCCACCACGATGGTCTGGCCCTCAAGCTGCAGGACATCCACGAACGCGGCCCCCACGGCTTCGACGATTTCGGCGGTGATCGACTCGCCGACAATCCCACGGACGTCGTAGGCCTTGAAGGATGCCGAGAGATCAAATGTCGTTGTCTGTTCGCTAGTCACGGGCTTTATCTTACGTGTGCGGCGCAGGGGGCCAACGGGTTCCGGGAGAACTTGCGTCACAGTGCCGGCCTTTCAGCGGGGGTTGTGGCGCTTTCCACATAGCGGTGGGAGGGTTTAGGGGGCTGTCGGAGGGTGCTGGGATACTGAATCAATGGCCAATAACCAGTTCGCTTCCACAGTTTCCGCTACCGCAGTCGAAGATGCGGCCGGCCCCGGGGGGCCGGGGACCGCCACGCACGCCGAGGCGCTGGAGGTCCTTCGCGGTTTGGTCGGGCACCCGGACGCGGTCTTCCACGACGGGCAGTTCGAAGCCATCGAGGCATTGGTCGACGGCGGGCGGCGGGCCCTGGTGGTCCAGCGCACCGGCTGGGGGAAGTCTGCCGTGTACTTCGTGGCCTCCCTTCTGCTGCGCCGCCGGGGAGCCGGGCCCACGCTCATCGTCTCGCCCCTGCTGGCCTTGATGCGCGACCAGGTGGCGGCCGCAGCCCGGGCCGGGGTCCGGGCCGTGGCCATCAACTCCGCCAACCAGCTGGAGTGGGACGCCGTCCGTGAACAGTTGGCCGCGGACGAGGTGGATGTCCTCCTGGTGTCCCCGGAGCGGCTCACCAACCCCGCGTTCAGGGAGACCCAGTTGCCCGAACTCCTCCGCCGGACGGGCCTGCTGGTCATCGACGAAGCCCACTGCATTTCCGACTGGGGCCACGATTTCCGCCCCGACTACCGCCGGATCGCCGACCTCATCGGCCGCCTGCCGGACACGGTTCCGGTCCTGGCCACCACGGCCACGGCCAACTCACGGGTGGTGCATGACATCGAGGAACAGCTCGGGGCCGGCGTGCTGACCATCCGCGGCTCCCTGGGCCGGGACTCGCTCCGGCTGGGGGTCCTGTCGCTGCCCAATTCCAGGGAGCGGCTGGGGTGGCTGCTGACCCACCTGGCAGACCTTCCCGGGAGCGGCATCATCTACACGCTGACCGTTTCCGCGGCGGAGGACACCGCCCGGCTCCTGTCCGAGGCGGGACACAACGTGCTGGCCTATACCGGGCGGACCGATCCGGCGGACCGGGAGCGGGCAGAGCAGCTCCTGAAGGACAACCAGGTCAAGGCGCTGGTGGCCACTTCAGCGCTCGGAATGGGCTTTGACAAGCCTGATCTTGGCTTCGTCGTCCACCTCGGCGCGCCGTCGTCGCCGGTGGCGTACTACCAGCAGGTGGGCCGCGCCGGCCGTGGCGCCGCGAACGCCGATGTCCTGCTCCTGCCCGGATCCGAGGACCGGGAAATATGGCAGTACTTCGCCACAGCGTCCATGCCGTCGGAGGAGAAGGCGGCCGCCGTGCTGACGGCGCTGGCCGAGGCAGGGGCCGCGCTGTCAACGGTTGCCCTCGAGGCCAGGGTGGACCTTCGCCGGACTCCGCTCGAGCTGCTGCTGAAGGTCCTGTCCGTGGACGGAGCCGTGGAGCGGGTCGGCGGCGGCTGGCGTTCAACCGGCCAGCCCTGGGTTTACGACGCCGAACGCTACAGCCGCATTGCGGAGGCCCGGGTGGACGAGCAGGACTCCATGGTCATCTACCAGGACACGGCCGGCTGCCGGATGGAGTACATCACGTCGGTCCTGGATGACGAGACAGCCCGCCCCTGCGGCCGGTGTGACAACTGCGCAGGCCAGTGGTTCCCCGCGGATGTGGCCGCCGACGCCACGGCCGCAGCCAGCCAGACCTTGAGCAGGGCGGGCGGCGTCCTGGAACCGCGTCTTCAGTGGCCCAGCGGAATGGACCGTCTTGGGGTGCCGGTGAAGGGGAAACTCAAACCGGGCGAAGGACTGTCGGAGGGGCGCGTCCTGGCCCGCCTGACGGATCTCGGCTGGGGCGGTGCCCTGCGGGAACTGTTCGCTGCCGGCGCCGAGGACCGGCCGGTCGATCCCGGCATGCTCCAGGCCTGCGTCCAGGTACTGCGTGAGTGGGGGAGCGGCGATGGCCGGAACCCGGGATGGAGCGGGGCGGGCAGGCCGGCCGCGATTGTGAATGTCCCTTCCCGCGGCAAGCCCCAGCTCGTGGGTTCGCTGGCACGGGGCATCTCCGAGATCGGGCGCATTCCCTACCTCGGTGAGCTGCAGCTGGCGCATGGCGGTCCCACCGGCGGCCGCGGGGGCAACAGCGCCTATCGGCTGGCGGGTGTATGGGACCGGTTGGTGGTGGGTCCCGAGCTCGAAGCCGCCCTGCAGTCCGTCCAGGGCCAGCCGGTGATGCTGATCGATGACCTCACGGACAGCCGGTGGACCCTCACCGTCGCGGGGCGCGCCCTTCGGCTGGCCGGGGCGGGAGCGGTGCTGCCCCTGGTGCTGGCCCAGGCCGGCTGACCGCCGCCCCCGCGTGACGGGGGAGCAGGATGCTGTCCACGGTGCTTGCCAGCATCAGGACTGCCATCGCCAGGAATGCGCCGCGGAACGGGCCTGCCGGATCCTGGGCCGCGGCGCCCAGGCCGTCAAAGGTCCGGATCAGCAAGGCTGCGATTGCGATGCCGGAACCCGTGCCGAGCTGCACCAGCGTGGCGGAAACAGTGTTGGCGGAGGTCAGCTGGCCAGGGGGAACGTCCGCGTACTGGACCGAGGCGTAGGCCGAAAAACCGATGGAGCGGAAGGCGCCGCTGCACACCAGCAGGGCGGCCATCAAAGCCACGGGCGTCTCCGGCGTCATCAGTGCGCAGAGGGCGAAGGTCACGGCCGAGGCCAAGGAAGCGAACACCAGCATCGCCTTGAAGCCGAACTTCCGAATCAACGGAGTGGTGGCCGGTTTGATCCCGATATTCCCGATGAAGACCGCTGCCACGAGGGCGCCGGCGTGCAGCGGCGACCAGCCGAAGCCCGCCTGGAACATCAGCGGCAGCAGGAACGGCACCGAACTGATGGTGACCCGGTAGACGAAGCCGCCCGTGGCCATGGCCCGGAACGTCCGGGTGCGGAAGACCTGGAGGTTGAAGAGCGGATGGGGAGCCCTGCGCATCCACAGGACAGCCCCGGCCAATGCCGCTGCTCCGGCCGCGGCGCTGATTCCGGCCCAGGGAAGCCCCGGGTGGCTGCTGTCAAGCTCCAGGCCGGTCACCAGGGCGCCGACGCCAACCGTTGTCAGGAGCATTCCTGGCCAGTCCAGCCGCCGGCCGGGATCCCCGGGCACCGTCGGAACCAGCCGAAGCGATACTGCGAAGGCGGCCGCGCCAAGCGGCAGGTTCACCAGGAAGATCCAGTGCCACGACAGGTATGTGGTGAGCGCCCCGCCCACCAGCGGCGCGAGGACCGGCGCCAGGAGCCCGGGCCATACAAGGAACGCGGTGGCGCGCAACAGCTCCGACTTCGGGGTGCCACGCAGCACCACCAGTGTCCCCACCGGGACCATCATGGCGCCGCCGGCACCCTGGGCAATGCGGCTCAAGGTCAGTGTGGCCAGGTCCTGGCTGAGTGCACAGGCCAGGGATGAGAGGGTGAACACCGCGATGGCTGTGCAGAAGATCCGCCTGGCCCCAAAGCGCTCCGCCAGCCAGCCGCTGAGGGGAATGCCGATGGCCACCGTCAGCAGGTAGGCGGTCATGGTGATGTTGACGTCGGCGGCGGGGACAGCAAAGTCAGCCGAGATGCTGGGAATGGCCGTGGTGAGGACCGTGCCGTCCAGGAATTCCATGAAGAACGCTGCCGCTACCAGAAGGGCGAGGCGCGGATTCCATCCCGTTCGCGCGCCGTCCGGGTGGTCTGGTTTGCTGGGTGCCGCCATGGGCCAATCCTGCCACCGCGGCGCCGGGGGCGCCTACGGTGTCCGTTGGCCGGACAGCGCGTTCCATAAGCCGCCGGAAACGCAAAAGGCCCCGGTCCAAGGACCGGGGCCAAACGCGGAGACGGGGGGATTTGAACCCCCGGTCGAGTTTAACCCCGACCCTTCATTAGCAGTGAAGTCCATTCGGCCGCTCTGGCACGTCTCCAGTTGCTATTACTAGCCCACCAAGGATACGCAGATCCGGCCATGCAGTGCAAAACGGTGCCGCGATGGGACCCGCCCGGGGTGCAGGGAGGGGGCCGGCCCGCAGTCAGTGCTGTGACGGGCGGACCATCCGGATCTCGGGCAGGTCCTCCCAGTCCGCCAGGACGTCCCTGGCGCCGTCGGCTGCAAAGCCAAAGTGGCGGTAGAAACCGATGGCCCGGTTGTTGCCGGCGGCCACCCAGAGGCTCGCCGCGCTCTGGCCTATGGCCGCGTCCAGCAAACGGGCGCCCAGCCCGCGGCCCTGGTGCGAGGCCAACAGGTACAGCCCCCACAGCTCCAAATCTCCGGAGGCCGGCGGCGGGTGCCCTTCCGGGGAACCGGTGGCAGGCAGCCGGCGGGAACCGGCAAACCCCACCACCGTCCCGCCGTCGCACGCCACCCACGCGTCGGCAGGATCCGGGCGGTCCAGCAAATGCTGCCAGAGCCCCAGCCGATCCGCCGGATCCACGGCCGCGAGGAAGGCATCGGACAGCATGCCCCGGTAGGTCTCCTGCCAGCAGCGGACGTGCACCCGGGCCAGCCGCCCCACATCCGCGGCAACGGCCCGCCGCACCGCCAGCCCGGCTGCCATGGCGGTCAGCCCGCCAGCGCTTTCCACAGGAAGTGCTGGCTGCGCGCCTGCAGGGCAGCGGCCTGCCGGTTGTCGGAGGCGCCTGCGTGGCCGCCCTCCAGGGCCTCGTGGAACCATACGTTCGGGATGCCCATGGCCAGCATCCGGGCGGCCATCTTCCGTGCCTGCACGGGTCCCACCCGGTCGTCCGAGGTCGCCGTCCAGATGAAAGTCTCCGGGTACTCCACCGCGTCCTTGAGCAGATGGTACGGGGAGAAGGTCCTGATGTACTCCCACTGCTCCGGGACGTCGGGGTCGCCGTACTCGGCAATCCACGAGTGCCCCGCGGAGAGCTTGGTGTAGCGGCGCATGTCCAGCAGGGGCACGCCGCAGGAGACGGCCCGGAACAGTTCCGGGTACCGGGTGAGCATGTTCCCCACCAGGAGGCCGCCATTGGACCCGCCCACGCAGCCCAGCCGCCGCGGCGAGGTGACGCCGCGGGAGATGAGGTCCCGCGCCACGGCTGCAAAGTCCTCGTAGGCGCGGTGCCGGTTTTCCTTCAGCGCGGCACGGTGCCAGGCCGGCCCGTATTCGCCGCCGCCGCGGATGTTGGCCACCACGTACACACCGCCGCGCGAGTGGGGTGACTTCCCGTCGCTGCCGTCCGAGAGCGTGGTCCGCCGCTCCAGCCACGCCCGGCCGACGGTGCCGCTGTAGGCCGGAGTCCGGGACACCTCGAACCCGCCGTAGCCGGACAGCTGGGTGGGGTTCTGTCCGTCCAAAGCCAGCCCGCGCGGCGCCACCTGGAAGTACGGGACCCGGGTGCCGTCGTCGGACACGGCGAAGTGCTGTTCCACCTCATAGTCACCGTCGGCAAAGAACGACGGCGAGGTCTTGACCACCGCGTGCCGGCTCACCACGCCGGACGGGCCGGCGCTCCCGTGTTCCAAGGTGCCGTGTTCCAAGGTGCCGCGCATCAGCGTGGTGGGGGTGGTGAAGCCGGTTGCGATAAGCCAGAAGTCGTCGCCGGCCCCGCCATCGGCCGGTGCCTCGTCTTCGTCGTCCACGGCGTAGGCGTTCACGTCATGCAGCGGCGGGCAGGCGTCGAGGAGGGTCGCGGCCCAGCCGGCGTCGGTGTTCCCTGACGGCCGGGACGGGTCCAGCACCCGGATTTCGGAGGAGACGTCCTTGAGCAGGTTGAGCAGGAGGAAGTTCCGGGTCCAGCTCCAGGACTGCAGGGAGGTGTGGGCATCGGGGGTGAACAGGACAGTGAGGTCCCGGCTGCCGGCGAGGTAGTCCTCGAAGTTGGCGGCAAGCAGGGCACCGGAAGGATACGTGGTGCCGTCCAGGACCCAGTCCTGCTGCGGACGGAAGAGCAGCCAGTCCCGGTGCGCGCTGACATTGACGTCGGTGGGCACGTCGATCTGCACCCAGCTTCCGTCCCGCAGCACAAAGTTGGTGCGGTTGAAGAAGTCGATGTAGTCCACTGCGAAGGTCCGCTCAAAGCCGGGCGTGGAGTCGTGCGCGGCAACGGCCATCATGTGGTCTTCCGGCACCTCGAAAAGCCGGGGTGCCGCGGCCAGGGATTCCCCGCGCTTGAGCGTCACTGCCGTCCGCGCGTAGGAGGACGCCGTCTTCGGCAGCCCGTCCGCGGTGGAAGCCACCAGCAGGGTGCCCGCGTCGAGCCAGGATACGTTGCCTTTCGCGGTGGGGAGGTCGAACCCGCCGCGGGCGGGGTCCACGAAGCCGCGCGCCTCGACGTCGAACTCGCGGTACCGGTTGGCGTCGCCGCCGTCGGGGGAGAGGGCGAGCAGCGCCAGCCGGTAGGGCTCCCCGTCTGCCGGGCGCAGGAACGTGGCGCCGTGGAACACCCACTCTTCGCCTTCGGCCCGGGACAGCTCGTCAACATCCAGCAGGACATCCCATTCCGGGGAATCGGTGCAGTAGCTCTCCCAGGTGGTCCGCCGCCACAGGCCTTTGGGGTTCTGCTGGTCCCGCCAGAAGTTGTAGTACCAATCTCCGCGCTTGCCCACCATGGCGATCCGGTCCGTGGAGTCCAGGACCTCCAGGATTCCGGCCTCCAGTTCCGGGTAGCCGCCGCCTTCCAGCAGGTCCTCGGTGCGGGAGTTTTGCTCCTTGACCCAGGCCAGCTGCTCCTCGCCGTAGATGTCCTCCAGCCACACGTTCTCGTCGACGGGTTCCGGCGCGGTTTCGCGTAGGTCGGTGCCGGAGGTGTCCTTGCCGGTGCCGGGAACGGGCGCTTGATCAGCTGCTGTGGTGGTCATGGGCCCCATCCAAACAACATCCCCCATGACTGGCAAGTCAAGCGTCTGGAGCACGCTCCGCTTCCAGCCCGTACGCTGTATGGCGTGGAAATATCGCAGAGCAACCGGGCCGTCATCATCGGTGGCGGCCCCCGCGGCACCAGCGTGCTGGAGCGGCTGCTCGCCCACACCGCCATCGCAGGCCACCCGAAAGCGCACCTGCACATCGACGTCGTGGATCCCTACCCCGCAGGCCCCGGACATGTGTGGCAGCCGGGCCAGTCCCGGTTGTTCCTGATGAACACCCAGTCGTTCTATCCCACCCTGGTTCCCGAGGACCCGGCCCTTCCCGCACCTGTTGCCGGCCGCACCTTCGACCAGTGGCGGGCCACCCAGCAGCGGGACCCGCTGCCGTCCCTGACCGCGGAGGAACGGGCGGAGCTGGCGTCGCTGGGATCCAATGATTTTCCCAGCCGTGCCCTCTACGGCCGCTACCTCCGCTGCACCGTGGAGGAACTGCTGGGCAACGCATCCGACGCCGTCACGGTGGAATTCCACGAGACGACCGCAACGTCGGTGCGTCCGCTGGGAGACGGAACGTTCGACGTAGGCTTGGCCACCGGGGCGGCCATCCGCGCCGGTTCCGTGGTGCTGGCACTGGGGCACATCCCTTCCCGGCTCAACCCGGAACAGCGCGGGCTGGAGGCCGCCGCCGGGCAATTGGGCCTGGAGTACTTTCCCCCGGCCGTGCCCGCGGACGTGGACTGGTCCCGGATCCCTGCCGGGGAACCGGTCCTGGTCCGCGGCATGGGCCTGAACTTCTTCGACACCATGGGCCAGCTCACCGAGGGACGCGGCGGCAAGTTCGTGCCCAACGGCAGCGGCCTCGCGTATGAACCGTCCGGCCAGGAACCCCGGATCATTGCGGCGTCGCGGCGCGGGACCCCGTACCGTGCCAAGGCGGCGCTGGATGGCTACTACGCCTCTTCCGTCACGCTCCGGTACCTCACCGAGGCCACCATCGATCGGCTGGAGAAGGCCGGAATCCGCCCGTCGTTCGACCACGACCTGTGGCCGCTCCTGCACCGGGATGCCCTGTGGGCCTACTACTCCACCCTGGTGCGCTCGCAGCCCGGCGCGGTGCCCGATGCGCCCGCCTTCCTTACGGCCCTGGAGGAAGCCCTGCAGCCGCACGCACACAGCGCCGCGAACTGGGAGGACAGCGTGGAGAGCGTCCTGACCGTCCACGTAGGTCCCCGCCACCGCCTGGACCTGCCGGGGCTCGCGGCTCCACTGGCAGGGCGTTCCTTCGAGTCCCGCAGGGCGCATGACGCCGCGGTCGTGGAGTTCCTGCTCGACGATGCACGCCGCTCGGCGCTGGGCGAGGACGATCCGGTCAAGATGGCCATCGGGGCGCTCCACCACGGGCGCGCCGTCCTCAAGACCGCGGTGGCCGACGGCGGTATCACCGATGCATCCTGGGTCGCCGGCCTGCGGGGCTGGTTTGAATCGTTCGTGGAGGGCCTGGCCAGCGGACCGCCCGCACTGCGGTCCGAACAGCTGGCAGCACTGGCACGGGCCGGGGTGGTCAGCTTCGTGGGGCCGGACCCGAAATTCGGCGTGGACCGGAAATCGGTGCTGTTCACCGCGTCCTCGCCGTGGGTGGCGGGGCCGCCGGCCACGGCGAAGACCATGGTGGAGGCGCTGGCCCCCGGTAACCGGGTCTCGGCCAACGATTCACCGCTCCTGTCGCAGCTGCTGTCCGACGGGCTGGTGCGGCCCAAGCTCATGATGACCGCCGAAGGTGCCCCCATCGAGTCCACCGGCCTGGACGTGGAGGCCCACCCGTACCGCCCGGTGGCGGCCAACGGGTCGGTCACTGAAGGGCTCTTCGTGCTGGGGCTGCAGTTGTCCTCGGCCCAGTGGGGCACCGCCATCGCCGCAGAGGCGCTCCAGCCCGGCGGGCCCGCGTACCGCAGCGGCCAGCGTACCCTCCGCGACGCGGACGAGATTGCCGCCGCCATCCTTCGCAGAAATTAATCTCCAAAGGTTAAACGGTGATGCGCCATCACTTTAGGTCGCTAAACCGGCGGCGGAATAGGAACCAAAAGTGATGGCGCATCGGGGGTTTTAGCCCCTCAGGCAGGCCCGGTACGCGGCCATGGCCTGGCCGTAGTTCGTCTGGCCCCTGATGTCAGCGGGACGGGTGGGCTTGACCGGCGGGAGACAGACCGGCTGCGCCGGAGTGTCCGCACCCACCAGTACTGCCACCTTCACCACGGTGCCGGACTCGACGGCGGTGAGCACCAGGGTTGCCGGGCCCTCCGCCGCCCCGGCCGGGACGGCCAGGTCCACCGACGCCGCGCCGGCGGCCACCGGTACGGTGCCCAGCGGGGTGACCGTGCCGGCGGCGTCGGTGAACGAGGCCTCCAAGGCCGTGTTCACCGGGCTGCCCAGGGAGGTCAGGTCCAGCTTGGAGACGGCCAGGTTCACCGGTTCGCCGGGCTTGACCTCGGCAGCGGTGGTGTTCACCACGGCTACCGAACGCCGCGCGAAGTCCGGAGCCACCGGGCTGCTCTTCTGGAGGTAGCCGATCCAGGCATCCCGGTCCACGAGGCCCGAATCCCGGGTGTTGGTGCCGTCGGTGAAGACCCGGAAGTTGTCACCGCCGGTGGCCAGGAAGCTGAACGTTCCCACCCGGTAGGACTTGGCCGGGTCCAGTAGTTCACCGTTGACCCGCACGGAGGTGATGCGGTCACCGGCGGCGCGGGCGGCGTCGTAGGTGTAGTTCACGTTCTTGGACAGGCCCAGCTGCAGGTAGGCGCGGCTGGGGACCGTGCCGTCCGGGTTGGTCTGCCACTGCTGCTCCAGCAGGGTCTTGAACTGCGCTCCGGTCAGGGACGTGGTCCAGAGGTTGTTGACAAACGGCAGCACCGCATTCGCTTCTGCGTACGTGATGGTGCCGTCCGGGGCGTAGTACAGCTCGTTGCGCAGGCCGCCGGGGTTGACGACGCCGATTTCCGCACCGCCGAGGTCGGCTGACTTCAGCGAATCCAGCAGGGAATCGGCCACCAGGTTGCCCAGGGTGGATTCGCTGCCGCGGTCATCGCGCTTGGCGGTGCCGGTGGCATCCGTGGTGAACGCGGTGGTGATGTCCTTGGTCACCGAACCGACGGGCTGGTTGCCCACCTCGGCGGCGTCCGCAAGGGCCTTCTTGACGATGGCGTCGACGGCGGCCACACGTGGGTAGGCAGCCACCAGGCCGGCGGCGGCGTCAGTGGTGCGCTTGACGTTTCCGGCCTTGTAGGCGGTCACCTGCCTGGTGGCAGTGTCCACGGTCAGCTGGATCTGGCCCACGTTCTCGCCGTAGTTGCCGGTCTGCACGATGGGCCGGGTCTTGCCTTCAACGCCGGGGACGGGCGCGTCCCAGGCGTATTCCTTGTGCGTGTGGCCGGTGAAGATGGCATCCACCTCAGGGGACGTCTCGGTGACCAGCCTGGCGAAAGTTCCCCCGGCTGCCACTTCCTGCTCCAGCGTGGCGCCTTCCACCACACCCGAGCCGGCGCCGTCGTGGTCTTCCACGATGATGACGTCGGCCGTCTTGTCAGCCGTGATCTTCGCGGCCACCCGGTTGATGGCGTCCACCGGGTCCCCGAAGTCGAGGTCGGCGATGCCGGCCGGTGTCACCAGTGACGGAACTTCCTGGGTGACGGTGCCGATCACGGCGACCTTGATGCCGTTCAGGTCCAGCACCGTGTATTCGGGAAGGACGGGTTCGGTAGTGCCCTTCTTGTAGACGTTCGCTCCCAGGTACGGGAACTTCGCATTGGTGCCGCCGCCGGTAACGCGGTCGCGCAGGTCCGGCCAGCCGCCGTCGAACTCGTGGTTGCCCACTGCGGATGTTTTCAGTTCCAAGGCGTTGAGCACGTCGATGGTGGGCTGGTCCTTGGCAACGGCCGAGGCGAACAGCGAGGCGCCGATGTTGTCTCCTGCGGACAGGAATGCCGTGGCCCCCGGAGCAGCGGCGGCGCGCAGCTTCTCGATGGTGCCCGCCACCTGGACGGTGTTGGTGTCAATTCTGCCGTGGAAATCGTTGATGTTCAGGAGGTTGAGGTCAACGCTGGCAGGTGCCCGGGGGAGGTCCAGGCCCACCACCACGGGGTCGTGGTCGCTGGCGCGGAACTGGTCCGGTGCGTAGTAGTTGGTGACGTTGTTGTTGTAGCGGCTGTACTCCAGCGCTACGGATTCGACGGAGTTGATGTTCCAGATGTCTGCGCCCGTGACCACGCCGTTGGCGGCGGGGGAGGCCAGGATGTGGTCAAGGGAGCCTACCAGGCCGCCATAGAGGTAGGAGTGCTTGGCCGAACCGTCGGCGTTCTTCGCCTTGTCGTCCTGGTTGACATACCCCGCGCCGGTGAGGACGTTGATGGGGTCTTCCTTGCCGTAGGAGTTGAAGTCACCGATGAGGAAGACCTTGTCGGTGCCCTTCGATTGCTGGAGGGAGGTGGCGAAGTCCAGGAGGGACTTGGCCTGGGCCGTGCGGGCGAGGTTGGAGTTGCCCTGGCCCTTGTCCGTGTCGTCCGGCGTTGCGGCTGAGCCCTTCGACTTGAAGTGGTTGGCGATGGCGATGAACTTCTTGTCATCCGTGGCACCAACGGGCTTGAACACCTGGGCCAGCGGCTTGCGGGCGTTGGCGAAGGCGACGGTGTCGTTGTGGATGATGGATTCGCCCACCGGTTCAGCGACGGCCTTCTTGTAAATGAACGCGGTGCGGATCATGTCCTCGTCGGCCAGCGGGGGTACGTTCGCAGGGGTGCGGACGTAGTCCCAGATGCCGGGCATGGCGATGTTCAGTGCCTCGACCAACTTGGCCAGGGCGTCGTCCCGGTTCTTGCCGAACTGGGCGGAGTTCTCAATTTCCATAAGGGTGACCACGTCGGCGCCGGTCTTGCTGATCGCGGACACGATCTTGTCCTGCTGGCGCTTGAAGTTCCCGGCGTTGGCCGCGCCGCGGGCGTCACAGCCGCCGCGGACGGTGATCGGGTTGCCGTCCCGGTCCTCGTAGAACGTGCAGCCGGACAGGGTGTCCCCGGTGGTGGGGAAGTAGTTCAGGACGTTGAACGAGGCGATCTTGACGTTGCCGCCCACAGCCGCAGGCGCCTCGGTGCGGGTGGCGCCGAAACTGGCCGGCTGCACCGTTGCCTTGTTGGCGTCGGTGAGGTGGGTCAGCGGCTGCAGCTTCCAGGAGTTGTTGGCGTAGCCGAGCACCACGTTGGTGGTGAACCTGGCGGGCGAGCCGACGCGGACCGGGTCCGTGGTGGTGAGGTACGGCAGGACCTCGGCCTTGGTGGCGGCGTCCTTCAGGAAGTTGGTGCTGGACCCGTCGTCGAGCTTGATGCCGCGGGCCGCGTTGTCAGCCACGGTGGCGGTGTACTCGGCGGAGCCGAACGGTGCCACGGCGGTGGGCTGGACCAGCGGAGTGGTCCCGCCGGCCAGGCCGATCTCGCCGTACTGGTTCAGGCTGTAGTTGTCGCTCACCGTCATGGGGCCTTGGGGTGCCAGCAGCATGCCTTCCAGCGATTCGCGGAAGGTTTCCGTGGCGGGGAGCGTGAAGACAGTGGGCTTGACCTCCGGGGCCGCTTCGGTGAGCTTGGTGAGGCCCTCGGCCGCGGTCACGTTGAGTTGGGTCATGCCGTAGTACTCGGTCACGGTGCCGGTGACCTGCACGTAATCGCCGGCCTGCACCGATCCGACGGTGGCGGGGGAGTAGACGAAGATGCCGTCGGATGCGGCGTGGTTGGTGGCCGTGAGGTCACCGCCCGTACCGGGGGTCTGGAGGTAGTACCCATTGAGGCCTCCGGTGGGGAAGGCTGCGGTGACTTTGCCCCTGGTGGTGACGGTGGCCCCGGCCAGCGGGCTTGCCGTTCCGGTGCCCTGGATCTCCGCGATGGTCCGGGCAACGGGCTCCGGCGATGGCGTGGGGTCGGGAGCTGTGCTGCCTGATGCTGTGGGCGTAATGGTTGTGCTGAGCGTGAAGTCTGCGGCGTTGTTGTTGCTGTCCGCCCCGGCGGCCCGGTTGAGGCTCTTCACATCGGTGTTTCCGGCAGGCGCCGCGGCAGCCTGGGTTTCAAAGGTGTTGGACGTGCCGTAGCCCAGGAGGTCTGCCACGCCGGCGCTTTCCACTACGGAACCAGTGGAAAGCGCGACGGCGGCGGGCTGCTTGGCGAGCACAATGGTTCCCGTTGTGCCGCTCGGGTTCAGGGTGGTGGCAAGGTCAGGCTTGGGGAGGTCGGCGCCATTGGTTCCGTTGCTGCTGCCCTGCACCAGGTAGTAGCCCCTGGCCGGGATGGAACCGGACAGCGGTGCGACGCCGGAGGGCGCACCCGTGCCGGTGGCTGAGCGGTACTGCACGGACCAACCGTCCAGGGATACGGGAGCATCGGAGGTGTTGTAGAGCTCCACGAATTTGTTCTTGAAGGCGGCGCCGCTGCTGCCGCCGCTCAGGTAGGCCTCGTTGATCACAACGGGGGAGGTGCCGGCCGCGGCTGAGACCTCCGCGGCCGCCGGGACAGCTGCCAGCGGGGCTGCGATGAGCCCCGCGGACAACGCCGTGCCCAGCGTCAACTTCCATTTATTCAGATGCATCCGCTCTTACTTTCATTGAGGTGTCCCGGGTGGGTGGCCCGGTGGAGTGCGCCAGGAGCAGGGTCCGGACCCAGCCTGGATCCTGCTCCCGGTCAAGTGGTGTCAGGCATATGACAACAGCACTGAATGAACGCAAAGTTGCTGGAGCGTGCATTCGGCGGGACGCTCCCGAGCGGAGCGGCCGCACTGGCACCGGCTTTCCTTGCCGGGGGCCAGGTGCTGTCAACGGGATGATGCTGCCGGCGCACGGACGTGTGCCGGTAATCACAGACGATACCGGCCGGTAGCTTTCGAATCCTGCTCCGGCAGGGGTTAATCCAAAGAATTTACGTGTGCGCAACACGGCAGGGCGCGGGGTGTTAAAACAAAAAACCCCTGGCGGCCGGTGGTACCGGCTGCCAGGGGTTCCCTTGCGGAAGGTAAGAGATTCGAACTCTTGGTACGGGGTTACCGCACACTGGTTTTCAAGACCAGCTCCTTCGGCCGCTCGGACAACCTTCCTCAGCTAGTAGTGTTTCATAGGCACTTGCCTGCAACAAAACAGGCCCGGGGAAGCCCCGGTGCACACTGGATGCAGCCAGGATTTGAGTCAGGAACGGGAGAGGTCCATGAAAGCCGTCTATATATCTGAATCGGGCGGCCCGGAAGTGCTGGAAGTGCGGGACGTGGACGCCCCGGTTCCCGGCCGGGGCGAAGTGCTGATCGACGTGGTGGCCGCGGGGCTGAACCGGGCGGACGTCCAGCAGCGTCGGGGGTTCTATCCCCCGCCGCCGGGGGCCTCGGAGATTCCGGGGCTGGAAGTGTCAGGCCGGATTGCCGGTTTCGGGCCCGGCGTCAGCAAGCCGTTTTCGTTGGGGGACAAGGTAGTGGCCCTGCTGGCTGGCGGTGGTTACGCACAGCAGGTGGCAGTACCGGCCGAGCAGGTGCTGCGCGTCCCCGACGGCGTTGACCTCGTCACGGCCGCATCGCTGCCGGAGGTGGCGGCAACCGTCTACTCCAACCTCATCATGACGGCGCAGCTGCAGCCGGGCGAAACTGTCCTCATCCACGGCGCCACCGGCGGGATCGGCACCATGGCGATCCAGCTCGCCAAGGCGTTCGGTGCCCGTGTGGCCACTACGGCCGGCACCGAGGAAAAGGTCAGCACTGCCAAAGCCTTCCTCGGCGCGGACATCGCCATCAACTACAAAGAAGAGGACTTTCCGGAGAGCCTTCGGCGGCAGAACGGCGGCAAGGGCGCGGATGTCATCCTCGACGTGGTGGGGGCCAAATACCTCCCACAGAACGTGGATGCGCTGGCGGACTACGGGCGCCTGGTGGTGATCGGCCTCCAGGGCGGCACCAAGGGCGAGCTTGACCTTGGGCTGTTGCTGAAGAAGCGGGCGGCTGTGGTGGCCACCGCACTGCGGCCCAGGCCTGTGGCGGAAAAGGGTGCGATAATGACCGCCGTCCGGGACGCCGTGTGGCCGCTAGTGGTCGACGGCACGATCCGCCCGCTGGTCGCCAAGACGTTCCCCCTGGACCAGGTGGCTGCCGCCCACCGCTACTTCGACAGCGGGGACCACGTAGGCAAGGTCCTCCTGGTGATGTAGGAACTCCCAGTACATACCCGGTATTGCGTTGTAGGGGAATCCGCCCTAGTCTGGCTATACGCGGTATGCACGGGTCTTGGGGGCCTGTGCATACCGGCAATGACTAAGCCCGGGGGAGCACCATGTCGATACGCCACAGCCTCCTCGCCCTGCTGCAGGACCAGCCGCGTTACGGCTACCAGCTGAGGGTCGAGTTCGAGAACCGCACCGGAGCCACCTGGCCCCTGAATATCGGGCAGGTGTACACCACCCTGGACCGGCTGGAACGCGATGCCCTCGTAGCCAAGGAAGGCGACGACGGCGAGGGCCATGTGGTGTACAGCATCACCCCCGCCGGCAAAGCGGAGGTGCTGAGCTGGTTCGCCGCCCCCGTGGAGCGGAACAATCCGCCCCGCAATGAGCTCGCCATCAAGCTCGCGCTCGCCGTAACCCTGCCCGGGGTTGATGTTCAGGCCATCATCCAGGCCCAGCGGGTGGCGTCCATCAGGGCCCTGCAGGACTACACCAAGGCCCGGCGCGACACGGCAGCGAACCAGCGGGCCACGGATACCGCCTGGCTCCTGGTGCTGGACTCCCTGATCTTCCAGACCGAAGCGGAAGTCCGCTGGCTTGACCTCTGTGAGGCCAGGATGGTCCAGCAGGCACAGGCCTCCGCCACGGGGCCGGCCCGGAAACTGTCCAACGGGGCCACGGAAGACGCCCCGCTCAGCGCGGACAGCCGCCGGTGAGCGTGCAGGGGCCGCAGCAGGTCCTTGAACTCGCCAAGGTTGGCAGGACTTTTGGGGAAGGCGCGACGGCGGTCGCAGCACTCCGCGGAGTCGACCTCACCATCTGCGCGGGGGAGTTCGTCGCAGTGATGGGTCCGTCGGGCTCCGGCAAGTCCTCGCTCCTGGCCCTTGCCGGCGGACTGGACCGGCCGACGTCGGGCGCTGTCTTTGTTGAATCGACGCCCCTGGCGGGGCTCGGCTTGAACGAACTGGCCCGCCTGCGCCGCCGGGCCGTCGGCTACGTGTTCCAGGACTTCAACCTGGTGCCCACGCTGACCGCCGCGGAAAACGTGGCGCTGCCCCTGGAGCTGGACGGCACATCGGCCCGGAAGGCGCACCGGCAAGCCGCCGATGCGCTGCGGCAAGTGGGCATCCCGGAACTCGCGGACCGTTTCATGGACCAGATGTCCGGCGGCCAGCAGCAGCGCGTGGCCATCGCCCGCGCCATCGTGGGCAAGCGCCGGCTGATCCTGGCCGACGAACCCACCGGCGCGCTGGATTCGACAACGGGCCAGGGGGTCATGGAGGTACTGCGCGCCAGGGCTGACGCCGGAGCCGCCGTCATGCTCGTCACCCACGAGGCCAGGCACGCCGCCTGGGCGGACCGGGTGGTCTTCCTGCGCGACGGACGCATCATCGACCAGGCCGCGGCCATGCATGACCCCACCATGCTCCTGACCCAGGCCGGACTCTGATGCCGCTTGACCTTGCGGCCGCGCCGCAGGGCCGCCGGAGCGGCCACAGGGTTGCCCTGCGGCTGGCCCGCCGCGACGTCGCCCGCCATAAGGGTCGCTCGCTCCTGATCATCCTGCTGATCATGCTGCCCGTGGCTGGCATGACCGGCGCCGCCACCCTCTACCAGAGCTCCCAGCGCACGCCCGGGGAGATTGTCCGGTACGAACTGGGAAACACCCAGGCCAGGTTCAGTGTCCTGCCGGTCCCCAGCGCGGAGTCGCTGCAGGACCCGCTCAATGACGCCGTCATCGCTTCCAGCTCCGGCCGGTTCGACACGGATTTCCAGCGGACCGACCCCCGGGACGCGATCCCGGCAGGCTACGACGTCCTGCCGGAACGCCAGCTGCAGCTGACCACGGGGGTGGGCGAGGCACTCGTTTCATTGCAAGGCCGCGAGGTGGACGCCCTCAACCATGCCTTCGACGGCAAATTCACGCTTCTCGACGGGCGGGCGCCGCGCGACGGGACGGAGGTGCTGGTGTCGCCCGGGCTGATGAAGCGGTTCCACCTCACCTTCGGGCACCCATTGACGACGTCGGCAGGAACCTTCGTGCCCGTTGGCACCCTTCGCGATGCTGCGGCCTCGGACGGCAACAGCTTCCTGTACCTGCAGGCTGGCCAGGCGTCCGCCGACCTTGCCAGGGGACCGTTGAACCGCCAGTCCGCAACCTACTACCTGGTGGGTCCCGGACCGGTCACCTGGCAGCAGGTCAGGGAGGCCAACAGCAAGGGGGTGGGCGTACTTTCGCGGGACGTGGTGCTGGACCCGCCGCCCCCGGACCAGCGCACGGTTCCAGGTTCGCGGCTGCATGACAACGCCCCTGTATTGGTGACCGTCTATGCCACTTTCGGCCTTGTCGGTGCGCTCGCACTGTTGGAGGTTGGCCTGCTCGCCGGCGCCGCGTTCGCCGTCGGAGCCAAGCGCCAGGTGCGCGAACTGGCGCTGCTGGCATCCGCCGGCGCGGATACCGCCACCATCGGCGCTGTAGTCACCGCCGGTGGCCTATGGCTTGGCACCATCGCCGTCGCTGCCGGAGCCGCGGTGGGGCTGGGGGCCGCTGCCGTCGTCGTCCACGTGGTCCGTGCCACCGGTTCGGCCCGGCTCGCGGGCCTGCACCCGGACCTTCTCCTGACCGGCGTAGCCATGGCCATGGGATTGGGCGCCTGCGTGCTGGCCGCGTTGGTCCCGGCGCGCCAGGTGTCGAGGCAGGCAGTGCTGGGTGCGCTCAAATCCGGGCGGGCGCCGGCACCTCAAGGAACGCGCACCACCTTGGCCGGTGGCGTGGCTCTGGCACTTGCCGCGGCCCTGCTGGCAACCGGCTGGCTTCTCAGCGGTTCCACCAACGATCCCGACCAGCGGGCGGAGCAACTGCCGGTGGTGGTCACCCTACTGATCGCCGGGGCCGTGACCGCAGTTGCGGGCCTGGTGATGCTGACCGGATGGCTGATCGTCCGGCTGACATGCCGGACACACTGGCTGTCCCTGTCCTTCCGGATGGCGGCGCGGGACTCTGCGCGGAACCGCGGCCGGAGCGTCCCCGCCGTGGCGGCAGTGCTGGCCGCAGCCACCCTTGCGGGTGCCGCCCTGGTGCTGTCGGCCAGCCAGCAGGCGGGCCTGAAGGAGGCCCATTACTGGAGCGGGCTGGAAAACCAGGTGTATCTACCGTTGAACGTGGACCAGCCCCTGGCTGCTGATGGCAGCATGCGTCCCCGCGTCGACATCGACGCCGGCATGCTCTCCGCGGCTGTGGCTGATGCCTTGGGCACGGTGGAGTGGACCCACCCCTTGACCGCTCCCGCAGGCCTGCGGAACTGCCCCGAGGGGCCCGATCCGAGCCTGCCGGCACTGACGGATACCTCCAACTGCCTCGTGTTCTCGCTTGCCCGGCCGCAGGCCAACGAGTGCCCGACGACGCCCAAGGGGCGGGTGGTGGATCCGGCCGACTGGCGGTGCCGGGGTTCCATGGTCAACGAGCAACCGTCCAACCGGGCCATCCTGGTGGGCGGCGCGGAGGACATCCGGGCAGTACTGGGCCGCGACCCCTCGGCCGAGTCACTGGCGGTGCTGGACGCCGGTGGGATGGTGGTGGCCAACCCTGTCTTCGTCCGTGACGGAAAGGTCCTGCTGGAGGGGAAGGATGTGCGGACCCAAGGGCCGGCGCCGTCAGGTCCCGGCACGGTGCCCGCAACGGTGCGGAGCGCCTCCCTGGCCGCGGCTGTGCTCGAGCCGGTGGTCCCTGTCCCATACTTCGGCGTTGTCTCGCCGGAGACCGCCGCGCGGCTGGACCTGCGCGCGGAACCCGCCGGGCTGCTGCTCCAGCTGGCGAAGTTTCCATCGGAGGCCGAGGCGGATGCAGCCTCCGCTGCCATCGCGGCTGTCTACCGCCAACCCGGCATGGACTTCCGGGCCGAGCCGGGCATTTCGCAGGGCAGCCAGTGGATGACGTGGTCCATTGTGGCGGCGGCTGCGCTCATCACGTTCAGCGCAGCGGGCATTACCACCGGCCTCTCCCTGGCCGATGCCCGTGCGGACCATGCCACCCTTGCCGGGGTGGGCGCCTCGCCCCGGCTGCGGAAGGCCCTGGCAGGATCCCAGGCCCTCTTCACCAGCGGCGTGGGTGCGCTCCTGGGGACGCTGGCAGGGGTGGTACCTGCTTTCCTGATGGTTGTGTCCACGGACATGCGGACGGCAGTGGACGTTCCCTGGCTGCAGCTCGTGGCCCTCGTGGTGGCCGTACCGGTGACGGGCGCGGTGCTTGCCTGGATTTTTACCCCGTCCGGCCTGCCCTTGTCCCGGCGCAGCCTGGCGTAGCAGCACGGCCGTCCCCCTCGTTCGTCGCCGGCTCGGTGCCGTTCACCGCACAGGCCGGCGCCGCGCCGCCGTCGGGCATCTCCGCCGGGCTACCCGTTGGTAGGGTGCCCATGGCAGAAGTGTGAAAACTCTCAAGGAGGAGACATGGCCGGAGCGCCTGACCAACGGAACAATGGATCCCGGGCGGAGGGTGGACTGGCTTTAGACCCGAATCTTCCCCCGCCCGCCGTGGACGAGGCGCGGCTCGAAGCCGAGGACCGGAAGTGGACCCCGGCGAAGATCGCGCTCTGGGCCGCCATTGCCCTGCTGGGCGGCGTTGCCTGGTTCATGCTGGCCATCGTGCGCGGCGAGACCGTCAACGCCATCTGGTTCGTCTTTGCCTCCGTGTGCACCTACCTGATCGGCTACCGCTTCTACTCCAAGGTGATCGAACGCTACATCACCAAGCCTGACGACCGCCGCGCCACCCCCGCCGAGTACAAGGCGGACGGCAAGGACTATGTCCGCACCGACCGGAACGTGCTCTTCGGCCACCACTTCGCCGCCATCGCCGGCGCCGGTCCGCTGGTGGGCCCGGTCATCGCCGCCCAGATGGGCTACCTGCCCGGCACCATCTGGATCATCGTCGGCGTCGTCCTCGCCGGCGCCGTCCAGGACTACCTGGTGATGTTCTTCTCCATGCGCCGCGGCGGCCGCTCCCTCGGCCAGATGGCCCGCGAGGAACTCGGCGTCATCGGCGGCACTGCAGCCCTGATCGCCACCCTGCTCATCATGGTGATCATCGTGGCCATCCTGGCGCTCGTCGTCGTCAACGCTTTGGGTGAAAGCCCCTGGGGTGTGTTCTCCGTGGGAATGACCATCCCCATCGCCCTCTTCATGGGCGTCTACCTGCGCTACCTGCGGCCCGGCAAGGTCATGGAAGTCTCCATCATCGGCTTCGTCCTGCTGATGGCCGCCATCATCGGCGGCGGCCTGGTGGCGCAGACCGAATGGGGCGCAACCGTGTTCCACCTGGACAAGGTGACCATCGCCTGGGGCCTGATCATCTACGGTTTCATCGCCGCCATCCTGCCGGTGTGGCTGCTGCTCGCCCCGCGCGACTACCTGTCCACCTTCATGAAGATCGGCGTGATCGTGATGCTGGCGCTGGCCATCATCGTGGTCCGTCCCGAAGTCAACGTTCCCGCATTCAGCGAATTCGCCAGCCGGGAAAACGGCCCCGTGTTCTCCGGGGCCCTGTTCCCCTTCCTGTTCGTCACCATCGCCTGCGGCGCCCTGTCCGGCTTCCACGCCCTCATCTCGTCCGGTACCACCCCCAAACTGGTGGAGAAGGAACGGCAGACCAGGTACATCGGCTACGGCGGCATGCTGATGGAGTCCTTTGTTGCCATCATGGCCCTGGTGGCTGCCATCTCGATCGACCGCGGACTCTACTTCGCCATGAACGCCCCTGCCGCACTGACCGGCGGCACCGTTGAAACTGCAGCCACCTGGGTCAACAGCCTGGGTCTGGCCGGGGTGAACATCAGCCCGGACCTGCTGTCCGAGACGGCCCGGAACGTGGGCGAGCAAAGCATCGTATCCCGAACCGGCGGCGCCCCCACCCTCGCGGTGGGCCTGGCGCACATCATGCACCAGTTCGTGGGCGGCACCGCCCTCATGGGTTTCTGGTACCACTTCGCCATCATGTTCGAGGCGCTCTTCATCCTCACCGCCGTGGACGCCGGCACGCGCGTTGCCCGCTTCATGCTGCAGGACTCGATCGGCAACTTCGTTCCCAAGTTCAAGGAAGCCTCCTGGCGTCCCGGAGCCTGGCTTTGCACCGCCATCATGGTGGCAGCCTGGGGCGCGGTGCTGCTCATGGGCGTGACGGATCCGCTGGGCGGCATCAACACCCTGTTCCCGCTGTTCGGAATCGCCAACCAGCTGCTCGCAGCGATCGCGCTGGCCGTCGTCCTGGCCATCGTCGCCAAACGCGGAACGTTCAAATACCTGTGGATCGTGGCCCTGCCGCTGGCCTTCGCAGCCGTGGTGACCATCACCGCGAGCTACCAGAAGATCTTCTCCTCCACTCCTGCCGTGGGCTACTTCGCCAACAACGCTGCCTTCAGCAAGGCACTGGCCGACGGCAAGAAGGAATTTGGTACAGCCAAATCGGTCGCCGCCATGGAAGCCGTGGTCCGCAACACCGCCATCCAGGGCTGGCTGTCCGTGATCTTCGTGGTGCTCAGCATCATCGTGATCGCCACGGCGCTGCTCGCCACGGCCAAGGCGTTCCGGGACCGGTCGGCAGGTGCAGCCATTACCGACAACGAGGACCCCGCTGTCCCGTCGCGCGTCTTCGCACCGGCCGGCCTGGTGCCGACAACTGCCGAACGCGAACTGGCTGCCGAATGGGAAAAGGTGCCCGCCGGAGCCCGGCTCGAACGGACCGGGCACTGATGAGCACCAGTATCGCCATGGTTGCCAATGGGTTCCGCGGGTTTGCCCGGTACCTCGGCGGCGTCATGGGCGCGGACGCCTATGCCAAGTACCTGGAACACCACCGGGCGGCCGGGCACGCGGAGGCGCCCCTGACGGAACGCGAGTTCTGGCGGGACCGCACCGACCGCCAGGACAGCAACCCGCAGGGCCGGTGCTGCTGATTGGGCCCGCAGCGGACAAGCCGGCCCCCGGGGCATTCCCGGCGGGCGGGTGCCGGTGGGCCGTGAGAGTATGAACGCATGAGCGATCCCAAAGACACTCAGGCAGCTGAGGACCTCCCGATGGAAGGCACGCCCGTCGATGACAGCGAGGCTCCAGCCCAGGACAGGCCCGACGGCGGCAGGCCGCGGGGCAGCAACCTCCAGGACCTGGTGGATGAGCCCGCAAAGGTGATGCGGATCGGCACCATGATCCGGCAGCTCCTCGAGGAGGTAAAGTCCGCACCGCTGGACGATGCCGCACGGGGCAGGCTCGCCGCCATCCACGCCCGCTCCATCAAGGAGCTCGAGGACGGGCTGGCACCGGAGCTGGTGGCGGAACTGGACAGGATCAGCCTGCCCTTTTCCGACGAGGCCACTCCGTCCGACGCCGAACTCAGGATCGCCCAGGCCCAGCTGGTGGGCTGGCTTGAGGGTCTGTTCCACGGGATCCAGACAGCCATCGCCGCCCAGAACGCGGCCCGGGAACACGCCGCGGCCCAGTTGCAGTTGCGCCAGCTGCCGCCGGGCACCATGATCGCGCCCGGCGTCGTCATCGGTGAAAACGGCGAACCGCAGCGCGCGCCGGCGGGCGCCCGTCCCGGGCAGCCGGGACAGCCGCCGCGGCCGGGACAGCACGAGGACCCGGACCACGGCCCGGGCCAGTACCTGTAGGTCCCGCTTGGGCTTTTTCAGCGCCGCCAGGCAGGGGCGCAAGGATGACTCGGAACTGGGCAAGGGGTTGTGGCGCCGTGCGCATGACCGCTTCCATCGGGGACTGGACCGCTTCCACCAGGTACTCGAAGGCGTGGAGGACGACCAGCTGTACGGTGAGCTGGTGGAGATCGCCAACCAGCTCGCTGCCCTGCTCCCGCGCGTCCGGGCAGTCTGCATGGAGGCGCAGCGGCGTGCCCCCAGCGACGGCCTGGACATCCCCGCAGCCCTGTCCGATGTCCACCGGTCCCTGTCCAAGGCAGGAAATTCACTGGCAACCACGGCGGAAGCTGCAGCCATGCTGCGTCTCGCCGTAGGGCCGGTGCCGGTGGGTGCCGCGTCCGTCCACCGCCGGGCAGAGGCCGTCTTCCAGCAAGTGGACGACGCCGAGAGGCAGCTTCACGCGAAATAGGGAGCTTCACGCGGGACGGGCCAGCGGGTGCGCAGGAATATTCCCGATTCGGAAGCCTACTTTTCAGTTAAGCGCCTGGCTGACAGAGCCGGATTTCGCCGCGTTGGGGTCCCGGGTTTTGGCAGGATAAAACCATGACTCTTTCACCTACCTTGACTTTCAGCGACGGCAACACGATCCCCCAGCTCGGCTACGGTGTGTGGCAGGTTGAGGACGACGTGGCTGAAAAGGTTGTCCGCCAGGCGTTCGAAGCCGGCTACCGCCACATCGACACCGCCAAGATCTACGGGAACGAGGCCGGCGTGGGCCGTGCCATCGCCAGCTCCGGACTTTCACCGGAGCAGATGTTCATCACCACCAAGCTGTGGAACGCCGACCAGGGCTACGAGTCGACGCTCGCCGCTTTCGAGGAATCCATGGACCGGCTTGGCCTGGAAACTCTTGACCTCTACCTCATCCACTGGATGCAGCCCAAGCAGGACAAGTACGTTGACACCTGGAAAGCCCTGATCGAGCTGAAGAAGCGCGGCCGGGTCAAGTCCATCGGTGTCTCGAACTTCACGGCCGAGGGCCTGCAGCGCATCATCGACGAAACCGGGGTGGTTCCGGCCATCCACCAAATTGAGCTGCACCCGTACTTCAGCCAGCGCGAACTGCGTGAATTTGGTGCTTCCAAGGGCATCCTGACCCAGGCATGGTCGCCGCTGGGGCAGGGTGGCGAACTGCTTCAGGATCCGGCCATCGCATCCATCGCCGCCAAGCACCAGGCCACACCGGCCCAGGTGGTCATCGCATGGCACCTCGCGATCGGCAACGTTGTCATCCCCAAGTCCGTGACCGAGTCGCGCATCAAGGAGAACTTCGCGGCACTCGAGGTCTCCTTGGATTCCGAGGACATTGAAGCCATCAACAACCTGGACCGGACCGCCGGCGGCGAAGGCCGCATCGGAGCCGACCCGGCGGTTTCCGACTTCGCGTAGTCCCCACGGCATCGATCCCCGGCACCAGCTGCCGGTGGCCGTCCGCCAGACCAGCGTCAGCCCGTGCTGCCGGCAACCGCCGCGCCGTACGGGCTGACGCCGTTAACCCCAGGTAACCCCGGGCAATGCCAGGGCCGGGCCAGGCAAGGACCGCGTCGAGCCAGGCGGGGACCGGGCCGGGCCAGGCGGGGACCGGTCAGGCGGCGATCCGGACGCGTTCGACGGTCACGGCGTCCACCACGGCCCAGCTGTCCTCTCCGTGGCAGTGCCGGCACGCGAAGCGCTCTGCATCTTCAAGCGTGTCGAAGACCTCGGCCCGGGCCCGGCCGCAGTCGGCGTCGAAGTACGTAACGTGAAATTCCTGTACTGCTTGGTTTTCCATAAATCCAGTCTGCAACCAGGGTCCGACATTCTTAGGAACCAGCACCGCGCGTGTTGTGCCGGGACGCCGGGAGGCGGGCCCGGTTCCTTGCACAGCCAACCGTCAGCGGGGCCCGGGAGTACTGGCGGCCGAGGCCCCTCCCCACACTTTCAGCGTAAGCGCCGCGATCCCCAGCATCGCGAGCCCGGTCCATACAAGTGTTCCGGTCCAGACCTCGGGGGAGAAGCTCAGCGCACCGTCGTGGAGTGCCACGCCGGCGAAATAGGGACCCCAGAACACCACGGGGCACAGGGCCGCCGCAGTCATGAGCCGGGCCGGATGCCCAGGGGCCGGCCGGACCACAGCCCACACTGCTGCGACCAGGATGGAACCTGCCAAGGCTACCGGCACCAGCCACGCGTCCCGCAGCGCCACCATGACCTGCAGGGCCGCGGACGGGATTAACGCCATGGCCGCCGGTACAGCCGGGTGCAGGCGCCACCGCAGCGACAGCAACAGGACCGGAACAAAGAGCGCCAGGGTGGAGACGAGGAACGATGCCAGGGACACCAGGATGCTCGAGGACGTGGGCACGGTCACCGCAGGGTGTGCCCCGGCACCCGTTGCATACGTCTGGATGAGTCCATGCCGGGCAAAGACCGCAAACTCCTGCAGGATGAACGCCGCAACCATACCGGCCAGCACTGCGCTTGCAACAGCCGGTACCAGTCGTGGCCACAGCCGGACCGGGGAGTGCCACGCGGCGGAAAAAGGTGCGCCCAGGATGAGGAAGCCGCCGGTGGCAAGGCCCAGATGGGACGGGCTGAACAGCGCGCTGATGTTCTGTTCGATCCCGAACACCGTATGCCAAGCGAGGTCTCCTGCGCCCGAGGCGAGGAAGAGGACCACTCCTGCTGCCGCGCCGCCATACCCGGCGGGGACGGCCTCCCGCCACCTCATGCCAGGCGCATGCCGGCGCCAGGTCAGGGCCGCGATCCAGGCGGCACAGGCGGCGAAGCCCGAGTAGAGGACCGCGTGCCACGGCGTGAAGAACGTCTCGAGTCCACGGAGGTTGTTGTGGGCCCAGCCGTCAACGTACGTGCCGACAAGGAGCCACACGCCGGCAGCCAGGGTGATGGTGTCCTCCCTGCCCGTGGTGGGGCGGTGGACTGAAGCCGGCGGAATCGCAAAGACATGGGGTGCTGCGGCGTCCATAGCTCCAGAGTATGTCCCGGCTGCGCCGGCGGCGAGGGGTACCGCAGGGGCCGCAGAGGGATGCCGGGTTCCCTCAGTTGCTGCCCAGCCGGAGGACGCGTTCCTGCGCCAGCATGGACGTCCGGCTGGCCTTGTCTGCGGCCCGTGTGGCCTGTTTCGCTTCCGCTGCGGTGGCGGCAAGGTTCTTGCGGGCGCGGTCCAGGCTTTCCTCGGCAGCCTTGAGCCGGCGCCTGAGGTCAGCCGTTTCCTGCTGGAGTTCAGCGATTTCCGCGCGTGCCGTTTCCTCCTGCTCCTGGAGATCACCGGCCAGCCGGGCAGCCGCCTCCTCAGCCGCCCGCGCCTCCGCAAGGGCGCTCTTGGCCCGTTCCAGCGCAGGCGGCGAGGCCGGCCGGGGAGCCTGCCGGACAGCCTCAAGCCGGGGCCGGCCGGGCTTTGACTGGGACCCGGCCGCCGTCGTCGTCCGCGTCTTTGGGGCCGATGGCTCGGCAACGGGGGCCTTCGGGGCCGCCGCGGCCGCCGTCCGGGATGCGGCGGGGGGAGTCCAGGGGGACCGGGCAGGCGGTGCGGCCGGGAGCAAACCGGGGAGGGCCACGGCGCCGTCCAGGTCCGCGTCGCTGACGCCGTCCGCAGAGAGGACCTTCAGCAGGCGTCCGCTGGCGACGGCGTTGGCTGCCCCCGCATCGGCCGTCAGCGCCCTGAGGGTCTCCTCGACGTCCGATGCCATGGCGTCGCTGATGGGACGGCCCTGTTCCCGGGCAACCGACCGGGCAGTTTCGACGGCGTCCGCGAGCATGGTGCGCCGCTCACGGCCCAGCCCGCGGAGGGCAGCGGCGTCTAGCGAGTCCTGGGCGGCCCGCATCCGGGCCCCCAGCTCGCCCAGCCGGGCAGGCACCTCCGGCCGGTGGCGGGCAAGCATATTGAGCGCCCACGCAGCGACGGAAGGTTTCGGCAGGCTCCGGACCGCTGCCGCCAGGCCCTTGTCCCGGCCCGAAACCTCCTTGGCTGCGGCGGCGCGGGCTGCAATGAAGTCCTCCAGCGGTCCCGCGTACAGCCGGTTGGCGATGTCCGCCAGGGCTTCGTCTTCCATGCCGCCATCTTAGGCGGCGTGGATGCCGCGGCAGGGCCGGCGCCGGACGGCAGGGCCCAACGGCCGCCATCACACTTGCGGGGAAGGCACCCTGTTACTCGTCCGCCGGGAGGGGTAAGTTGCACGAATGGACGATTCATATCAGGTCATCGTGGTTGGCGGCGGATTTGCCGGGAAGGCCGCGGCTGAGGAGTTGGGCCGCAAAGGTGTCCGCGTGCTGCTGCTTGACGCCAACAGCTACCAACAGTTCCAGCCGCTCCTGTACCAGGTGGCGGCATCCCAGATCGGCGTGTCCACGGTGACGCGGCCGCTGCGGGCCGAGTTCCGCGGAATCAATAGCGTCCGGGTCCTGACGTCGACGGTGACTGCCATCGACGCGCCAAACCGGACCGTCACCACGGCCGACGGGTCCACGTACCGGGCCCAGGCGTTGGTGATCGCCACCGGGGCGGTGCCGAACTTCTTCAACACCCCCGGCGCGGATGAGCATGCCTACCCGCTGTACTCCGTGGCGGATGCCACCAGGCTCAGCGCGGCCATCACGGCCGTCCTGGATGAGGCCGACCGCGAGCCGGGAGCGGGCGCTGACGTCATTGTGGTGGGCGGTGGACCCACTGGCGTCGAGACGGCCGGCGCGCTCGCTGAAAACGTCAAGTACCTGGTGCCGAAGTACTTCTCGCCGGAGCTGGCCGATCGGTGCCATGTCCACCTGGTGGACATGGTTCCAAACGTCCTTGCCGCGTTTTCGGAGAAGTCGCAGGCGTACGCGCGGGACCGGCTGACGGAACTCGGCGTGCAGCTGCATATGGGCCAGCCCGTCGCCGAAGTCAGGCCGGACGGGGTGACCCTCAAGGGCGGGACGGTCATCCCCGCCCGGATCGTGGTCTGGGCCGGTGGCCTGCAGGCCGGGAAAATCATCACCGAGTCCGGCCTGGAGCAAGGGAGGGGCGGCCGGGTTGACGTCCGGCCCGATCTCACCGCGCCCGGCGCCGAGGGCGTTTATGTCCTGGGCGATTCAGCCAATATCACCGACGCCGGCGGGAACAAGCTGCCGCAGCTGGGGTCGGTAGCCCAGCAATCGGGCAAGTGGGCTGCGCGCAATATCTACGCGGACCTCACCGGCGGCGTGCGCGAGCCTTTCCGCTACTGGGACAAGGGGTACATGGCCATGGTTGGCCGCGGCGCGGCGGTGGCAGAGTTGGGCCGCCAGCGGCTCCAGTTGCAGGGGCCACTGGCCTTCGTGTCGTGGTTGGCGGTCCACTTGGCCCTGCTGCCGGGGTTCCAGCAGAAAGTCAGGGCGCTGTTTTCCTGGGCCAACGGTTACGTTACCCACAGCCCGTCCCAGGTGGTGGTAGGCAGGCCGGACTAGGTCAGCCTGTCCAATGACGGCGGCTTCATTGCCCTGGCGGGCCTGCCGCCGTCGTCAGTTCCTTTCGAAACTGACGAGCTGGCCCGCGGTGGTCCAGCCGGCCGATTCGTAGCGTGCGGCGGCTTCCTTCTCTACGACCATGTGCAGGTACTCGGCGCCGTGGAGGAACGCCTCCTCCGCCATGGCGGCGAACAGGCCCTGTTCGAAGGCTTCCTTATCCGGCCCCTGCGGCAGCTCGGTAACAGCCACCGCCGCGAAATCGTCCCGGACCTGGATGCGCCCCTTCGCCACAGGGTGGTCGAATACGGTTATTTCGACGGCGTCGAAGGTCTCCATGGGTGCCAAGGCGACCTGGGAGTTCTCAGGCAACTCCACCGCCCCGTTCAGCTCGGCCGTCGGGGCTGTGAGCAGCACCAGTTCGTCCACAGGTGCAAGGCCCCCTTGCAACTGGTCCTTTGCAGCATCGGCGTCGGCGCACAGCAGCGTGAGGCGCATTCCCTTCCCGGCTGCGGCCTTGCCTGCAAGCTCCCCAGCGCCGGGTCCCGGCCAGCGGGCCACGTACTCCTGGCTTTCCGGGTCCTGCCCGGCGGCCGCCCCCAGGACGAACCCTGAATCTACCTCGGCTGCATTGCGTTCCTGCAGGTCCGCCCACGCGGGAACCCAACCGATGGCGGGCAGGTCGTGTTCTTCCGGCATGGGGACTTCCTCACGTTCAGCACCAGCATGGCAGCGTCCGGTGCGTCTTGGCAGGGGCTTCCCTGTCAACGTATCCGATCGGCGCGCGGGCCGCCAGCAGGGCCGGAGGGGCCGCGCCGGGCTTGGCCGCGGCGGACAGCCTACGGCAGGTGCGCGAAAGACATCCCCGCCGAGAGCAGCTTGTCCAAGGCCTGCTTGACGCCTTCCGCTGTTCCCCCATTGGGGTGGTTGCCGTGGCAGATGACCACGTCGCCTGCCCGAGCCCTTCCCACCTCTTTGGCTACGACCGCGGCGGGAAAGGTGGCGCCGCCGTCGCCATTGATGCTGAAGCCCACCGGCTTCACGCCCAGCGCACCCAGGATGTCCGTGGCGACGTCGTCCAGGTAGGCGGTACCGGGGCGGAAGTATTTGGGACGCTTGCCGGTGATGTTTGCCAGAGCCTCGTCGTTTGGCATGACCTCGTCATAGACTTCCCCGGCGTTCCTGGTCCCCGGAATGCCGTAGGCCGTGTTGCCGGTGGTGGACAGCGGCTTGTGGGACGTTCCGTGGTTGGCGATCTCGAAGAGCGGGTCTGCTGCCAGCTGCCGCGTGGTGGCGGGGTTGGCTGCGATCCACCGCGAGTTCAGGAAGAGCGTGGCCGGGATGTGGCGCTGCCGCAGCGTGTCAAGAAGGGCCTGGTCGCAGCCGCTGCCGCCGGGGCCGCCGCAAAAGTCCAGGGTCAGTGCGATGCCCTGCCCTGGAGGCATCCGGGTCAGGACGCCGGGAGCCTCCAGGCCCCAGTACCGGGCCTGGTGCTTTCCGTAAGTGTCGACAACCTGGGCGCGTGACAGTACGGGCGCGGCCGGCGGGATGGGTGCGGGTTCGTCGCCGTCCGGACCGGAGTGCAGGACCGTCGAGTTGACGTCCCCGGGGCCGTCGTCGGCGGGCAGGTCAGAGGACGTCGCATCCTGCTTCTGGTTCGGCTGCAGGTCGGGCACAGCGGCGGACATTGTCAGCACAGCGGCCAGCAAGACGGCCCTGCGGCCGGGACCTTTTCCGTCCTGGCTCAGGTGCCGGGGGACATGTGGTTCCACTTCTAATTCCCGTTCCCTTGCTGTGCTGCGGGCCCCGTCCGGCCCCGCCGGCCTGGACATGCGGAGGTGGCAGGTGCAGGGTGGGTGCACCCTGCGGGAAAGGCGGCGTCGGAGGCTGCGGCGCGCGCAACAGCAGCCTGGGAGCTGGGGGTCATACCGGGAGGATACCTTGCCTGGCTTGCCGTTTCCTGAACTCCGCCCGGCGTCGGAGCGGCGGCCGTCATAATGGGCCGGGGCAGGGGGACTTTGGCCCCTTCCCCGTCCTTCAACGCAGGCGTCTAATGGAGGTTTGGCGCGGGCATGCCGCCCGCGGGAGAGCCAGTTCACGACGCAAGCATGGAAGCAGCCGGCAATGAACCTCAAAGACCGTTGGGCCCACCTGGACCCGGCCACCCGGAAGTGGCTCATCGACAACCCGGGGTGCCTGATCCTTCCCCGGACCATCACTGCGATGATCGTCAAGCAAAGCGGCGGGAGCCTTCCGACGGGGCTGCACGGTGAGGCCGCCATGTCCCACGAGGACCAGGCCTTCATCCGCTCGCAGCTCAACGGGATTCCAAAGAACTGACCGGCCGAAATTGCCGCTTAACCAGCGAAAAACCCCGGAAACCCCTAAAACAAGGGGCTGTCCGGGGTTTATCCCGAGCTTCCTATCAGAATCGAACTGATGACCTTTTCATTACGAGTGAAACGCTCTACCGACTGAGCTAAGGAAGCACCGCACGAAATCCCCGGCGGAACCGGGCGCTTCATGCAAGAGTCAACTGTAATAGAGTCCCCTCGCCCCGGTCAAAATGGGGCGGACGGAAGCCGCGGGAGCGGTCAGCAGACGGTGTTGTCGGCCGGCAGCTTGCCGCCCACCAGGTAGTTGTCCACCGCGTCCTCAAGGCAGCTGTTGGCCCGGCCGTAGGCGGTGTGCCCTTCACCGCGCCAGGTCAGCAGCGAGGCGTTCCCCAACTGCTTGCGCAACGACGCGGCCCAGGCAACGGGCGTGGCGGGATCGCCGGTGGTTCCGATGACAACGATGGGGGAGTCGCCGCTGTATTCCACCGGCGCAGGCGTGCGGACGTTCTTATAGGGCCAGTCGGCGCAGGTGGTCCCGCCGTAGGCGAAGAAGTAGCCCAGGGTGGGGGAGTCTTGTTCGAGCCGCTTCTCCTCCGCACGCATGCCGGCGGCATCCGAAACCATCGGGTAGTCGAGGCAGTTGATGGCGTTGAAGGCGAAGGTGGAATTGGACGTGTACGAACCGTCGGAGGCACGGTCGGCGCCCAGGTCCGCAAGCCGGAGCATGAGGCTCACATCGCCGGACATGGCCGCCTCAAGGGCCTGGGTGAGTGCCGGCCAGCTTTGGTCGTTGTACAGCGGCGTGATCAGGCCGCTGACAAACGTGGTTGCATTGACCAGCCGCCCGTCCTTGGCTGTGCGGGGTGTCTCCCGGATGGAGTCGATCAGGTCCCGGATCTGCTGCACGCCGGAGTCGGCGTTGCCGCTGAGCGGGCACTTCCCTTGCTTCTGGCAGCTCGCCACGTAAGTGTGCAGGGCTTTTTCGAACGCCTTGGCCTGGCCGCTGGTGAGCTCTTCGTTGCTGATGGAGGGGTCAAGGGCGCCATCGAGCACCATGCGGCCCACGTTGTCCGGGAACAGCGAGGCATAGGTGGATCCCAGGAACGTGCCGTAGGAGTACCCCAGGTAGTTCAGCTTGGAGTCGTTCACGACGGCCCGCAGGACGTCCATGTCCTTGGCGGCGCTGACGGTGTCGATATGGGCCATGACCGGGCCTGTTTGCGCGGCGCACTGCGCAGCGATGGCCTTGTTGTCCGCAAGGGCCGCCTGCAGCCCGGAATCGGTCTCAAGGGCGTAGATCTTGGCCCGGGAGGCGTCACGTTCGGCGTCCGACATGCACGTGACTGGGGCCGAGCGCTTTACGCCGCGCGGATCGAAACCGACGAGGTCGTAGGCGTTGCGGACTGCAGCCGAAAAGTGGGTTCCAGCGGCGTCCTTGACGAAGTCGTAGCCGGACGCGCCCGGGCCGCCAGGGTTGACCAGCAGGCTGCCGGTTTTCTTGCCCGTGCTCGGCGCGCGCAAGGCGGCCAACTGGATCGTCTCCCCGCCGGGATTGGCGTAATCCACGGGCACGGTCACTTTGGCGCACTGGAATTCCCCTTCGCACGCCTGCCACACGACTTCCTGCGAATAGAACTTCTCCAGCCCGGCAGGAGCAGACGCCACAATGGACGGATCAGCCTTGGCGGTGGCCGCCTCCGGCGGGTTCCTGTCGCCGCCGTTGAGGAGACTGCACGAGGCCAGGACCATGGCCAGGACCATGGCCAGGGCCATGGCGCCCGCTGCGCGGACGGCGACCGCCAGGGACCTGTGGCGTGCGGGCAGGGGGCGGGCAGTCATCGGGTCTCCTTGGAAGGCTGGATCAGGCTGGCCGCCATGGACTCTATGGTCAGCAGCGGGGCGACGTTGGTGGTGGTGATGCGTTCGCGGGCTTTGTTGATGGCGTCCATGCGGGCCAGCGTGGCTTCCGGGGTGGTGTGGGCTGCGAACTCCTCCAGCTCACCCCTCAGCTCAACGTTGACCAGTTCCACGGCGTTCCCCAGTTGGATGACCAGCACGTCCCGGTAGAAGGACAGGAGATCGGTGAGCGTCCGGTCCAGGGAGTCGGTGATGGACCTCTTGGCGCGGCGTTTCTGGTCGTCTTCGAGCTGTTTCACCTGGCTGCGCATTGCTGGCGGCAGGGTGCCGGACTCCGGTGCTCCCAGCGTAGCAAGGAGGCTGGCCTTCTCCGCGGCGTCGCGCTCCTCATTGGAGCTGTTCGCCTCCGCCGTGGCGATCTTGACCAGCTTGTCCGCCATCATGACGGCGGCCGTTACGCCGCGCAGTCCCAGCGGAAAACGGACAGTTTCCAGGCGGCGTTCCCTTGCGGTAGGATCCCTGGCCAGTCGGCGTGCGATGCCCACGTGGCTTTGCGCCGTCCGGGCTGCCTGTTCCGCGAGGGCCGGGTCTACGCCGTCGCGCCGGACCAGCAGCGCCGCGACGTCCGAGGCCGGCGGCAACCTGAGGGCCACGCTGCGGCAGCGGGAGCGGATGGTGACCAGGACGTCGGCGGGCGAGGGGGCGCACAGCATCCACACGGTGCGCGGCGTCGGCTCCTCGATGGCCTTGAGCAGAACGTTGGTGGTCCGTTCGGCCATGCGGTCGGCGTCCTCCACCACGATGATCCGCCAGCGGCCCGACGACGGCCGGTTGCCCGCCGTCGCAACAAGCTCACGGGCCTCGTCAATCGTGATGGTGACTTTTTCGGTGCGCACGAAGGTCACATCCGAATGGGTTTCGCCCAAGATCGTGTGGCACGCCTGGCATTGTCCGCAGCCACGAAGGCCCACGTCCTCCTGGTCGCAGTTCAACGCGGCTGCGAACGCTTTCGCGGCGTTGGAACGGCCGGACCCTGGAGGACCGGTGAACAGCCAGGCGTGGGTCAGGCCCTCACCGCCCGCGGCCTGGCGCAGTTGTTCGACGACGGCGGGCTGGCCCTGGAGGTCATCCCAAACGGTCACGAGCCACCACCGCCGGAGGCTGCTCCCGGCGCCGGCACCGGTACTGCCTCCTGCGCCGCCGATCCCGGTACTGCATCAAGCAGGGCGTCCACCCGGGCGAGGATCCGCCCGGCCAAGTCGTCAACCGGGAGGCGGGCGGGGAGGACCAGGTAGGACGCGGGCCGTCCGGCTGCAAGACCGAGGAACGCCTCACGGATGCGGGTGTGGAACTCGTCGGCTTCGGATTCCAGCCGGTCTTCGGCTGCCTGGCCGGCAGTCCTGCGGTGGCGCCCCAGCCCAGGGTCGACGTCCAGCAGGACGGTCAGGTGCGGCTGGAGGCCCGAGGTTGCCCACTCGTTGAGGCTGCGCACGGCGTCCTGGCCCAGGTTTCGGCCTGCCCCCTGGTAGGCCACGGAGGAATCTATGTAGCGGTCGGTCAGCACAATCTCGCCGCGGGCAAGGGCCGGGCGGATCACCTGGGTGGCGTGCGCGGCGCGGGAAGCGGCAAACATCAGGGCCTCTGTATGGGCGTCGATCTCGCCGTTGCCGTGGTCAAGCACCAGGGACCGCAGTTTTTCGCCGACAGGCGTGCCCCCGGGTTCGCGGGTACGGAGCACGGTGTAGCCGCGGGATTCAAGGGCCTCCGCCAGCCGGGCCGCCTGGGTGGACTTGCCGGCACCATCGCCACCTTCGAATGCGATGAATACGCCGGCCCTCTTTTTGTTCACTACTCAAGCCTACCGAGGCATGGCGACATTCCTGGCTTCCTGATACCCCCTGTGCAGGAGCAGTGGACGGACCGGCGTCCACAAATCGACACTGCTTTTCGGCCCGATTGGCTGCAACAGTACCCTTTTGACCATGAGTCTTTCCGAGCACCAGGCCGCGTCCCTTGCACCCGAGACCGTGGTGGTGGCGGCCGGACGGCCGCCGAGGGAGAGGGACCAGCCGGTCAATCCTCCCATTACCCTCTCCTCCACCTACTTCGGGACCGGGCCGCTCGGTGACGGCGACCGGGGCTACGGCCGGTACTCCAACCCCACCTGGGACCCGTTCGAGGAGGCACTCGGCCAGCTTGAGGGAGCGGCGCTGCCCGGGCTGCTCTACGCATCCGGATTGGCGGCGGTCAGCTCCGCGCTGTCCCTGATCCCGGCCGGCGGGGTGCTGGTCATGCCCAACCACAGCTACTCGGGCTCCCTGGTGATGGCCTCCGAACTCGCCAACAAAGGCTTCATCGAACTCCGGACCGTGGATATTGCCGATACCGGTGCGGTCAAGGATGCCCTTGCCCCCCAGGGACAGGATGCAAAAGCCGCCTCCATGCTGTGGCTCGAAAGCCCCACCAACCCCATGCTGGGGATCGCGGACATGGTCGCCGTCGCAGAAGCCGCCCATGCAGCCGGCGCAATGGTTGTCACCGACAACACCTTCTCCACGCCCCTGGTGCAACAGCCCCTGCTGCTGGGGTCCGACGTCGTACTCCATTCGGTGACCAAGTACCTTGCCGGGCACTCCGACGTCGTCCTTGGCGCCCTGGTTGCCTCCAACCCGGACATCCGCGCCGAACTGCTGCACCACCGCACCATCCACGGCGGCATCGCCGGTCCGTTCGAGTCGTGGCTGGCACTCCGCGGCCTGCGGACGCTCGCACTCAGGGTGGAGCGGTCGCAGGAATCAGCCATGGTCCTCGCGGGCCGCCTCGCAGTGCACCCCGCCGTCGAGTCCATCCGGTTCCCCGGGCTCGACACCGATCCGGGGCACGTCCGCGCGAAGGCGCAAATGAAGGGTTTCGGGTCCATCATCTGCATCCAGGTGGCCCCCGCGGCGGGCCTCAGCGGCGCCGACGCCGCGGACAAACTGGTGCGGGCACTGGAGCTCTGGCTGCCCGCCACGTCCCTGGGCGGCGTCGAGTCCCTCATTGAACGCAGGCGCCGGCACACAGCCGAACCCGCCAGCGTCCCGGAGAACCTGGTACGGCTGAGCGTCGGGGTGGAGGGCGTAGAGGACCTCTGGGCGGACCTGGAGCAGGCGCTGGACACGCTGGGCGGCTAGGCTGGGTCTGTGGACGGTCGACTAATCATCAGTTACGTAGAGCAGGCAGTGTTCTTCATTCTTGGCCTGGTGGCCCTGGGTCTTGAGCTGTGGGCGTTCGTGGACTGTGCCCGGCACCGGCCCAACGCCTTCGAAGCCACCGGCAAACGGACCAAGACCTTCTGGCTGGCCTTGACCGGCGGCTCGGCCCTGGTCGGCGTGATCTCGTTGTTCGGGTCCGGCGGAGGCCTCTTCAGCACCCTCGGCCTGTTCGGCCTGGCCGCGGTGGTCGCCGCTTCCGTTTACCTTGCGGACGTCCGCCCCGCCGTGAAGGACGCCGGCCGCGGCGGCAGCAGGAACATGGGCCCTTACGGCCCTTGGTGAACGGGCGCCACAGCGTCCCAGTCCACCGTCAGTTCCCCCAGGCGCCATCTGCCGGGGCCGTCCTGGACGGGCCACCCGGAGTTCCGCAAACTTCGGCACATGCCCACCCAGCGCTGCCGGTTGCCAAATGACGCAAGCGGAGCGCTGCCAAGCCATGCCTTGTCCAGGGCCTGCATAAAGGCGTGCACACGTTCACCGGGGACATTTCGGTGGATCAGGGCCTTAGGCAGCCGCTCGGCAACTTCGGAAGGCAGCTCGAAACTGCCGAAACGGACCGAGATGCTTAGGGACAGGGGACGCTCCCGGTCCAGGGCCACCCACGTGACGCGCCGCCCGATCTCATCGCACGTGCCGTCCACGAACAAGCCGCCGGGGGACAGCCGGTCCTGCACCAGGCGCCAGATGCCCTGCACATCGGCCTCCTCGTACTGCCGCAGGACATTGAAGGCCCGCACCAGCACGGGCTGCCCGGGAACGGGCAGCTCGAAGCCGCCCACCTGGAAGGTCAAGCCGGGACGCTGCAGCGGAAGCGCCGCCCGGACGCGCTCGGGCTCGATTTCGATGCCGCAGACCCGCACGTCCGGCCTGATAACAGCGAGCCTTTCGTAGAGTTCGACGGCGGTGGCCGGCGTTGCGCCGTACCCCAGGTCAACCACCAGCGGGTCCGCCGCGGACCGGAGGCGCCAGGCCTGCGGTCCCGTCAGCCACCGGTCAACCCGGCGCATCCGGTTCGGGTTGGTGGTGCCGCGGGTCACGTTGCCCACGGGACGGCCCTTTCCGGCCGCGGACGACCGTCCGGAAAGTTGCGGGGCGTCCACCCGCTCAGCCTTTTGAACCACCGCCCAACCCTATCCCCGCCCGGCGCCGGTGTCCCGCCCACCCCGGGCCTGCGTGATCCCTTGTAACGCTGGGCGGGCGGCAACACCGCTCGGCTAGGATGAAAATCATGACTTACAAGCTGATCCTGCTGCGCCACGGCCACAGCGAATGGAACGCCAAGAACCTGTTCACCGGTTGGGTGGACGTTGACCTGAACGACCAGGGCCGCGCGGAAGCAGCGCGCGGTGGCGAACTGCTGGTGGAGAACAACATCCTTCCGGACGTTCTCTACACCTCCCTGCTGAAGCGCGCCATCAACACCGCAAACATTGCACTGGACAAGGCCGACCGCGGCTGGATCCCGGTCAAGCGCGACTGGCGCCTGAATGAACGCCACTACGGTGCGCTGCAGGGCAAGGACAAGGCCCAGACCCTCGCCGAGTTCGGCGAAGAGCAGTTCATGGAGTGGCGCCGCTCCTACGACACCCCGCCGCCGCCCCTGGACGACAACAGCGAGTTCAGCCAGGCCCACGATCCCCGCTACGCGGACCTGGGCGACGCCCTCCCGCGCACCGAGTGCCTGAAGGACGTCCTGGTGCGGCTGCTGCCCTACTGGGAATCGGACATCAAGGAAGACCTCAAGGCCGGCAAGACCGTCCTGGTCACCGCCCACGGCAACTCGCTGCGCGCATTGGTCAAGCACCTGGACGGCATCAGCGACGAAGCCATAGCCGGCCTGAACATCCCCACCGGCATCCCGCTGGTCTACGACCTCGACGAGGACTTCCAGCCGGTCAAGCCGGGTGGAACCTACCTCGATCCCGAGGCCGCCGAGCAGGCTATCCTGGCCGTTGCTAACCAAGGCAAGAAATAAGCCTTTAACGCGTACGACGGCGGGCTGGCCACCTCAGGTGACCAGCCCGCCGTCGTATTCCAGCGGTTTGTGCCTAGCTGTGCTCGGTGGCGTTCGGCTGCCACGCACCCGTCACGAGGTACGTGACCTTTTGGGCCACGGATACGCCGTGGTCCGCGAAGCGCTCGAAGTAGCGGCTGGCGAGGGCAACGTCCACCGTGGTGGCCGGGGACTCGGTCCACTCGGGAGCAGCAATGGCCTTGAAGACACTCAGGTGCAGGTCGTTAATGGCAGTGTTCGCCTTGAGGATGTCGCGGGCCACCTCAAGGTCGCGGCTCTCGAGCAGGACCGTCAGCTTGTCTGCGATCTCCTGGTCGAGTTCGGCCATCCGGTTAAAGGTCTCCGTCATGGATTCCGGGATCACCATGGAGGGGTACCGGAGGCGGGCCAGCTGTGCGATATGCCGGGCCAGGTCACCCATCCGCTCCAGGGAGGCGCTCATCCGGAGGGACCCTACGATCATGCGCAGGTCGCTGGCGACAGGACCCTGCAGCGCCAGGATGTCGATGGCCCGCTCATCCAGGCTGTTCTGCAGGAAGTCAATGCGTGCGTCCGCAGCGATGACGTCCTGGGCGAGGTCAACGTCCGCTACCTGGAATGAGGTAGTGGCCTTCTCCATCGCTTCGCTGACCAGGCGGGAGATCTCCACCAGCTGGTCACCAACCTGGGTGAGCTCTTCCTGAAAAACCTTACGCACGTGGGCGTCCTTTCCTTGGAACTCCCGCCGGCCGCTCCAGGGCAGCAGGAATCGTATCGCCGTTGGGCGCTCTGACCTTTAACTTTGTCATCGCCCGGTAAACGATTATCCCCACACAGGTGAACGTTAGTTGAACCTACGCCGTAAGTGGCCGGAGTCGGCTGGAGGCGACAGGCAAGAGCATAAAGTGGACCTGTGGATCCTATGCTCATTGGTCTGGTTGCCGGCCTTATCGGCCTGGCGCTTGGCACGTTTGGCGTGCTTGCCTACCGGGTCAGCGAGAAACAGCGCGAACTGCTGGATGTCGATGCCGGGGAACTCGCCTTGCCGGCCGGCGCCGCGGAGGTGCTTGCCGTCGTCGGCCGCGCGTTTGTGGTGCTTGACGACGTCGACGGCGTGGTCCGTGCCAGCCCGGCAGCCTACGCCTACGGCCTGGTCCGCGGGCACACCGTAGTCCATAAGGAACTCCTGGATATGACCGCGGGGGTCCGGCGGGACGGCGTCATCCTGGAAAAGCAGCTCGAGCTTCCGCGCGGACCGCTGGGACAGGGAACCATCATCGTCCAGGTGCGGGCGGCCATGCTGGGGGAGGAATACATCCTGCTCCTTGCTGATGACCGGACCGAAATCACGCGGACCGAAGAGATCCGCAACGACTTCGTCGCCAACGTCTCGCACGAACTGAAGACCCCGGTGGGCGCCATCTCCCTGCTGGCGGAGGCCCTGGAATCCTCCGCCGATGACGAAGAAGCCGTGCGGCGCTTCGCCAAGCGCATGCACAAGGAGTCCGCCCGCCTGGCCGCACTGGTCCAGGACATCATTGAACTTTCCCGCCTCCAGGGCGCCAGCGTGACGCAGCAGGGCGGTCCCGTTGATATCAACGCGGTGATCGCGGAGGCCGTGGACCGGTCGCAGCTCCCCGCCGAAAGCAAGAACATCAGCATCGTGGTGGGCGGCAGGACGGAAGGGAAGGTGTTCGGGGACCAGGACCTCCTGGTCACCGCGCTGCGGAACCTCATCGACAATGCCATCCGCTACTCCCCGCCCAACACCCGCGTCGGCATCGGGGTCCGGTCCAGGGACGGCCTGGTATCCGTTTCCGTCACCGACCAGGGGGACGGGTTGTCGCCGGAGGACCAGGAACGCGTCTTCGAGCGCTTCTACCGGGTGGACGCGGCGCGGTCCCGGCAGACGGGCGGTACCGGCCTTGGCCTGAGCATCGTCAAGCACGTGGCATCGAACCACGGAGGCGAAGTGACGCTGTGGTCCCAGCCGGGCCAGGGATCGACCTTCACCCTTCGGCTGCCCGAGATGGAAGGGCAGGACGGCGACGCCGGGACCTCCAGTTCCGTCGAGCCGGCACTGCCGCCCGCCCAGGGGACGCCGGAACAGCCCACTCTTACCCAAGTATCACGCGCCGCCGGCGCAACAGAACGAGGAGCTAGCGCTTGAGCAGGATTTTGATTGTCGAGGACGAGGAGTCGTTCAGCGATCCCTTGTCCTATTTGCTGGGCAAAGAAGGATTCGAGGTTGAGGTGGTGGACAACGGGCTGGACGCCATCACCGAATTCGACCGCAACGGCGCCGACCTGGTGCTGCTGGACCTGCAGCTTCCCGGGCTTTCCGGCACGGAGGTGTGCCGCCAGCTCCGCCAGCGCTCCACCGTTCCCGTGATCATGCTGACCGCCAAGGACTCTGAAATCGACAAAGTGGTGGGCCTGGAGCTCGGCGCGGACGACTACGTCACCAAGCCCTACTCCTCCCGGGAGCTGGTGGCCCGTGTCCGGGCCGTCCTGCGCCGCCAGGGCGAGCCGGAAGAACTGATTTCCGCCACCGTCCAGGCCGGCCCTGTCCGGATGGACATCGAACGGCACGTGGTGAGCGTGGACGGCGAGCAGGTCCTGCTTCCCTTGAAGGAGTTCGAACTGCTCGAGATGCTCCTCCGTAACTCGGGCCGGGTGCTCACCCGTGGCCAGCTGATCGACCGGGTGTGGGGCTCCGACTACGTTGGCGACACCAAGACCCTGGATGTCCACGTGAAGCGCCTCCGCGGAAAGATCGAACCGGATCCTTCGGCCCCGCGGTACCTGGTGACCGTCCGGGGCCTCGGATACAAGTTCGAGCCGTAGGCCGGAAAATACCGCAAAAAAGGGAGGAGCCCCGTGGGCTCCTCCCTTTTTGTGTCTGTTTCTACCAGCGTCCGCCCTAGCGGCTGGTGGCAGTCGCCGTTGCCGTGGCGCTGGAGGTCGCGGAGGCGGAGGAGGTTGCACCCGCGCTGGCCGACGAAGAGGACGACGGCGTGGATGTCGCCGAAGGGCTGGGGGTGGGGACGTAGTCCTTGTACTCCTGGAGGGTGGCGTCCAGGACAGGGACCTTGACCGTGCTGCTGACGTTGGTGCCGTTCTCGCTGATCTTGACGTCCACCAGGGAGCCCGGCTTGCCGCCGGTGGTGCTCAGGATGGCCGCGTCCGTCTTGTCGGTCAGCATGGTGGAGGAATTGGCCTTCACCGGAATCTCGGTCTGTGAGCCCTTCGCGCCGTTGACGGTGAGCTTCACATCCTTGGAGGAGGAGTTGTAAACAGCGCCGATCAGGCGGCCGGGCTCGTCTTCGCCGGTGGAAACGATCAGGATGTTCCGCAGCTGCAGCGGACCGAGGTCCGCGCGGATGCCGTCCGAGGCGGAGTACTGGTGGCTGGTCTGCTGGGGCGTGATGTAACCGCAGCCTGCGGTCAGCAGGCTGGCGCCAAGGGCAGCAGCCGTCAGTGCCAGTTTGCCGCGCTGGGCCCGGTTCATCGCAGTGGAACGCACGTCACGTACTCCTCAAGAAATTTGAAGTCTTTTTCAGCCATAGCCTATCCGCAAAGAGGGGCAAACGAGGATTCGGCAGTGTCACATCCCCTGTGGGAGCGCTCACCACATGCACTAATCCGCGCATCCGTCAAGGGGGTGGAGGGGGTCGATTGGGCCGTTTTCCCGCGTATTTTCGCGGTTGGGAGACCTTTCTCCGGCCGGTCATATGCCTGAATCGTGATAAACTGGTCTGCGGGAAAGGGGAAATGTCCACATGGTATTTGAGGTCGGCGAGACAGTAGTTTACCCTCACCACGGTGCTGCGAAGATTGAAGAAATCAAGATGCGCACCATCAAGGGCGAAGAGAAGATGTATCTCAAGCTCAAGGTGGCTCAGGGTGATCTGACCATTGAAGTTCCAGCAGAGAACGTTGACCTTGTTGGGGTCCGGGACGTAGTGGGCAAGGAAGGCCTGGAGCACGTGTTCGATGTGCTCCGTGCCGAGTTCACCGAGGAACCCACCAACTGGTCACGCAGGTACAAGGCAAATCTGGAGAAGCTTGCTTCCGGTGACGTCATCAAGGTGGCAGAGGTTGTTCGCGACCTGTGGCGCAGGGATCACGACCGGGGCCTTTCCGCAGGCGAGAAGCGAATGCTGGCCAAGGCCCGCCAGATTCTGATTTCAGAATTGGCGCTGGCTGAAAAGACCGACGAGGAGAAAGCGGCAAGCGTTCTCGACGAGGTCCTGGCTTCCTAAGAATTTAGCCCCGGCTGCACGCACGTGCCGCCGGGGCTTTTTTTGGGCCCACCCCCGGTGGTGTCCCAGGCACCCAAGCGATGGTGCGGCGTCGTAGGCTAGTCCGCATGAGTGAATCACCCACGCGCCTGGTCACAGCAGTCATCGTGGTTGCCGCAGGTTCCGGGCAACGCCTTGGCTACGGCATGCCCAAGGCAGCAGTGCCCCTGGGCGGAGAGCCGATCCTGATGCATGCCCTGCGGGGCATTGTTGCTTCAGGCGTGGCCAGCCAAGTGTGCGTGGCCTTGCCTCCCGGCGACGAAGGCCTGCGCCAGCTGTGCGACGACTTCCAGGAGGAACTTGCCGACGGCGGCCCCCTCCTGACCGTCGTTGACGGCGGATCCACCAGGCCCGCGTCCGTCCGCGCCGGAATCGCTGGGCTGATGGAAGGCATCGAAGCCGTCCTCGTCCACGACGCCGCCCGTGCCCTGACCCCCGAATCCGTTTTCCACCGTGTCTCCGACGCCCTGGTCGCCGGCGCCGCGGCAGTCATTCCGGTTCTCCCGGTCGTGGACACGGTCAAGACAGTTGCGGCTACCACCGGCAGCGACGCCGCGGTTGCCCCCGAAGTTGTCACCGGCACCGCCCGGCGCGAGGAACTGCGGGCGGTGCAGACCCCGCAGGGCTTCACCCTCGGCACGCTGCTGCAGGCGCACGAGGCCGCCCAGGCCTTGGACCAGCAGCAGGCAGCGGCCGTCACCGACGACGCCATGCTCGTGGAAATGCTGGGCACCGCGGTGCACGCCGTCCGCGGGTCGACACAGTCCCTGAAAATCACCACGCCCCTTGACCTCATCTTCGCCGAAGGCCTCCTCGAGGGCCCGCTCGGTGCCAGGTGGGTGGAGGGATGAGCCCGGACACCGTCCTGCCCCGCACCGGGGTGGGTATCGACGTCCACGCCTACGCCCCCGAGGATTCCCCGCGCGCGCTGTGGCTTGGTGGCCTGCTCTGGCCCGGCGAACGCGGCCTCGCCGGGCACTCTGATGGTGACGCCGTGGCCCACGCTGCAGCGGACGCCCTGTTCTCGGCTGCCGGCATCGGCGACCTTGGCACCCACTTCGGGACGGACCGCCCGGAGTTCGCCGGCGCTTCCGGGGTGACCCTGCTGGCCGAGGCAGCCCGGATCGTCCGGGCTGCAGGATTCGAGATCGGCAACGTCGCCGTGCAGTTCGTCGCCAACCGGCCCAAATTCGGGCCGCGGCGGGAAGAATCGCAAAGGGTCCTGAGCGAGGCGGCAGGCGCCCACGTTGGCGTCACGGCAACCACCAGCGACGGCCTGGGATTCACCGGGCGCGGCGAGGGAATCTCCGCCGTAGCCACCGCCTTGGTGTACCCCCGGCCCGCCGCACCCATCGGCTAGTCTGGAGCGGTGACCCTGCGCTTCTATGACACCGCCTCCGCCGACGTCCGGAATTTCGTCCCCCTCGTCGAGGGCAAGGTCAGCCTCTACTACTGCGGCGCGACCGTCCAGGGGATGCCGCACGTAGGCCACATCCGCTCCGCCATCGCTTTCGACCAGCTCACCCGCTGGCTGCAGTACCGCGGCCTGCGCGTCACGGTTGTCCGCAACGTGACGGACATCGACGACAAGATCCTCGCCAAGTCCCAGGCCTCATTTGCCCCGGACTTCAGCCCCGAGCCGGGCGAGGTGGCCCGCGAGGACTGGTGGGCCCTGGCATACCGCTACGAACAGGAATTCCTGAAGGCTTACGACGCCCTGGGCGTCTCCCGCCCCACGTACGAACCCCGGGCGACCGGACATATCCCCGAAATGCATGCACTGATCCAGCAGCTCATCGACCGCGGCCACGCCTACCCGGCGCTGGACGACTCAGGCGATGTGTACTTCGACGTCCGCTCCTGGGACAAATACGGTGCGCTGACCCGGCAGAACATCGATGACATGCAGGCGGCGCCCGACGCCGATCCCCGCGGCAAGAAGGACCCCCGCGACTTTGCGCTGTGGAAGGGTTCCAAGGAAGGGGAACCGGCCACCGCCAGCTGGTCCTCGCCCTGGGGTGCCGGGCGCCCGGGCTGGCACCTCGAATGCTCCGCCATGGTGACCAAGTACCTCGGTGCCGCCTTCGACATCCACGGCGGGGGCCTGGACCTCCGTTTCCCGCACCACGAAAACGAGATGGCGCAGTCGCAGGCAGCCGGGCACCCATTCGCCAACTTCTGGATGCACAACGGCATGGTGACGTACCAGGGCGAAAAGATGTCCAAATCCATCGGCAACACCATCAGCCCGGCCGAAATGCTCGAACTCGCCCCACCGCGCGTGGTGCGCTACTACCTCGGCCAGGCGCACTACCGGTCCATCCTTGACTACCGTCCCACGTCCCTGCAGGAGGCAGCGGCGGCCGTCGAACGCATCGACGGATTTCTGGCGAAGGCTGCGGCACGCTTCGGCGGGGATGCGGGCCCTGTCGACGGCAGCCACGGCTCCTCATCCGCGAATGTCCAGGCATTCCGGGACGCCATGGATGATGACCTCAACGTCCCGCGCGCCCTGGCAGCACTGCACGAGACGGTCAGGGCGGGCAACACAGCCCTTGCAGACGGGGACGACGACGGCGCCCGGAGCGCCCTGCACGCCGTCGTCCTGATGACGGACGTCCTGGGGCTCAACGCCGTCGCAGGCTCGGAAAAAGCCAGCACGCGTGAGGCCGAGGCGCTCGACGTCCTGGTCGAGGCGCAGCTCTCGGCCCGGGCTGATGCCCGCGCCGACAAGGACTGGGCGAAGTCCGACGCCATCCGGGACACCCTCAACCAGGCAGGCATCCTGGTGGAGGACGGTCCGGACGGCGCCACCTGGAGCCTCAAGCGGGACTGAACAGGCCGCTGTCCCCGATTTTTTTCGGGTCAGTAGACTGGTAGCCAGATTCAGTCAGCACAATCAAGGGTGGGACATCATGGCCAACAATGGTCGCCGATCGGTTAAAGCGAAGAAGGGCCCAACCGTCGGAACCGGTGGCCATGGCCGCAAGGCCCTCGAGGGCAAGGGCCCCACGCCCAAGGCCGAGGACCGGGTCTACCACAAAGCGCACAAGGCCAAGCAGCTTGCCGAACGGTCCGCAGCGAAGCGGGGGACCGGGGCCCGCAGCGCCGGCGCCGCGAAATCCGGCCCCAAGGGGCGTGCCACCGAGGAAGTAGTCACCGGACGCAACTCCGTGGTCGAGGCGCTCCGTGCCGGTATCCCGGCGAAGGCACTCCACGTTGCCATCCGCATTGAAATGGACGACCGGGTCAAGGAATCCCTGAAGCTTGCCGCCGAACGTGGCATCCCGCTGCTGGAAACCGGTAAGCCTGAACTGGACCGGATGACGGACGACGCCGTCCACCAGGGCCTGGTCCTGCAGATCCCGCCCTACGAGTACCTCGACGCCTACGAGCTCGCCGAGGAAACCGTGGACAAGTGGAAGAAGGGGCACATCTCCAACGCGCCGCTCTTCGTTGCCCTTGACGGCATTACCGACCCCCGTAACCTGGGTGCGATCATCCGCTCCGTCTCCGCTTTCAGCGGCCACGGCGTCATCGTGCCCGAGCGCCGTTCCGTGGGCGTGACCGCCTCGGCATGGAAGACCAGCGCCGGTGCCGCCGTCCGCGTGCCCGTGGCCCGTGCCTCCAACCTGAACAACGCGCTGAAGCAGTTCAAGAACATGGGCATCTACGTCCTGGGGCTCGACGGCGACGGCGACGTTTCGCTGCCTGACCTCACGCTGGCCACCGAACCGGTGTGCATCGTGGTGGGCTCGGAAGGGAAGGGTTTGAGCCGGCTGGTCCGGGAAAACTGCGACCAGATCGTCTCCATCCCCATCGATTCCGCCATGGAGTCCCTGAACGCTTCGATGGCCGTGGGCATCTCGCTGTACGAGGTTTCCCGCCAGCGCTCCGCGGGATAGCTTCGGCGGCCCGTAACGTGCGGGCGGATTCCAAGGCGCCGCAGGGGCGTCCGGGCAGGTCAAGTGCCGCTGGCCGCTACTATTTAGGTGATGGTCATGCCGCTTTTCGACACTGCTTCCACCATGGACGCCTCCTCGGCTGTTCCCCTCGGTGTCAGCGTCCCGCGCGCTGATTCCGGCGGTACCCGCCACCACACCGGCGGACGCGCAAACGTCGCCTGCTTCGCCCCCGGCGTCGCCAGCCTGGACATTGCGTACTGCCCTCCCGGTGGCCAGTGGCGGATCCAAACGCTGCCCAATGTCACCAAGGGCGTCCACCACGGCATCGTGGAGGACCTGCCGTATGGATCGCGCTACGGTTTCCGCCCGACGTCGGACGCCCAGCCGTTGCCCCCGGAGCTTCCGGCAGGCAACGGCTCCGGACGCCAGCCGCTGCTGCTGGATCCGTACGGCAGGGGAGTGGACCAGGACGGCGGCTTCCTCACCAGCGTCCGCACGGCCGTGGACTTCGACTGGGAAACCGACGAACGGCTGCGCCTTCCCTGGCGAAACACCATCGTCTACGAGGCGCATGTCCGCGGCCAGAGCATGCTCCATCCCGATGTGCCGGAAGAGCTAAGGGGCACCTATGCCGGCCTGGCCCACCCCGCCGTCGTAGAGCACCTCACCAGCCTGGGCATTACGTCCGTCCAGCTCCTGCCCGTCCACTTCCACATCGATGAGCCACACCTGCAGGACCTGGGGCTCAGCAACTACTGGGGGTACAACACCGCAGCGTTCTTCGCCCCGCACCCCGGCTACGCCACCCGCCCGGCCCAGGAAGCGGGCCCGCAGGCTGTCCAGGACGAGTTCAAGGCCATGGTGAAGGCACTTCATGCCGCCGGGCTGGAAGTCATCCTCGATGTCGTCTACAACCACACCGCCGAGGGCACGGCGGACGGCCCTGTCCTGAGCTTCCGCGGCCTCGGTGAAGACACGTACTACCGCGTGGACGGCAGCGGCAAGTACATCGACACCACCGGCTGCGGCAACACCCTCAACTTCGGGGACCAGCACGTGGTCCAGCTGGTGACGGACTCCCTCCGCTACTGGGTGGACGAATTCCACATCGACGGCTTCCGGTTCGACCTCGCAGTCACGCTCTGCCGCAATGCCGCAAACGAATTCGACCCCCACCACCCCTTCCTCACGGCCGTCGCCGCCGATCCCGTCCTGGCCGAGGTGAAGCTGATTGCGGAGCCCTGGGACGTTGGCTACGGCGGCTGGCAGACCGGGCGGTTCCCGCGCGGGTGGGTGGACTGGAACGACCACTTCCGCGACGCCGTCCGGACATTCTGGCTGGCCGACCGGGCAGCCATCGATTCCGGCGGGCACGGCGGGACGATGGCAAAGCTTGCCGACGCCCTGTCCGGTTCCGCCGGCCTCTTCCAGGCCTCCGGCCGTTCGCGCCTGGCATCGGTCAATTTCGTCACCGCCCATGACGGCTTCACCATGAATGACCTGGTGTCCTTCGACCGCAAGCACAATGAGGACAACGGCGAGGAAAACAGGGACGGGCACGGGGACAACCGCAGCTACAACCACGGCGTTGAGGGCCCCACCGAGAACGGCGCAATCCTGGAGCAGCGCGCCCAGTCGCGGCGCAACCTGATGGTGTCGCTGATGGTCTCGCTCGGCGTCCCGATGATCACCGCCGGGGACGAGCTGGCACGGACGCAGCACGGAAACAACAACGCCTACTGCCAGGACAACGCCATCACCTGGCTCGACTGGACGCTGACGCCAGAGGCACACGAGATGCTGCGCAGCACCAAACGGTACATCCGGCTGCGCAAGGAGTTCCTGGCTGCCCAGCCCCACGACTTCCCGGTCCGCGACGAACAGTCCTACCTCTACTGGTTCGACCAGCACGGCCAGCCCATGTCCGCCGAGCGCTGGAACGATCCGCAACACCGCGTCCTGCAGCTACTGCTCCGCGACGACGGCGGCGACCTTGCCGGCCTGGTAGTGGTCAACGGCGGCGCCCACGATGTCGAGGTCACCCTGCCGGACGCCGGAAAGCCGTCTCCGGGCCTGTTCGAGCTGCGGCTCACCACTTCGCCCCGCCACAAGGAGCGGCAGGGAATCCAGGTGGCGGCGGGGGAGATCGACCTTGCCGAGGCCAACTCCATCAGCATCTACCGCACGTAGACTCCTCCCTCCACCCGTCAGTCAGACCCGCATGCGCAACCGCTCCATCCTCCCGCTGATCCTTACCACTTTGGTGGTGCTGGCCGTGGTGGCGTTCGGCGGCGCTGGACTGCTGGGCCAACAGACGGACGGCACGACGCCGGGAGCCACCTCCAGCGCTGCCGACACCCGGCCCGGGACGGCCACCTCCCCGGCGGCGAAGCAGTCGGTGCCCCACCGCGCCGCCAACCCCTCCAGCCTGCCGGAGATCCGGGAATCTGCGCTGCCGGTGGAGGGCCGCCGGGTGCTGGCGCTGATCCGGGCGGGCGGACCGTTCCAGTACGGCCAGGATGACCAGGTGTTCGGCAACTTCGAACGCGTCCTCCCCGCCCGGGACCGCGGTTATTACCGCGAGTACACCGTCCCCACACCTGGTGAAACGGACCGGGGCGCCCGGCGCATCGTGGCCGGCAACGACGGGGAGAAGTATTACACCGGGGACCACTACGCAACGTTCAAGTACATAGCGGAAGGCAGCTAGCACAACCATGAGAATCTTCTCCGGCGACACCTGGACCCTCGAAGAGCTGCAGGAACAGGTGGCCGACGCCGGGCGCCGCAGCGTGGTGGTCCCTCCGGCGGACAGTAAACGCACCGTCCTGGAGACCTTTGGCGAGGTGCTGGACTTTCCCGAGCATTACGGCGTGAACCTCGATGCGCTGAACGACTCGCTCCACGACTTCGCGGACAGCATCAACGGGAACGGCAACCCTCCCGTCACGCTGCTGTGGCAGGTGGCGGCGCCGTTCCGCGCTGACCGGTCGTTCGGGATCATCTGCGAGATCCTGCAGGACGCGGAACGGTACGCGGGCAAGGACCTCGCCGTCACCGCCGTGCTGCTCTAAGCTGCCTCCCTAAACGGACCGGCAGGCCCGCCAGGAAGCAGGCCTGCCGGTCCGACCCGAAAAGGGCTAAGCGTTCACGATCAGCCCGAGCTCGGCCTTCGAGGCGAGGGCGTCATGCCGGGGCAGGACGCGGACGGTGTAGCCGAACGGCCCGGAGCGGTCGATCACCAGGGAGCTGCTGAACAGGTGGCGGCCGTTGCCCAGGTCCTCCTTCACCTGGAGTTCCATCATGGTGATGTCGGCCAGGGTGTCGTTCTCTTCGGCCCTGCCATAGGCCACCTCGACGCAGACGTCCTCCGGGGTGAGGGCGTTCAGGGCCACGTAGGCGTTGACCTGGAGGGTGTCGCCGATCTGCGGGTCCTCGGACACGCCCACCGAATCCACGTGCTCCACGTGGACCTGCGGCCAGGCGCCGCGCACCTTGGCCGACCACGACGCCAGTGCGCGGGCCTGGGTGTACGAGTTGGCGGTGGCGCTGCGGCCTGCTTCCGCCGCGGGGCGGTAGAGGATGTTCACGTAGTCGCGGAGCATGCGTTCAGCGGAGACCTGCGGTCCCAGGTGCGAGAGGGTGTGCTTGATCATGGAGACCCAGTGGGTGGGCACCTTCTCCCTCGGCGTGGTGGAGGGGCCGGCAGCGCCTGCAGCCTCGGATACCGTGCTGCCGTAGAAGCGTGGTGCCACCTGCGTTTCCAGCAGCTCGTACAGTGCCGCCGCCTCGATGTCGTCCCGCTCCTCGGGGGAAGCGTCGTTGTTGGCCGTGGGAATCGCCCAGCCGTTCTCGCCGTCGTACATCTCATCCCACCAGCCGTCCAGCACTGACAGGTTCAATGAGCCGTTCAGGGCCGCCTTCATGCCCGAGGTGCCGCAGGCCTCCAACGGACGCAGCGGGTTGTTCAGCCAGACGTCGCAGCCCGGGAACAGGGTCCTGGCCATGGCGATGTCGTAGTTGGGCAGGAACGCGATGCGGTGCCGGATCTCCGGATCATCCGAGAAACGCACCAGGTCCTGGATCATCTTCTTCCCGGCGTCATCGGCCGGATGCGACTTCCCGGCGATCACCAGCTGGATGGGGTGGTCCTTGTGCAGGAGCAGCGCCTTCAGCCGCGCCGGCTCGCGCAGCATGAGGGTCAACCGTTTGTAGGTGGGCACGCGGCGGGCAAAGCCGATGGTGAGCACGTCCGGGTCCAGGACGTTGTCGGTCCAGCCGAGTTCGGCGTCGGCCGCGCCGCGCTTCTTCCACGCGGCCCGGAGCCTGCGGCGGACATCCTCTACCAGGGCGGCGCGCATCTCGCGGCGCAGCGCCCAGACGTCGGCGTCGCTGACGTTGTAGGCCAGGTCCCATTTGCCCAGCGCCTCGGCCTCGCTGCCAAACTGGTCGCGGGCGAGCTTGGAGATGCGGCTGTCCACCCAGGTGGGCACGTGCACGCCGTTGGTGACCGAGGTGATGGGCACCTCGGAGTGGTCGAAGCCCGGCCAGAGGGCGGAAAACATGCCGCGGGACACCTCGCCATGGAGCTTGGCCACTCCGTTGGCCCGCTGGGCCAGCCGCAGGCCCATGACTGCCATGTTGAAGACGGCCGGGTTACCGTCCGCGTAGTTTTCCCGCCCCAGCTCCAGGACACGGTCCAGCGGGACGTCGGGAGCCAGGCCGGCCTGGAAGAAGTGGCTGATCTGGTTGATCTCGAACCGGTCGATGCCGGCCGGGACCGGCGTGTGGGTGGTGAACACCGTGGAGGCGCGGCCCGCGGCGAGGGCTTCGTCGAAGGTCAGGGCTTCTTCCCCGGACATCAGTTCCTGGATGCGTTCGATCCCCAGGAAGCCTGCGTGCCCTTCGTTGGTGTGGAACACCTCCGGCGCGGCGCAGCCGGTGAGTTTCTGGAAGGCGCGCAGGGCCTTGACCCCGCCCATCCCCAGCAGGAGTTCCTGCTGCAGCCGGTGGTCGCCGCCGCCGCCGTACAACCGGTCGGTGATGCTGCGGGCGGCGTCGTCGTTGCCCGGCACGTTGGAGTCCAGGAGGAGCAGGGGAACACGGCCGACGTCGGCCCGCCAGATGTGTGCCAGGAGCCGGCGCCCGTTGGGGAGGGGCAGGGAAACCTCCAGGGCCTTGCCGTTGCCGTCGGGAGACGGTTCCCGGAGCAGCGTCAGCGGCAGGCCGTCCGGGTCAAGGACCGGGTAGGTCTCCTGCTGCCACGCATCGCGGGACAGCGACTGCTTGAAGTAGCCCGCCTGGTACAGCAGGCCCACCCCGACCAGGGGGACGCCAAGGTCCGAGGCTGCCTTCAGGTGGTCGCCGGCGAGGATGCCCAGGCCGCCCGAATACTGGGGGAGGACCTCGGTGATGCCGAACTCGGGGGAGAAGTACGCAATGGAGGCTGGTGCGTCCGGGCCCAGGCCCTGGTACCAGCGCGGCTCCTGGAGGTACCGGTCAAGGTCCTGTTCGGCGGCGCGCACCCTTTCCACCACGGACTGGTCCGCGGCGAGCTGCTGGAATTCCTCGCGGCTGACCATGCCCAGGAATCCGATGGGGTCCTGGCCGCTTTCCTCCCAGAGGCGCGGGTTCAGCCCGGCGAAAAGTTCGCGGGTGGGGCGGTGCCAGGACCACCGCAAATTGCTGGCCAGCCTGGCCAGGGGCCGAATGGGTTCGGGGAGGACTGTACGGACCGTAAACCTGCGGATTGCCTTCACCTGCGCCACACTAACCGACAACATGCGCGGCTGGAACCAGCTTTCGGTTTCTTTTGGGTAAATGACAGGGGCGTGAAGAAATTCGGCTGCGGCACACCGTTTTTAGTGAGCAGGCTTAGCAATCCGGGGCATTTCTCGCTAACGTCGAGCCTGTGACGACTAACTCAGGAACCAGTGCAGCATCCACCAAAATGCCCCAGCGCAGTATCACCGAGGACCTGCGGTTCGGGCGTTTTCCAATTACCGCCGTGCAGCCCGTCGTCGAGGGCGGCAAGTTTCCGGCCAAGGCCCTTCCCGGCGAGGCCATCGTGGTGGGCGCCACCTGCTTCCGCGAAGGGCATGACCAGCTCGGCGTCAGCGCCGTGCTCCTGGACCCCTCCGGTGCCGAGCGCCAGCGCGTACGCCTCGCCCCGCCCCGCGGGGAACGGGGCATGGGCACGGACCGCTGGGAAGGCGTGCTCACGCCGTCGGAAACGGGGAACTGGTCCTTTGTCATCGAAGCCTGGCACGACCGCTACGGCACCTGGCACCACAACGCCGAGGTGAAGATCGACGCCGGAGTCGACGTCGAACTCATGCTCGCCGAAGGTGCCAAACTGCTGGGCGAAGCGTCCGCGGAGGACTTCCGGGACGACGTGGACCGGGCGGCCCTCCGGCACGCTTCGGAGGTCCTGGGTGACCAGTCCCGCAGCACGGAGGAACGGCTTGGTGCCGGGTTCAGCCAGGAAATCGCCGACATCGTGGGCCGCCAGCCGATCCGGGAACTCGTCACCGTCTCCGACAAGTACCCCCTGCTGGTGGAGCGGGACCGGGCCGGGCGGGGTGCCTGGTACGAGTTCTTCCCCCGGTCCGAAGGTGCCGTCAAGGACCACAACACCGGCGCCTGGACCTCGGGCAACTTCCGGACCGCGGCCAAGCGGCTGGACGCCGTCGCCGCCATGGGGTTCGACGTCCTCTACATGCCGCCGATCCACCCCATCGGCGTGCAGTTCCGGAAGGGGCCCAACAACACGCTTGTTGCCGGCCCCCACGACCCGGGTTCACCGTGGGCCATCGGAGCCAAGGAAGGCGGCCATGACGCCATCCATCCCGACCTCGGATCCTTCGAGGACTTCGACGCCTTCGTGGCACGAGCCAACGAACTGGGACTGGAAGTGGCCCTGGACCTGGCGCTCCAGGCTGCCCCGGACCACCCCTGGGTGCAGTCCCATCCGGAATGGTTCACCACCAGGGTGGACGGCAGCATTGCCTACGCGGAAAACCCGCCCAAGAAGTACCAGGACATTTACCCGCTCAATTTCGATAATGATCCCGAAGGCCTTTCCCGGGAAATCCTGCGGATTGTGCTCTTGTGGGTCAGCCACGGCGTCAAGATATTCCGCGTCGACAACCCGCACACCAAACCGGTGTGGTTCTGGGAATGGCTCATTGCGGAAGTGGACAAAGCGGTACCCGGCGTCGTATTCCTGGCCGAAGCCTTTACCCGCCCGGCCATGATGCACGCACTGGGCAGGGCAGGCTTCCAGCAGTCCTACACCTACTTCACGTGGCGGAACACCAAGAAGGAAATCGAGACCTACTTTGAAGAAGTAAGCCACGAGTCGCCGGCCTTCTTCCGCCCCAACTTCTTTGTCAATACCCCGGACATCCTCACGGAGTACCTGCAGTACGGCGGACCCGCCGCGTTCCGCATCAGGGCGGTGCTGGCTTCCACGGGCAGCCCGCTGTGGGGCGTGTACGCCGGCTACGAACTGTACGAACACGTGGCCCGGCCCGGTGCCGAGGAGTATATCGACAACGAAAAGTTCGAGTACAAGGCGCGCGACTGGGACGCGGCCGCAGAGTCCGGGCGCTCGCTGGCCCCGTACATCACGCGGCTGAACCACATCCGGCGGGACCACCCCGCGCTGCTTGACCTCCAGAACCTGACGGTCCACAACAGCACCGACGATTCAACGGTGGTCTACTCCAAGCACAAAACCCTTCCCGACGGATCCAAGGACACCATCATCGTGGTGGTCAACGTGGACCCGCACGTGACCAAGGAGTGCAGCGTGGCCCTGGACCTGGCAGCCCTGGAACTGGACCCGCAGGACATCACTCCCGGCGGCGGCTTCTACGTGGACGACCTCCTCTCCGGCCAGAGCTGGGAGTGGGGCGAGTTCAACTACGTGCGGCTTGATCCGCACGTGGAGCCGGCCCACATCCTGAGCGTGAGGAGAGCGCATCAGTGACCTTCAATCCGCAAGGTTCCGGCCACTTCACCCCTAAGAGCACTTTCGAGCTAAATGCGCCGGGCCTCCAGCATGACCCTCTGTGGTACCGCAAGGCAGTGTTCTATGAAGTGCTTGTCAGGGCCTTTTCGGATGCCAACGGCGATGGGTCCGGGGACTTCTCCGGACTCATCGACCGGCTCGACTACCTGCAGTGGCTCGGCGTCGACTGCCTGTGGCTGCCCCCGTTTTTCCAGTCGCCGCTGCGTGACGGCGGTTATGACATATCGGACTACAACTCGGTCCTGGACGAGTTTGGCACCATCAGCGACTTCAAAAGGCTGGTGGCGGAGGCCCATGCCCGCGGCGTCCGGGTGATCATCGACCTTCCGCTGAACCACACCTCTGACCAGCACCCCTGGTTCCAGGAGTCCAGGAAGGACCCGGATGGCCCGTTCGGGGACTTTTATGTCTGGAGCGATACCGACGAAAAATACCAGGATGCCCGCATCATCTTCGTCGACACGGAAGAATCGAACTGGACGTTCGACCCGATCCGCCGCCAGTTTTTCTGGCACCGGTTCTTCAGCCACCAGCCGGACCTGAACTTCGAAAACCCCAAGGTCATCGACGCCGTCTTCGACGTGGTCCGGTTCTGGCTGGACCAGGGCATTGACGGTTTCCGGGCGGATGCCATCCCGTACCTTTTCGAGGAGGAGGGCACCAACTGCGAAAACCTGCCCGCCACCCACGAGTTCCTCCGCCGGCTCAGGGAAATGGTGGATGAAAGCTACCCAGGGCGCGTGATCATCGCCGAAGCGAACCAGCCGCCCAATGAAGTGGTGGAGTACTTCGGCACCGTTGAGGAACCCGAATGCCACATGGCGTTCCACTTTCCCATCATGCCCCGCCTCTACTACGCGCTCCGCGACCAGAAGGCCGCACCCATCATCGAGACCATGCGCGACACCCCGGACATCCCCGAGGGCGCACAGTGGGGTACCTTCCTCCGCAACCACGATGAACTGACCCTGGAGATGGTCACCGCCGACGAGCGCGCCGCCATGCTGGGCTGGTACGCGCCGGACCCGCGCATGCGGGCCAACATCGGCATCCGCCGCCGGCTGGCGCCCCTGCTCGACAACTCCCGGGCAGAGATAGAGCTGATCAACGCGCTGCTGCTCTCGCTTCCCGGCAGCCCCTTCCTCTACTACGGCGACGAGATCGGCATGGGGGACAACATCTGGCTCGAGGACCGTGACGCCGTCCGCACGCCCATGCAGTGGAACCCCGACCGTAACGCCGGCTTCTCCCATGCGGACCCCGGCAAGCTGTACCTCCCGCCCATCCAGTCGCTGGTGTACAACTACGCCATGGCCAACGTGGAAGCTGAAGCGGCGCACTCCGGCTCCCTGCTGCGCTGGACCCGGCAGATCCTGAGCGTCCGCAAGAACCACCCGGCGTTCGGGCTGGGCGGCTTCAAGCATGTGGAAGCAGACCACGACGCCGTCCTGGCCTACCTGCGCGAACTCCCGGACAACAACCCCGCGGGGGCCGACTCCGAGACCATCCTGTGCGCCTTCAACCTGTCCCAGCACCCGGTCGCTGCCACGCTGCGGATTCCCGAGTACGCCGGCAGGGGCCTCCGCGATGTGTTTGGCGGGCAGGTCTTCCCCGGCATCGGCGACGACGGCACACTCACCCTGACCATCGGAAGCCACGATTTCTTCTGGCTCCGGATGCGGTCGGCGGGGTCCAGTCCCTCGTCGCCATACACCCAGGCCATGCCCATCCTGTCGATAGAGAACTGAGATGAACCAGCCAATCCTCACCCCCGCCCTCACCGCGCTGCTCAAGGAATGGCTGCCGCAGCAGCGTTGGTTCCCGATCAAAACCCCCGATTTCGCCATCTCCCAGGCCGGCAGCCTGGGCCTGGCGGACGCCAGCGGGCACGCGGCCCTGGCCGTATTCCTCCTCAGCGTCACCACCCAGGGGCCCGACGGCGGCCAACGCACCTCGGTGGTGCAGGTCCCCCTGAGTTTCCGGCCGGCACCGGCCGGGGGAATGGAGCGGGCACTGGTAGGGGAAGCAGCCGGAATGGATCCAACCCGCCCCTGGGTTTACGACGCCGTCCACGACCCCGACTTCGTGGGCGCCTGGCTGGAGCTCATCCGGCAGGAAGGAAAAGCGGACAGCGGAACTGCGACCGGTTTCCGGGTTGAAGGTCCCTACCGCCTGCCGACGGCCAAGGGGGTTGTGAAGGTTCTCTCCGGCGAGCAGTCCAACAGTTCCGTCATCGTGGACGACGGCGAGTCCGCGGCCATGGTGAAATTCTTCCGGGTCCTTTCGGAGGGGACCAACCCGGAGATCGAAGTGGGGGCCGCCCTGACGAAGGCCGGGACCGCTGAAGTCCCGGCCACGCTTGGCTGGGTCAGGGGGGAGTGGCTGGGGAACAGCAACCATGCCTCCAACGGCACGGGCCAGGGAACCCGGTACGTCCAAGGCGAACTCGCAGTGGCGCACGAATTCCTCGCCGGCGGCCGCGATGCCTGGCGCCTCGCCGTCGACGCTGCCCGCTCCGGCACGGACTTCACCGCGGAGGCCAAGGCCCTTGGCGCGGCAACGGCCACCGTGCACAAGCGCCTGGCAGAGGCCCTGGGGCAGTCGACCGGGCCCGACGTCGGCAAGGGGGCAGGACCGGCTGTTGCACAACGTGTCCGGACCGCCTGGGCCGAAGCCCGTGCCGCCGTAGGACCTTACGACGATGCCCTGGACGCCCTGCTGGCGAACCTGGACAAGACCCCCGCCGGGCCGCTCCAGCGCATCCACGGCGACCTCCACCTGGGCCAGATCCTGCAGGTCACCGGCCCGTCGGGGGACGGGTCCCGCTGGGCCATCCTGGACTTCGAAGGGGAACCGCTGCGGCCCATCGCCGAGCGCAACGTCCCGGATGTACCGCTGCGCGACGTCGTCGGGATGCTTCGGTCCTTCGACTACGCTGCGGGGGCAGCCCAGCGCGAGCAGGAAGGCGCGCAGGTGCCGGACAGCTGGGTTGACGACTGCGCCGACGCCTTCCTCGCCGGGTATGCCGCCGTCATCCCCGGAACGGTGGACCGGACCTCACCGCTGTTTGTGGCATTGTGGCTGGACAAGGCGCTGTACGAAGTTGTTTATGAAATGCGGAACAGGCCCGACTGGGTGGCGATTCCAGTAAACGCCTCCAGGCGGCTCCTGGGCAGTAACGGTGCCGGCGACTCCGCCGGCGCAGCATCGGAAGGTAACGAAATGACAGGCTCAGCACGAACTGACCGCCCGGGGGTGCCCCTGCACGTGGATGAAGGCACCCTGGGCAGAATCGCGAACGGTGAACACCACGCCCCCCATTCCGTCCTGGGCGCGCACCTGGACGACTTTGGGCATGTCACCATCCGGACCGTGAAGCACCTGGCCGAAGCAGTCACCGTGGTCACGCGGGCCGGCGAAACTCCCATGGAACACGAGGCCCACGGGGTCTGGGTTGCCGTCCTGGAACCACTGGAACAGGGCCATGTTCCGGACTACCGGCTCTCGGTCACCTACCCGGGCAAGGACCCCGTGACCGTCGATGAGCCCTACCGCTACCTGCCAACGGTGGGTGAAGTGGACCTGCACCTCATCGGGGAAGGCCGGCACGAAAAACTGTGGCAGGTGCTTGGCGCCCATGTCCGCCACTACAAGTCCGGGCTGGGGGACGTCAACGGTGTCTCCTTCGCCGTATGGGCCCCCAATGCGCAGGCCGTCCGCGTCAAGGGCGACTTCAACGCCTGGGACGGACGTGAGCACTCCATGCGCTCCCTCGGTTCCTCCGGCGTATGGGAAGTGTTCCTCCCCGGCGTCGCGGCAGGGGCCTGCTACAAATACGAAATCCTGACGCGGGGCGGCTACTGGGTTGAGAAGGCCGATCCGCTCGCCTTTGGCACCGAGGTGCCCCCGTTGACTGCCTCCAGGGTCGTGGAACCGTCCTACGCCTTCAAGGACGACGACTGGATGGAAGCGCGGGCCAAGCGCGACCCCCATAACTCCGCCATGAGCGTCTACGAGGTTCACCTGGGATCCTGGCGCCTGGGCCTTGGCTACCGGGAACTCGCCCAGGAACTGGTGGAGTACGTCAAATGGCTCGGGTTCACGCACGTGGAGTTCATGCCCGTGGCGGAGCACCCGTTCGGCGGTTCCTGGGGCTACCAGGTCACGTCCTACTACGCGCCCACCTCCCGCTTCGGCCACCCCGACGAGTTCCGCTACCTTGTGGACTCCCTTCACCAGGCCGGGATCGGCGTCCTGCTGGACTGGGTGCCCGCGCACTTCCCGAAGGACGCCTGGGCGCTGGCAAAGTTTGACGGCGAGGCCCTCTACGAGCACTCCGACCCGGCCCTTGGAGAGCACCCGGACTGGGGCACCTTGATCTTCGACTTCGGCCGCACCGAGGTACGCAACTTCCTGGTGGCCAACGCGCTCTACTGGCTGGAGGAATTCCACATCGACGGCCTGCGCGTAGACGCGGTAGCCTCCATGCTCTACCTCGACTATTCACGCCAGGAAGGCCAGTGGCGGCCCAACCGCTTCGGCGGCAGGGAGAACCTTGAGGCCATCTCCTTCCTGCAGGAAGTCAACGCGACGGTCTACAAAACCCACCCCGGCGCCGTCATGATCGCCGAGGAATCCACGGCGTTCCCCGGCGTCACCGCCCCCACCAGCCACGGCGGCCTGGGATTCGGCCTCAAGTGGAACATGGGCTGGATGCACGATTCGCTGAAGTACATTTCGGAAGATCCCTACAACCGCAGGTGGCACCACGGCACGGTGACGTTCTCCCTGGTGTACGCGTTCACGGAGAACTTCCTGCTGCCCATCAGCCACGATGAGGTTGTCCACGGCAAGGGCTCCATGCTCCGCAAGATGCCCGGTGACCGCTGGCAGCAGCTGGCGAACCTCCGCGCCTTCTTTGCGTACCAGTGGGCGCATCCCGGCAAGCAGCTCATCTTCATGGGCACCGAGTTCGGCCAGGAAGCGGAATGGTCCGAGCAGCACGGCCTTGACTGGTGGCTTGCAGACATTCCCGCCCACCGTGGACTGCAGCTGCTCACCAAGGACCTCAACGAGCTCTACGCATCCACCCCTGCCCTGTACACCCAGGACAACGTTCCGGCCGGCTTCCAGTGGATCAACGGGGGAGACTCGGACCGCAACGTCCTGTCCTTCATCAGGTGGGACGCCGACGGCAACCCCCTGGTCTGTGCCATCAACTTCTCCGGCGCCCCGCATGTCGGCTACACCCTGGGGGTTCCGGCGGCAGGGGCCTGGACCGAGGTGCTCAACACCGACCACAGCACCTACGGCGGATCCGGTGTGCTGAACGAGGGGGAGCTCAAGGCCTCGGAGGACGGACAGGATGGCCAGCCGGCCACGCTGACCGTCACGCTGCCCCCGCTGGGTGCGGCGTACTTCAAGCCGGGAACGTCAACGGCCGGCTGATCCGTCCAACCGGCGAACTGCGAAAGGCCCGGAATCCGCGTGATTCCGGGCCTTTCGGCTGCCTGCGGAGTCCCTGAAAGGTGCCGACTGGCGAACCGGGAAGAGTGGTGGTACAGTTTATTTCCGCGCTGCTCCACGGAGTCAGACGGAAAACCGATCCCCCAAGCATACGCTGAGGATGGTCGCGGACGCCGGTTTGACACGCGGGAAGCCAGCGGGTAAGTTTGAAAAGTTGCTCCGGAGCGATCCTGAATGTTGGTTTGGGTGGTGCCGGGTGTGTCTGTTGTTTGAGAACTCAATAGTGTGCCAAGTTTGTTGATACCGATTATGTATGTAATTGGTTGAATTTGCCGAATCGTGCCGCCCCTGTGGTGTGGTTTGGTGTTTTTAGCTGGTTTCAAATTTTGTGCAGCCTTTCGTGCCGTTATTTCCGGTGTGTTTGGTTGTGTCTGTTTGTTTTCAACGGAGAGTTTGATCCTGGCTC